>JBGTCT010000210.1:0-12828 GCA_041748695.1 Aquaticitalea sp. | reverse complement strand
AAATCAGCAATCAAAAATCAGCAATCAAAAATCAAACTAATCTATTCCACTACTCTGAATTGTTTCATTTCCCCAAGTGGTTCCAGTACGGTATAATCTTTCCAAATGGAAGGGTCATATTGTTTTAATTTGATGAATTCTACAGTTTTACTTTCAAATAAGGCATTATAGGTTTCTTCAGTTATCACTTCGTTCGAAAATGTCAAAATCTCTCTCTTTTCGATGATGTTGCCATCCACTTTAAAATCGAATGCAATTTTATCTTTATCGCCACCATTCTCAATGAACTTCAAAGGGCGACGCACATACGCATAACGACCTATTTCCTGATTGATATAGTATGGGTAATAATAATTGGTGTTCACATTTTTCTTGTAAATAACTGTTCCATTGTTGACGTTTTCGGAATATTTCACTCCCAAGAGCAACTTAAGATTGATGGATTGCCCTTTTTTACCTTCTGCATATTTGTAGTCAACTCTCAATACTGCGTAATCTTCTTCAGAAACATACAAGTTTCCAGTATATTTCGCTCTATTTTTACGTGGTTCAAATTGAATGATAAACACCGCTTTTCCTTCCATATAAGTGATGTCTTCAATAGAGTAATCATAAATGGACGTATCGCTCACAAAGTCAAAAATCGATGAACCTCCAAAGGAATGCGCTTTGAGAAATTGGTTTGCATTTGCCTTAACATCCATTAAATTCGGAATACTTTCTTCTTGTTTTTTTTTGGCATCTTTTAAGGATAGGGAATCTTCAATTTTAAACAAGCCAGTCTTCAATTTATAGGTCGCGTTGACGTCTAGATGTTTTAAGATAACATTGGTAGCCTTCTTCTGAATATTGTCAAATGTATTTTTGTTTTTTATGTCCAAAAGCTCTGTGGCTTTGATCACGTGAAGTTTGTTTGCAGCATCATTCAGACTGTAAAACTCCCCAAGGATATCCGTGAACTCTTGGCTCGGCGGACTGTTCACTAAACTTCTTGTCAAAGAATCCAATTGTCTATTGGATTCCTTTAACTGATTTTTGCCGAATCCAGATGACTTTTCGATTTCTATAGCGACATCATCAGGTTTAAAAAATTGGGTCTGTCTAGAAAAGATCTTGTTTTTAGTAAGTGCGCTATTATAATTTTGTTTCAAATTGGCTTGAACCTTTTTCATAATCGAATCGACATTTGGCATCCTGTTGGTAAGATAAACGGTACTCAATTCATTGACGGATTCATCCAGAGAAATGACATAATTTTTCGATTTTAATTGCTGAAGACTCATAGTTTGGGTCATATACCCCAAACAAGACACCGTCAATATTTTGGAATCGTCAAATCCATCAACTGAAAAATTGTAAAAACCTTCAGCATTGGTAACGACACCATTAAATTCATCAAATTGAATGGTAGAAAAAGGTACAGCCACCTTGGTTTTGCTATCAACGATTTTTCCCGTGATTTGTTGAGAAAATCCAGGCGCAACCATAAATATAAGAAGCGCCAAGAATGTTAAAATTTTTGAGTACATGTGATTGGTTTTTTAAATTGGAGACGATTGAATGTTGTATTTGTAACTACAATTTCCCCATGCTTGCATCGTTTTTTTATTTTTGGGATTTGTACCTATAGCTATCGGGATTGGAATTTGATACCTCGCATCCTTGCATCGAGGTAGCTCATTTAATACTTCTCTTGAAGGGTCTTCGCATGGTGTTCTGTATGATGGACAGTCCACATTATAATCTCCCTTACAGGCATTTTTCCCATCAACGGATGCGGAAGAACCAGTGTATCTAAATTTTTATCTGAAAGCTTTCTGGTTTTGTATTGCAGTTTTTTGTTTTCAACCTGTAGTCTGGTTAAAATGTATCCTTTTTCATTGATGCTAGGAACTTTCATGTTTTGAGAGGCCTTAAACGTGATGCCTTGGGCTTCTTTTAACCGTTCTTGGTAGCGGTTTACAATGGTTTCATAATTACGGGCTTCACGATTTGCCTTTCCAAATTTATAGCGCAGCAGGAATTTTGGCATGCTCAAAGCGTCATTTAGTGGTTTAATACTTTGTAATAAATGAAGTGCGTGTTGTCCTGTAGTCCATTTACCTTCGGGACCTTGTTCCCATTTTTCTGTTTCCTGATTTTCGAGCCAAATTAGAAGTGCTTGGTTTTTTTCTTCCAATAAATTAGCAATAGACTCTTTATCCATAACAAATAATTTTCCACGCAAAAGATAAGGAATTTTGATCAATCAATTATTGAAATGTAAGCAATTGGAATTAATTCGATAAATTATTCCATACCTAACAAAACTTTTTTGTCCTTCTTATAAATAGGAATGAGGTAGGAGACATTGTAGCCAAATCCAACCCCAAATCGACCGCTATCAAACACTTTATTGAATCCTGGAATGAAGAGATTTCCAAAATTTTCTGGTTTATCTTCAGTGATTCGCCCTTTGAGCTGTGCATTCAATCCTACGTAAATATTGTTAAGAACTTCGACTTTCATGCCTATGATCATTTCAGCCCAAATAGCAGAAAGCCCATTAAATTCCTGTGATTCGGTAGAAGTGAAAGGAGCTTCGTAGTATTGATCTGTGTTATAAACCGTAAAACTATTCAGTGTTTGATTAAAAGCACTGACGCCAACACGAAAACCACCATAAATCATGTTTTCCATATCGAGCCAGTTTCTGTAGAAATTGTAATCTACACCAGCTTTAAAATAACTGCCTTTTGTTGTGACATCCAAATATTCTGTGGTGGTGTTAAGCTCTTCGGTGCCGAGCTCTCCTGCCAAATACATACGCTTTGTAAGTCGGTAATCGCCATTGATTTCCAATCCTGTGTAATCCTCATCCAAAAATGAACGGATAGGCTTGGAAATATCAACACCCAACCGCAGCCCATACTTTTCCTTGAAAGTAACGGTATCTCTGGCTGTAGTCGAATTATTTTGCGAAACTGATGTTAATGACACAAACATCAAAAACGCAAAACTAATGACGCAGTATGATGTGTGCTTGTGTTTCATTTTCTACAGTTATGTTTAATACTTCGCTATTAAATATCCAGTTATCGGCATCAGGTTCCACGGTAATGGAAAGGTTGGTAAAGATGCTTTTATAACCACAAGCTTGCGATACATAGACAAATTCTGGTGTGTAATTGACAGTAATAATATCAATGTTGGAATTTGTTAATGGATCATCATCTAGAAAAAAGTCGGTATCTTTTTCCAATATAAATCTTGATGTTGTTGGTGTTTCTCCTTCAAATCGCAATGGTAAGGCAATGGAATCCGTATCCATATTGGCGATGATTTGTTCTGATATTTCCACATTATTGGCATCAAATCCCCTCACTGATAAGCGTCTTGCATTTTTGGCGGCATCAGGCGCATTGATGTCATTAAACAAAATAATTAAATGTGGTGTGGTTGGTGTTGATGTGGCACAAATATCATCTTTCTCACAGCTCCAAGTGGCTATGATGACGAAAGTGAATATAAATACTTTTTGTAAAAGGTTTTGTCTCAAAGCTTAAATCATTATTTGATTGATCGTTTTTCCAAAAGTACAATATTTTCGACATGATGCGTTTGCGGAAACATATCTACGGGCTGTACTTTCATGACCTTGTAAACCGCATCCATCAATTGCAAATCGCGCGCTTGTGTGGCACTGTTGCAACTTACGTAAACAACCTTGTTTGGTGCGATGTTCAAGATTTGTTCCACCACATCTTTATGCATACCATCACGCGGTGGATCGGTAATGATTACATCGGGATGACCATGTTGACGGATAAAATCATCGTTAAAAACATTTTTCATGTCGCCAACATAAAACTCAACGTTGTCAATCCCATTTAATTGTGCATTTTCTTTTGCGGCCACGATGGCATCAGGAACCGATTCGACTCCAACGACACGTCTGGCATTTTTGGCAATAAACTGTGCAATGGTTCCTGTTCCCGTGTATAAATCATAAACGAGTTCATCACCTTTTAGATCTGCAAAATCGCGGGTTACCTTGTATAGTTCATACGCTTGTTGCGAATTGGTCTGATAGAATGATTTGGCATTGATTTTAAATTTCAAGCCTTCCATCTCTTCAAAAATATGATCTTGTCCTTTGTAGCAAATAACCTCCTGATCGTAAATAGTATCATTGGCTTTGGTATTAACAACGTATTGAAGCGACGTTATCTGCGGAAATGTTTCAGCAATAAAATTGAGCAGAAGCTCTCGATTCGCCTCATCTTCTTTAAAAAATTGAACCATCACCATCACATCTCCAATGGATGACGTTCGGATCATCATGGTTCGCAAAAACCCGGTTTGGTTTCGTGTGTTGAAAAATTCGAGATTATTGTCAACGGCAAATTTCTTGACCGCATTTCGGATATCATTGGAAGGATCTTCCTGCAGCCAACATTTTTTGATGTCCAGAATTTTGTCCCACATTCCCGGAATATGAAATCCAAGTGCATTTTTATCACCAAAATCGGTATCAGATTTTATTTCATCCAACGTAAGCCATCGACTATCACTAAACGAAAATTCCATTTTGTTTCTGTAGAAATAATCATTGGCTGAACCTAAAATAGGCATCGTTTCAGGCAACTCTAAATGGCCAATACGTCTTAAATTGTTCTCAACTTCTTTTTGCTTGTAATATAACTGGTGCTCATAGCCCATATCTTGCCATTTGCAACCACCACAGGTACCAAAATGCTGACATTTGGGCTCTGTACGTTTATCGGAATAGGTATGAAAGGCGATGGCTTTCCCTTCAAAATAAGCTTTTCGCTTTTTTAAAGTTTGGACATCCACAATATCTCCAGGAACTGCATTAGATAAAAATATCACTCGGCCATCTGGTGCTTTTCCAATGGTTTTTCCTTTGGCACCAGCATCTACAACTTCTACATTTTCGAAGATTTGTTTAACGGTTTTTCTTGACATAGGGCAAAAATAGTTTCTTTTTAGGTTTTGCCACGTCATCGTTCAAGATTTTTAAAGTGAATCTTCTAAAAAAAGAGTAATTTCAAAATGAATTCAAAATATTATGAGATAAATTGAACTTATTTGATTTTTCTCCGTCTTTATTATAGAAACCAGCCTGAATATGTCAGAAACAAATTCTTATCATGATGAAGTGCTAGTTAACCAAATTCAGGCTGGAGATAGAAAAGCACTTCCTGAATTAGTGAAACGCTTTCACAAGGAATTTTGCAACAAAGCGTATTGGATAACAAAAGATAGTGACTTGTCAAAAGACATCGCTCAAGATTGCTGGAACATCATTATCAATAAAATAGCGGATTTAAAAGATCCTAAAAGTTTTAAAAGTTGGGCTTTGCGCATCGTGTATTTCAAATCTTTGGATGCATTACGAGATATTCAGAGAAAACGGAACGAGATGGCATCTTATGGATTAAGCCAGGAGGACATGGATGAAGAACCAAATGATAATTCAGATTTACAAAAAAAGCTCATTAAGCATATCAACGAACTGCCAAAAGCACAACAATTAGTTTTAAAGCTCTTTTATCTGGAAGAGTATTCACTTAAAGAAATAGGAGAATTACTCGATATATCTATCGGAACAGCTAAATCGAGATTGTTTCACGCAAGAGAAAAATTAAAAACAACAATGAAAAAATAAATAATATGAAAAATCAAGTAGAAGACATCGACAAATTAATCAAGGAGACACTTACTCAAGAAGAAGCAAAATTTTATGATTCATTGGAAGAGCAAAATGTATTTGGAATGATTGGAGGATTATTTAAAGGTAAAAATTCATGGCTTCTTGTTATTATGAATATTATTATGACATCGGCATTTATTTTACTTATTTATTGTCTTATACAAACTTTTGAAGTGCAGAATACAAATGATCTGATGCTTTGGATATCAGGTGTTTTCTTTTGTTTCATGATTATTGGAATGTTAAAAATTTTTGCTTGGATGCAAATGCACAGAAATGCGATGTTGAGAGAAATGAAACGCTTGGAATTACTGATATCATCCCTCTCGGTAAAAATGCCACAATAATTTTAGGGAGACACGAATATTTAGTAATTTGCGAGTCCTAGGGATGATTTCTCTCCCACGCTGCTTTTTCGACGCTTCGAAAGAATAAAGGTACAGAAGGAATGGTTATTTTTTTTAATTTAAAATAAAATTAAAATGGCTGTTTTAGAACACACAAAATCGCAAAAAGCGATCGAACTAGAAAACAAGTATGGTGCCCATAATTACCATCCGCTACCAGTTGTATTAACAAAAGGTGAAGGTGTTCATGTTTGGGATGTGGAAGGAAAAAAATATTATGATTTTCTTTCCGCCTATTCTGCGGTGAATCAAGGACATTGTCATCCAAAAATCGTGAATGCACTTATCGAACAATCTAAAACATTGGCTTTGACCTCAAGAGCATTTCATAATGATATGCTCGGAAAATTTGAAAAATTTGCTTGTGAATTTTTCGGCTTTGACAAATTATTGCCTATGAACACAGGAGCCGAAGCGGTTGAAACCGCTTTGAAAATTTGTCGAAAATGGGCTTATGAAGTCAAGGGTATAGAAAATAAGGAAGCCGAAATTATAGTTTGCGAGAACAATTTCCACGGTCGGACTACCACCATTATATCATTTTCCAATGATCCAGTGGCGCGAAAACATTTTGGGCCCTTTACTGATGGTTTTATCAAAATAGAGTACAACAATTTATCGAGTTTGGAAAAAGCTTTAAAAAACAATCCAAATGTCGCAGGATTTTTAGTGGAGCCAATTCAAGGTGAAGCAGGGGTTTATGTGCCAAGTGATGATTATTTGTTGAAAGCAAAAGCGTTGTGTGAGCAATACAATGTGTTGTTCATTGCGGACGAAGTTCAAACAGGTATAGCAAGAACTGGGCGTTTATTGGCAACCTGTGGAAATTGTTCTTGCTCTGATAAAAATTGTTCAGAAACCCCAGAGGTAAAGCCTGATATACTGATTTTAGGAAAAGCCTTGAGTGGCGGTGCCTATCCTGTAAGTGCGGTTTTGGCTGACGATGCTATTATGAAGGTGATTCAACCTGGCACGCATGGAAGTACTTTTGGAGGAAATCCAGTAGCTGCAGCCGTTGCGATTGCTGCTCTTGAAGTGGTAAGAGATGAAAAATTGGCTGAAAATGCTTATGTTTTGGGGAATTTATTCCGAAAACAATTGGATGACTATGTCCAGAATAGTACGATTGTGAAACTGGTAAGGGGAAAAGGATTGCTAAACGCCATTGTCATCAATGACACTGAAGACAGTAATACGGCGTGGAACATCTGTTTGGCACTTCGAGATAACGGACTATTGGCAAAACCAACCCATGGCAACATCATTCGTTTTGCACCACCATTGGTAATGACCAAAGATCAATTGTTAGATTGTGCATCCATCATAATCAACACGTTAAAACAATTTGAAAAATAAAAAAAAGCGACTTTCAATTTCGGAAGTCACTTTTTTTCAACCTATTTGGGATTAGTTCACCGATGGTTGCATCGAGGTAGTTCCATGAGATTACAAACCTTGCATCTCTTTAATTTTTTCTTGAAGAATTTCTGGATTTTGCAAAGCTTCTAATCCGATAAATGAAATCACCCAAACAAGATAAGCAATGAATAGGATACTTAATACGATGCTAATAATTCCCATTATTTTTCCTGCTTTTACATTGCCGTAATCCGAATAATTTTCTGGTGCCAGTTTATAAACATTGGTAGCTTTATTAGCTAGTACCACCGCAATGATACCACATATAAGTCCTGGTATACCGTAACAGCAACATCCTACGATGGATAAAATGCCTAAAATGAGGATAAGGGTTGAATTTGGTAGTTTTTGTCCTTCCATGATTGATTAGTTTACAAAATGTTTTAAGATATAGTTTGTTAAAATTATAATAATATTTAAAATAAATAGACCTAATATAAGGGCATGTCCATATTTGATCTTAAAAATTAAGTGCGATATGGTAAAAAGAAACAGAGCAATCAAGGTAAATATGGCTGGATACATATAAAAGGCCGCAGAAAAATCGCCTTTGAAAAGAAATAATGCGGATCGTTGCATACCACAGCCCAAGCAATCTATACCAAACATCTTTTTAGTTACACATGGCAACATAAAATCCTCAAGTGACGACATCTCTATATTTTTTTGATCCTTACAAATGTATAAAAAGTTGGTTGGTATGCTACACCTACATTCCGGTTTAAAAGAAATTATTTACCAACATCGCGTTTTTAATGTTGAAAACCGTATTTTCGATACCAATTAAAATATGCAATATCGACCATGAATTTATCACGATTAATCAATCTTTTCTTAATTATAGTTGGCGGATTTATAGCCGTTTATGCTGAAACTGGGACACATCAGAATCAATATATTTTGGTGGCAGGAATCTTCATTTTGATGATGGGTGTCTATCGAATTTCGCGAAACATTCCGAGTAAACATGATCGGGAAAATTTTAAAAACAACAACGATGAGTTTTAAGATTGGCGATTCAGTTTTAGTTATGGATGAAGCGATTTCTGGAATTGTAACACACATTATGAAAGATGTAGTTTCGATAGAAACCGAAGATGGATTTGTTCTCGATTTTGAAACTAAAGAACTTCTGAAAATTAATCCAAAAGAGTCGTTAAAATCAGAATTGTTTTCTGGACAATCTGTTAATTCTGTTATTTCCGAAAAAGAACAACCAAAAAGACGCCAAATTCCAAAAGTTAAACCAAAGGAACGCAATCAGGCAACAATGGAAGTCGATTTACACATTCATCAATTGACCCAACATGATAAGCGAATGAGCAATTACGAAATGCTTAATTTACAACTCGATACGGCCAAGAGACAATTGGAATTTGCCATTCGTAACCGCATCCAAAAAGTGGTGTTTATACATGGAGTAGGCGAAGGGGTGCTAAAAATTGAATTGGAATATCTTTTTAAACGCTATGAAAACGTCAAATTTTATGCTGCCGATTATCAAAAATATGGCTTGGGAGCCACGGAAGTTTATATTTTTCAAAATGCCTAATTTCTAATTCAGGTCATTCAAACATGATGAAATACTCTAAAGTACCCAATTCTATAACATCTGTGCTCAATATCTCTAAATCAATATCAGTGAGTATAAATCTTACCTGATAATTTCTTTTAAACCTATTTGGTACTAAAATGTCAACGATGAAAACGGTTGTGGCCGTTGGATCTAAATATCTTGGAATATCTGGTGTTTCAGAGGCCTCATCAAAATCATTTCTAGGATTGTTATCTGCATTTTCATCTTCATATCGTGTAAGGACACCGTCACCATCATCATCAGGATCTAAATAATCAGGAGTACCATCACCATCGGAGTCTTGGGCAGCTGCTAATCCGTCAGCGGCAGTATAATTAGGGTTTTCAAATTTGGTTAGGATGTTATCGTTGTCATCATCTTCATCCTTATAATCGGGGATACCATCGCCATCGGTATCTGTTGGGTTAGTTTCTGGATTATTGTCTCCGTCGAGATTTAAATCTTCTACACTTGTTGGGATGCCATCTTCATCGTCATCTTCAAAAGTAGTTAAGGTGTCTACCCTTCCAGAGGAGGCCGAATAATCATTGATAATATTTGTGGTTGGATCAGGAACCAATTGACAGAGCAAATTTTCAGGATTACCATTATAGGTCCGGTAATTGAATTTTATGGTAGATCCATTGATATTAAAATTAGACGCAAAAGGAGTTACCAAAGGATTGAAAATCAATTCTGATGTGGCATTTCGCGGAAATAATAAACTTAAGGACTCAAAAGGATCGAGTTTGGTGTCATATATTAAGAAGTTTGTTGTGTTTTGATTGCATAATGTCAATGTTTGATCAAACTCCAAACCAACTTCCAATACATCACCATCATTACAATTGGCTAATAATAGTGCCAAACAAAACAGGTACATAAATTTTCTCATTCCAGTCAATTTGAAACAAAAATAAGGCATTTGAGACTTTATAACGTAGGAAGTTGTGATTTATTTGTGCTATTTTTGACCTTTCAAAACACATTATGAACAAACAAGTTTATTTTGATAATGCGGCAACAACATCCATTCGTGAAGAGGTCATCGAGCGCATGATGGAGGTGATGAAAAATACCTATGGCAATGCATCATCCAGTCACAGTTTTGGTCGATCTTCTAAATCATTGATTGAACAATCACGCAAAACCATTGCCTCACTTTTGAATTGTGCTGCTTCAGAAATTGTATTTACTTCGGGCGGTACTGAAGCAGATAATTTGGTATTGCAAAGCGCCACTAAAGATTTAGCAGTTCTCGAAATTATTACTTCCCGAATTGAACACCATGCCGTGTTACATACAGCACAACAACTGGAATTGGAATATGAAATTAAAGTCACTTATGTCGATTTAGATGAAAAAGGAAATGTGAATCTGCAGCATTTGGAAACCCTATTGCAATCGCATCATAAAAAATTGGTAAGCTTAATGCATATCAACAATGAGATCGGAAATATCTTGAACCTTCAAAAAGTAGCAGAACTTTGCAAAGCCAATAATGCCTTGTTTCATAGTGATACTGTGCAATCTATTGGCCATTATCCACTGGATTTAAAGAAAACGCCCATTGATTTTTTAGCTGCAAGTGCCCATAAATTTCATGGTCCAAAAGGTGTTGGATTTGTATTCATCAGAAAAAACAGTGGTTTAAAAGCGTCTATTTTTGGAGGAGAGCAGGAGCGGGGCTTTAGGGCCGGAACAGAGTCCGTACACAATATAATAGGAATGGAAGTGGCTTTAAAAATCGCCTATGACAATTTGGAAACAGAACAGACTTACATTTCTGGTTTGAAACTGCATTTTATGGATGCCTTAAAAAAAGCCTTTCCTAAAGTTGGTTTTAATGGGAATTGCGATGATCTTGATCAAAGTACTTATACATTATTGAATGTCTGTTTGCCTTTAGCTCCAGAAAAAGCGTCTTTGCTTCAATTTCAGTTAGATCTCAAGGGAATTGCCTGTTCAAGAGGAAGTGCCTGTCAAAGTGGGAGCAGTCAAAACTCGCATGTACTTTCGCAAATCTTAATCCCCGAGGATTTATTAAAACCATCGGTTCGCTTTTCGTTTAGTACATTCAATACAAAGGAAGAAGTGGATTATGTGGTAGACATTTTGAAAGCCTTCGAAAAGAATTAAAATTTAATTGACATGCGTAAATTAAACAATCTAGGAGTCAAAAAATTTGGAATGGCATACTGACGTTTGCTGTAAACATCCCGAACCCATGTATTGGTAATTGAATTTTGAACATCAAACATATTAAAAATTTCAAAACCTAAAGTCAATTCTTTAAAACTTCCTTTCCATCTTGCGTTGTACTCTTTATTTTGATCCACCACGACATAACTGATTCCCAAATCGGCACGTTTGTAATCCCTTAATCGATTTTGATATTGATATGGATCTGCATAACTTGGCGAACCTCCAGGAACTCCTGTGTTATAGACCAAATTCAAATACATTTTTAAATCTGGAATAGTCGGGACATAATCTTGAAACAACACACCGAATTTTAGACGTTGATCGGTTGGTCGTGCTATAAAACCTCGATCTTCAATGTTCTCTTCGGTTTTGAGATAACCAAAACTAAACCAGGATTCGGTTCCAGGAACAAATTCGCCATTGAGGCGTAAATCCAATCCGTAAGCATAAGCTTCGGCATTGTTGGTAGCCCTATAACGAATACGAACATTTTCGAGTGTGTATGGATTCACATCCGTCATGCTTTTATAATAGGCTTCGGAAACCAATTTAAAAGGTCGATCCCACATCTTGAAACTGTATTCGCTCCCTAAAACAATATGAACAGATTTTTGTGCCTTTACGTTTGGTCTTACAATACCCGAAGAATCGCGTAATTCCCTGTAAAAAGGCGGCTGGTAATACAATCCTCCAGCAATCCGGAATAACATATCCTTCTCCCAATCGGGTTTGATGGCAAATTGTGCTCTAGGACTAAAAACTGTTTGTGTGGAGCTTTCAATTCTGTCGCCATTCACTGTCCAATTATGAACCCTGACACCAGCATTGTAAAACACTTCGTTAGTACCCAACATCGAACGTTTACTCCATTGGGCAAAAGCCTGTAGTCGATTAATCTCCACTTGATTTGTTGCCCTAACATTCTGAAATGCCACCAAAGGACCTTGATAAGGTTCGTACGGCTGTTGGTTAAAAAAATCGAGATTTGGTGGATTTATAGAAAAACCTGCAGAATCGATGACTTCCCATTCAACCAAACGGTCCCTGATATCTTCTCGTGTATATTTTACGGACCACTCAAAGGTGTTGTCATCTTTTGTGTAATCACCGCGATGTTCAACGGTGGCAATCAATGCATCCAAATCATTTCTGGCATGCGTCAATTGACCTCCAATGCCTTCGCTAAATTCAACTTCACCCAAATTTTCATCACCAATATTACTGTTCACTTCACCCAATCTGTATTGTGCTAAAATGTCAAAATATTCCTCTTCCGTGGTATGATAGGTGGACGCGATTAATTTTAGGGTCAAATCATCACTAACAAAATAATTGGCCTTGAACGCTCCAAAATACGTCTGGTATGCATCTTTTTCCTGACCTTCATAAAACACCAACAACGCCAATGGATTTTCTAAAGTTCCAAAGTTTGTCTGACGGTTTTGTGGTTGAAAATTATAATTGTTGATGGCAATGTTCCCAAGAAAATCGAGTTGGAATTTATC
>JBGTCT010000209.1:0-5678 GCA_041748695.1 Aquaticitalea sp. | reverse complement strand
GCCATCATGACAAATAATTTGCGGGAAGCAGAAGCCTTTTTATCAGTTCAAGGTTCGGATTGTGGTATTGCAAATGTCAATATCGGGACCTCTGGTGCTGAAATTGGTGGTGCTTTTGGAGGGGAAAAAGAAACAGGTGGTGGACGTGAGTCTGGCTCTGATGCTTGGAAAGTATATATGCGACGTCAAACCAATACAATTAATTATACAACCGAGTTGCCATTGGCACAAGGGATTAAGTTTGATCTTTAAAACCATACCTAATTAATAAATAATAGCCACATTTGAAAATGTCGCTATTAATGTTTCTAAAAAACAAAAACCTTATTTCAATGCCGAAAAAGGATCGGGAGAAATAAGGTTTTGTAAATTTGATTAATAGCATTACAAAAATCGTAATATTTTTAGCACACCTGATTACAAATACTATGATTGGTAGAAAAAACTGTATGAATGGTAGCATTCGTACATTGAATTAGTCAAAAAACAAATAAAACCCACTTCAATGCCGAAATAATATCGGGAGAAATGGGTGTTATATAACTGATTAATAGCACTGTAAAATTCAGAATTTTAATCTAAATCAACATTTCCAAATTGAAAAGTTTTTGTTAAGAATTAACTATATTTTACTTTGCGCAAAATCCGAATCGACTCTTTATAATTGCTGTAGACCTCCTGGCTATAATCCCTTAAATAGGTTTTTGCATCGTTGAGCTTATCTATTGCTTCATGAAATAGGTTGAGGTAACATATTAAGTATGTGGCAGGAAGATTTATCAAATCTTCTTCTTCATGTTTGGTAAGTGATAGCCCTTTTTTCAATTTTTGAAGTATGGCATTGTTGGTATTATAAATATGGTGCAACACTTTTTTGTCAAATTGAGGTGGCTCAAACAATAATTTAGTGTCTATATGGTAATTGGCGTTATTGCCAAATTCGATATTGGTTTCTTCCAATGGATAGTATTTATAGGAGTTTTGCAATCCCAGACTCACATATTCGATAATTTTAAAGGAGTTTTCGTCATAAGTAATAGATACTTCATCTAAAGTTGAAAAGAAGAGCCGCACTTGCTCGTTGACCAATTCAATATCTACTCGGCTAAAAAAAGTTTCATTTTTAACTACCTTTTTTTGGCCTGCCCAACAGAGCACAAAATATTCTTTGAAAACCTTGTATTTTGGATTGTAATCCTTTCGCTTATTCATAAAATCGAAAACACCATCAAGCGTGTATTCTATATTATTTTGCGCGTGCATCTCAATGGATTCCACAATTTTTGAGTTGACATCCTTTATTTCGATATCAAAAACCTTTGGCATACTCATGCTGCCATCCCTAAAAAAGACTGAACCACCGTAATATTTCCAGATATTTTTTCGAAGTGAAGTTATTTTCCCAATGGGTCTAATCGTTACCAAACCAACAACTTTATCGTCGGGCAAATGAGGAAACGGAATGTTTTCATACTGAACAATTGGCGGATTGGTTAAATAAGCGTTGATCAGATTCTGAATTTTACTGTCATCAAAAAAATCGACACCGACAATATTGTTGTCTTCATCTTCAACACCTATCACGATAAACGAATTATTATTCGGGTTGCTGTTGGAAAGCGCACAGATGTGTTTTAAGAATTTAGCTTTTCCTTCTTTTTCGCCAATATCAATTTTCCGCTTTTTGTCATAAAAGCTGTTCTCATCGTTGTGAGCCAATAAATTCTTTATCAGAAGTCGTTTATTGATCATGGCTTGTTCCTGCGAAAGTAGGAATCTTTTGGTTTAAATTTCTTTTTTCAAAGTCCTACTATTGGCCTGTGCTGTTGGAAACACTAATAAATCGGCGATATTCACATGTGCTGGCCTAGAAATGGCAAAATATATAATTTCTGCAATATCTTCGGGCTGTAAAGCTTTGTATCCTTTGTACACTGAGTTTGCAATCACATCACCTTTAAATCGGACTTGTGAGAACTCGGTTTCGACAAGGCCTGGATTTATAGCGCATACTTTTATTCCAAACGGATTTAAATCAATCCGCATACCATCTGTAATCGCCAAAACCGCATGTTTGCTTGCACAGTACACATTCCCTTTTGGATACACTTCCTTTCCTGCCGACGAACCAATATTAATGATATGACCTGATTGTCGTTCAGTCATTTGGGGAATGACTGCTTTACTGACATATAATAATCCTTTCACATTGATATCTATCATCGCATCCCAATCATCGAGATTCCCAGCCTGGATAGGGTCCAAACCATGTGCATTTCCTGCGTTATTGATTAGGATGTCTATATGTTTAAACGCTTCAGGAAGCGAGCCAATAGCATCAAAAACTGCTTTTTTATCCCTGATGTCAAATGTTAAAGTATGTATACCAGTCTGTTGCTCTAGAGATTTTTTGATATTGTCCAATCGATCTTGTCGCCTTCCGCAGAGAATGAGATTCATACCGTGTTTGGCCAACTCATAGGCTGTGGCTTTTCCAATACCACTTGTAGCGCCTGTAATTAATACTGTTTTTCCTTTCATTATTTTTTTATTTTTTAAAAGACTGATCGTTTGCAACCAAACTATGGCACCTCATGTCCTTGTGAAGCCGCCAGAATCAAAAACCAATCTTCCAACAGTAATGTGATGTCTACAGCTTTTACGGCATCAACGATGCGTTTCTTTGATGTGGTTCCAATGACGGGGTGAATATTGGATGGATGTTTTAAAATCCAAGCCAATAGTAATTGATCTTCGGTAGCATTATACATATCCATCAATGCTCCAAGTTGCTTATGAATGCGCCTTGTTTGTTCGCTGTCTTTTTTAAAAACACATCCTAAAGGTGACCACGACATTGGCACAATGTCTTTGATCATCATTTGATCCAAACTTCCATAGTACATTGCCGAGGGTTGTGTCAATGAGAATTCAATTTGGTTGACTGAAATTTCTGTATAATTTGAAATCAATTCCACTTGAGATGTTGTAAAATTGGAGACACCAAAATCTTTTATTTTTCCGTCCTTCTTTAGTGCCGAGATGGCTTCTGCAATGTCGTTTGGATGCATCAATGGACTTGGTCTGTGAAGCAAAAGCAAATCGAGATAATCGGTTTGGAGATTTTTAAGTGAATTTTCGACCGACCAAATAATGTAATCCTTACTATAATGGTAGTGCTTGACTTTATTAGCTCTATTTTCTGACACGAGTTGAATGCCACATTTTGATATCAACTGAATCTTTTCACGCTTAATACTGCTTTCGGCAAATGCCTTTCCAAAATCAGCTTCTGTTGTATAGGACCCATATATATCGGCATGGTCGAAGGTGGTGATGCCCTTTTCAATACAATGCTGCATAAGATCGATCATTTGAACAGTTGAGAATTGTTTTCCCCAATGTCCCCAAGTCATAGTACCTGCTATAATTTTAGAATATTTCAATTGTTTTCTTGTTTATTGTTAGTTTCCATTATTCATTTATAAAAATACTTAAAAGTCATAGAATATACCATGACACTAGGTGATTAATAATGAATGTTATGATAATAAATAGATTAGGAGTATGAAGTTTTGAGAGTTTATTCATTGTGAAATGTTTATATGCCACAAGTGTATATGATTTAAAGGAAGTTAAATGATTAATTACGTCCAAACTAGTTTTCTGAACGTATATCTAAATACAATTTTAAAATCCCGAACATGAAACTTACAAGAAAAATTCAATTATTTATGCTTTCCATGATTGCATTTGCCTTTGTTGGCTGCAATGATGATTCCACTTCAAATACACAAGAAACATCTACAATATCCGTAAGACTTATGGACGCACCTGGCGATTACGACCATGTGTATATAGACGTCGTAGATGTCATGGTAAAGGTCAATGATGCTAGCGATGATGAAGGTAGTTGGAAGAGTTTAAACGCCATCAACCCTGGAATTTATGATTTGTTGGAACTTACAGGAGGGGTAAATGTACTTTTGGTAGATGATTTTGAGGTATTATCAGGAACCTTGAATCAAATTCGTTTAATATTAGGTGACGACAACACTGTTGTGATCGATGGTGAAACATTCCCTTTAACAACACCAAGCGCGCAACAATCTGGTTTAAAAATAAAAGTTAATGAAACGTTGTTGCCAAATATTGCATATACATTTCTTCTAGATTTTGATGTGGACGAATCGATTGTTAACGCAGGAAATTCTGGAAACATCATTTTAAAACCAGTAATTAGGGCTTCAGTCGAAGCTACAACAGGAACTATTTCTGGAAATGTATTGCCTCTGAACACTCAAGTTGAGGTTTCGGCAAACAACGGAATTAATACAATTTCATCTTACACTAATATGGAAGGAAACTTTCTTTTGGTAGGCCTAAACCCTGGAATTTACACAGTAACAATTACACCTGACCTTGCTTCGGAATTGACTCCGGTCGTAATTGAAAACGTACAAGTTACGGCAGAATCCAATACAAATATTGGCTTTGTGATATTGGAATAATTCATAAAATCACAAAGTTTTATTAAAAGAGCAACGCCAATGGCGTTGCTCTTTAATTTTTAACCAATTATTAACAGGAAACCACGATAAAATTTAACAATTTGCAGTCCTCAAAAAAAGAACCGCTTTGGGCTAAATTAAATTTAAAGGATAATGGAAAATTCTGTTGCAATTGATATTAAATCAATTAACGAAAAAATTGAAAGAGAAAGTGCTTTTGTTGATTTGCTGATGATGGAAATGAACAAAGTCATTGTCGGTCAACGCTATATGATTGAACGATTGCTCATCGGGTTATTGGGTCAAGGCCATATTTTGTTGGAAGGTGTCCCAGGATTGGCAAAAACCTTGGCCATCAATACGCTCGCTCAAGCAATTGACGCAAAATTTAGTAGAATACAGTTCACACCAGATTTATTACCTGCCGATGTTGTAGGGACCCTTATTTACAATATGAAAATCAATGATTTTTCTATTAAAAAAGGACCAATTTTTGCCAATTTCGTTTTGGCAGATGAGATCAATCGTGCACCTGCCAAAGTGCAATCTGCTCTTTTGGAAGCCATGCAAGAAAAACAAGTGACCATTGGCGACGAGACGTTCAAATTAGATAGACCTTTTTTAGTAATGGCTACTCAAAACCCAATCGAACAAGAAGGAACCTATCCATTACCAGAAGCTCAAATTGACCGTTTTATGTTAAAAACAGTCATTGATTATCCAAAGCAAGACGAGGAGCAATTGATTATGCGCTCCAATCTTAAAGGTGCTTTTGAAAAGGTTAATGCAGTGGTATCCATAGAAACCATATTAAGAGCGCAGCAAGCGGTTAGGGAAGTCTATATGGATGAAAAGATCGAGAAGTACATTCTTGACATTATTTTTGCAACACGCTATCCTGAAAAATATAAACTTGCCGATATTAAACCTTTGATTTCCTTTGGCGCATCACCTCGTGGAAGTATCAACTTGGCGATGGCTGCAAAATGTTATGCTTTTATTAAACGCCGTGGTTATGTAATTCCCGAAGACGTTCGTGCCGTTGTGCACGATGTGCTAAGACACAGAATAGGCATCACCTATGAAGCCGAGGCAGAAAATGTCACTTCAGTTGATATCATCAACAAAATAGTTAACGAAATAGAAGTACCTTAAATCAGTAGGCAG
>JBGTCT010000208.1:0-15435 GCA_041748695.1 Aquaticitalea sp. | reverse complement strand
TGGATTGGATTACCATAGTAATATTTCTGCTTTTGGTAGGTTTTGGCTGGTTAAATATATTATCTGCATCGCATCAAGGTGAAATCGAAAATTATTTTGATACAGAACAACCTTACGGCAAACAAGCAATATTTATATTATTGACGATTGGTCTCATCGTTCTAACACTGGCTATTGAAGCCAAATTTTATGAGCGTTTTGCAAGTATTATATACTTTATATTGTTGCTCTCACTTGTTGGGTTGTTTGTCTTTGGGAAAACTGTCAACGGCGCTACTGCTTGGTATGGCATTGGCAGCATGACTTTACAACCTAGTGAGTTTGCCAAGTTCGCTACATCTTTGGCCGTTGCAAAATTTATAAGTGATTTGCAGACGAACATTAAAACTCTAAAAGACCAATTAAAATGCATCGCTATAATTCTTATACCAGCAGTTTTAATTTTGTTACAAAATGATGCTGGTAGTACAGTAGTCTATGTAGCTTTCTTTTTTGTCTTTTATCGTGAAGGTTTGCAACAAATTTATTTGATTGTTGGCGTTGTGGTCATTTTGTTATCGGTTTTCACTCTTAAATTTGGGATTATTTTTGCAATCGCACTGTCTGCTTTTTTAATTTTTGGGCTACATTTTTTTGCAAAACGAAAGCGTCCAATGCTTATTCAGTCTATCGGTATTTTTCTTTTGTGCATAAGCATTACGTTTGGTGTGAAATATTTTTACACCGACATTTTGAAGGAGCACCAGCAAGATAGAATCAGTTTATGGTTGCGATTAGAGAGTGACCCAGCAAAATTGAAGGAGATGAAGCAAACCATTCTGTATAACCTTAACGAATCTGAAAAAGCAATTAGTTCGGGTGGTTTGAGCGGAAAAGGCTTTTTGCAGGGAACACGAACCACAGGGAAATTTGTACCAGAGCAACATACCGATTATATTTTTAGCACTGTAGGCGAAGAATGGGGATTTCTAGGCAGCGCTTTGGTCGTCATCTTATTTGTTGCTTTATTAACAAGGATTTTATTTCTAGCGGAATTACAAAAATCACAGTTTAGTAGAGTATATGGTTATTGCGTAGCATCGATTTTATTTGTTCACTTTTTGATCAATATAGGAATGGTCATGGGACTGATTCCAACCATTGGCATACCCCTGCCCTTCCTTAGTTATGGAGGTTCAAGTCTATGGGGCTTTACCATTTTACTGTTTATTTTTATAAAACTCGATTCCAATCGATTGTACGAGTGGTAAAACATCGAAGCGCTTATATTCCAAATATGTAAACATTAACGTAAACTCGCCAAACTCGATTTTAATGTTTCAATTTTAGCTAGGGCATCTGCTTCTTTGTTGCGTTCGTTATGGATGATTTCGGGTTTTGCATTCGCCACAAACTTTTCATTTGATAATTTTACCTGAACTGACTTCAAAAATCCTTCGGTATATCTGAGTTCATCATTTAATTTCTTGATTTCTTCTTCAATATTGATTGCTCCAGAAATAGGAACAAAATATTCATTGGACTGTACCCTAAAACTCAATGCACCTTCAACCGCTTCCGAAACGGACTCCATTTTAGAAATATTACCTAACTTCATGATCACCGAACTAAACCTCTCCGAAAGGTTTTCGTTGTTCAAAACGGATAGATCTATGGTTTCCTTAAAGGAAATATTCTTCTCTTTTCTAATGGTTCTGATGCCAGAAACAACTTCTTTTACCATTTCAAAATCTGAAATCAATTCGGTATTAAATGATATCCCTTTTGGATATTTTGAAATAATCAAAGCTTCATCTGGAGTTCTTTCAGAAATAAATTGCCAAATCTCTTCAGTTAAAAATGGCATAAACGGATGGAGTATAATTAAATTATCTTCAAAAATAGCTATCACATCCTTAAATGTCTTTGAATCCATTGGCTGCAGATACTCTGGTTTGACAAGTTCCAATAGCCATGAACAGAAATCATCCCAAATCAATTTATAAATGGACATCAAGGCATCCGATAAACGGAATTTACTGTAGTGATCTTCAATATCCAGCAAGGTTTCTTGAAACTTGGACTGATACCATTCAATAGAAACTTTGGACGCTTTGGGCTGCGGAATATCTGCAACTTCCCAACCTTGCACCAAACGAAATGCATTCCAAATCTTATTCACAAAGCCCTTTCCTTGCTTGCACAGCTCTTCATCAAACATCAAATCGTTTCCTGCCGCAGAACTCAATAGCAGACCAACGCGAACTCCATCAGCACCATAATCGTCAATCAACTTTAAGGCATCGGGAGAATTTCCAAGCGATTTACTCATTTTACGACGCTGTTTATCACGAACCAAGCCTGTTAAATAAACGTTTGTAAATGGTTTTTTATCCTTATATTCATAACCTGCAATAATCATCCGAGCTACCCAAAAAAATAAAATGTCTGGACCCGTCACCAAATCGTTGGTTGGATAATAATAGTTGATGTCTGGATTATCTGGGTTGCGTATGCCATCAAAGACGCTTATTGGCCACAACCATGAAGAAAACCACGTGTCGAGTGCGTCCTTATCTTGTTGCAGATCTTCGATTTTGAGTGCTTGATTGTTGGATTTTTGTTGTGCCAGTTCGAGAGCCAATTCGATATTTTCAGCCACGACAAAATCATCGTTTCCTGGCCCATAATAATAGGAAGGGATTTGCTGACCCCAGAGAAGTTGACGCGATATGTTCCAATCGCGAATATTTTCCATCCAATGACGATAGGTATTATTAAATCGTTTTGGAAACAATTTAACATCACCGTCTTCCAAAACTGCTTTGATAGCTGGTTTTACCAAATCTTCCATTTTTAAAAACCATTGGTCAGACAAGCGTGGTTCGATTACGGCCTTTGTACGTTCGCTGGTGCCAACTTTATGTGTATAATCTTCAGTTTTGTGCAGTATGCCCAATGCATCAAGTTCTTTGGCAACATCCATTCTGGCAGCGACCCTATCTTTTCCAACGTGATGCATTCCGTAGCTGTTCATTGTGCCATCATCATTGAGCACATCAATGATTTCGAGATGATGTCTATCGCCAATGGCCTTGTCATTTACGTCATGTGCGGGAGTGATTTTTAAACAGCCAGTACCAAATTCCATATCCACATAATCATCGGCAATGATAGGAACTGACCGGTTGCAAATAGGAACGATTACTTTTTTACCAATCAATTTTTTAAATCGGTCATCTTCTGGATTGACACACACAGCTGTATCACCCAAGATGGTTTCCGGTCGCGTTGTGGCAATGGTGACATAACCATCTTCATCTTCAATTTTATACTTTACGTAGTACAATTTGTCATTACGTTCTACATGAATGACTTCCTCATCAGACAAGGTTGTTTTGGCTTCAGGATCCCAATTCACCATTCGGTAGCCTCTATAAATCAATCCTTTGTTATGTAAATCCACAAAAACCTTAATGACTGCTTCGCTCATGTCAGGATCCATGGTGAATTTAGTCCTATCCCAATCACAAGAACAACCCAATTTTTTAAGCTGCTCTAAAATGACCCCGCCATACTCGTGCGTCCACTCCCAGGCATGTGCTAAAAACTCATCTCTTGTAAGGTCATTTTTATCGATACCGAGCTCCTTTAACTTTGCCACCACTTTAGCTTCGGTGGCAATAGAAGCATGATCTGTTCCTGGTACCCAACAAGCATTTTTTCCCTGAAGGCGCGCACGGCGTATCAAGACATCCTGGATGGTATTATTGAGCATGTGTCCCATGTGCAGTACGCCAGTTACGTTTGGCGGTGGAATTACAATAGTGTACGGCTCTCTCTCATCAGGCACTGAATGAAAATAATCGTGTTTCATCCAATAGCTATACCATTTATTTTCTACCTCTGAAGCAGAATATTTTGTTGGGATTTGCATATCTTGGTATTGTTTTTGTAATACAGTACGCAAAAGTACTTATATTTCTTTTTTTGTGAAATGATAACAACAATTAATGCAAGAAGTAAATTCTATATTGTTTACTGTTTGATGTATTACATCTAATTTATTTTGCTGAATGGGAAAAAGTAAGTAGTTTTGAAAGTTAAATTTAAAAATTTCGATATCAAAATAATTCGATTAGGTCGAATTGCTGAATATTATTAAAATAACATAAATTATAAAATGATGAAAAATTTAGTTGCAATTTTATTTGTAGGATTAATGAGTGTTGGTGTTTTCGCTCAAGAAAAAGTAGCGAAAATTGAATTTAAAACTGATACCATTGATTATGGCACCATTGAAAAAGGTGCCGATGGTATTCGAGTGTTTGAATTTACCAATACTGGTAATGCCCCATTAATTATTAGTGATGTAAAATCTACTTGTGGATGTACGGTTCCAAAAAAACCTGAAGCTCCTATTATGCCTGGTCAAACAGGTGAAATATCTGTAAAATACGATACCAATAGAGTAAATCCAATTAGAAAAACTATTACTGTTATTTCAAATGCAGACACTCCAACCGTTGCTTTAAAAATTAAAGGTGATGTTGTCGATTCTGCCAAAACAAGTGTTTTGGAGAAAAAAGATAAAAGTATAATGGAACAATAATACACTTTCTGTAAAATTTTATAGATCCCTTTAGTAAAATATTATTAAAGGGATTTTTATTTAAAACAACTTTTCCAATCTGAATTCGTAGTTAAATACTCTTCCGTAGCGCTCAATGCTAATACGCATTAACTTCCCATCCTCTTCAGAAAATATACTGTTGATGTCTTGAAGTTTTAGATTGGATACATCCTTATTATTTATAGACACAATGATGTCATCGAGCATTAATCCAGCTTTTTCTGCAGCTGAATCATGTCTCAATTCTACTATTCTATAGGCGGGCTTGACGGCAAGTTTATAGGTGGATTGGAATACTATTTTTTTTGTGCCATCAGCATTATCATCTTTATTGTAAAAATTTCCATCGCTAATTTCCCTTACTATTCTTATCCCACTTTGCTCTACAACAATTCCGCTTTTATTATAAGTAAATGGCATTTTAAAATTGCGGTTTTTTTTCAAGGTTATTTTTGCATTGTAATAATCAAATATAATGTCGAAGCGCTTTAACAATTCTCCAGAAATACTTCCGCTCCGTTCTTTGTAATTTCGAGCGATACTTATCGAAGATGAATCTGGAAAAGCAACATTAACATCCTTAAATTCAAATCCTTGAAGTGAGAACGATTCAATTTTAGACCGTTTTCCATAAACACTTCCACTTAATCCCTTTCCAAGATAATCTTCAAAATATTTATTGTCTTTTGGCATGATGCCTATATCCTTATTTTCAAACAACCAAAGAGCATCGCTTCCACCAGTATCCACAAGTAATTTTACCGGAATTTGAGTCGAATCAATCGATACAATTCCATCTATGTATGGTTTATTTTGACTAAAACTTAAATCTAAGGTTTTACATTTTCTGCATTTCTTGTATTCGTAGGTCAATGGGTTATGAAATTTAAGATACTTGGATGCGTAGTTTATTTCGACAATAAAATCCTTGAATACATCATATCCAATGATACCATGAATGACAATACCCAGTCTTGGCGTAAAATTAATCGCTTCATCAAAGACTACATATATTTCTTGGTTCACATTAATGGCATTTCCGATTCTAACTAAATTCTTTTTAGATTTTAAGGCTTCTATTGAACCTTCTCCGCCCAAGCCTCTCAACATAACTTTCTCTATGTTTTTTATCTGTAGCGAATCAGCAAGCGTGATAATGTTAAATAGAATGGGTTTACTTACTCCAGAATCGAGCAAGAAAGACAATTCAGCTCCGTTAACTTCCGCAGGTATAACAATAAGATTATTGATCAGCTGAAATGGTATTTTATCTTTTTTTGAATTCAATAAATTAAAATCTCCTTGAGAAAAAGAAAAAACAGTAACCAAAACCCAGAAAAGCGTGAGCAAATTTCTTTTTAGCATTTGTTGAAAGTTAAGTAACTACAACAATTTACGATTCTTTGTTTCAAGTTATATGTTTTGGCATAATTTTTAAAAAAACTTTAAGATAATTTTCGGTACTTTGCCATTTAAAATTTAAGTCAATGCCAAAGATTTCAAAAAAAGGGCTTTCAATGCCAGAATCTCCTATAAGGAAGTTAGTTCCTTACGCTGAAAAGGCCTATCAACAGGGAAAAACTGTTTATCATTTAAATATTGGACAACCAGATATCAAAACACCTGAAATCGCTCTTGATGCCGTAAGAATCCATTCACTTGATATTCTCGCTTATACACGTTCTGAAGGCTCTGAAGATTACAGAAAAAAAATTGCAGACTATTATAAAAAAAATCATATCGATGTCAGTCATAACAACATCATCGTCACAACAGGTGGCAGTGAAGCTTTACTATTTGCCTTCGGAAGTATCATGGATACTGATGATGAAGTCATAATTCCTGAACCATTTTATGCTAATTACAATGGTTTTTCTACGGCTTCAAATGTAAAAATTGTACCAGTAATTTCGAAAATTGAAGATAATTTTGCCTTGCCACCGATTGAAGAGTTTGAAAAATTAATCACTTCAAAAACCAAAGCAATTCTAATTTGCAACCCGGGAAACCCAACAGGTTACCTTTATTCCAAAGAAGAAATAAAACAATTAGCCACCATAGTCAAGAAGCACGATTTGTTTCTTATTGCTGATGAAGTATATCGAGAATTTGTTTATGACGGTACCGAATTTTACTCCATAATGCAAGAAGTAGGATTGGAAGAACATGCCATTATGATTGATTCTGTATCCAAGCGATATAGCATGTGTGGTGCTCGAATAGGATATTTTGTTTCCAAAAATAAGGAGGTCATTAAAACGGCATTAAAGTTTGCACAGGCACGTTTGAGCCCACCAACATTAGCACAAATTGCTAGTGAAGCTGCTTTGGATACGCCTCAAAGCTATTTTAATGAAGTGATAGATGAGTACGTCAAAAGACGTAATACTTTGATGCGAGAGCTAGACAAAATTGATGGAGTCAAGGTCGGTAAACCAAATGGTGCTTTTTATTGCATCGTAGAATTACCCATAAAGAGCGCTGACCATTTTGCACAATGGCTTTTAGAAGATTTTGACATCAATGGCGAAACCGTTATGGTAGCGCCTGCGGCAGGCTTCTATTCAACCCCTGGTGTTGGACTCAATCAAATACGGATTGCTTATGTTCTTAATGAAAATAGCTTGATTAAGGCAGTCCATATCCTAGGCGAAGCACTAAAAGTTTACAAACATTAAATGCAAATTCAGCAACATACATCTTTAAAACATTTTAATACCTTTGGCATTGACGCTAAGGCTAACTATTTTGTATCCGTCAGTACAATCGAAGAACTCAAGGATGCACTAACATCAAAAGAACATCCAGAGAAATTCATACTTGGTGGTGGCAGCAATATGTTGCTTACAAAAGACATCGAATCCATGGTGGTTCATATCAATTTAAAAGGTAAAGAGGTTGTTGCACAAATAGATAATTATGTCCATATAAATGCAAAGGCAGGCGAAAACTGGCATGAATTTGTAATGTGGTGCTTAAATCATGATTACGGTGGCTTGGAAAATTTATCTTTGATACCAGGTAATATTGGCAGTGCACCCATACAGAATATAGGTGCATATGGAGTTGAGCTTAAAGATGTATTTGTGTCTTGTGATGCCATTGAATTAGCAACTCTTAAAACAAGAACTTTTAGTTTTGAAGATTGTAAATTTGGGTATCGGGAATCGGTTTTTAAGCAAGAAAGCAAAGGGAAATATGTGATTACTGACGTAACTTTCAAATTGACCAGGAAAGATCATGTACTGCATACCAATTATGGCACGATTGCAACCGAATTAGAACTTATGAAGGTTGAGAATCCTACCATACAGGACATTTCAAACGCGGTAATCTCCATACGGCAAAGTAAACTGCCAGATCCAAAAAAAATCGGTAACAGTGGCAGTTTTTTTAAAAACCCCATAATTTCAAAAGAAGAATTGGAGCTTTTAAAACTTGATTTTCCAGACATTCCAAATTATGATATTTCGGATTCTGAAGTTAAAGTTCCAGCAGGTTGGCTCATTGAGCAGGCAGGATTTAAAGGTAAAACTTTAGGAGATTATGGCGTGCACAAACATCAGGCACTTGTTCTGGTTAATTATGGAAATGCAAAAGGAAGTGATATTTATAATTTATCACTATTAATTCAAAAAACAATTTATCGTATCTTTAATGTGCAAATTGAAACGGAAGTGAATATCATTTAATTCAAAAAGAGCTACAAATACAATTGAATCTCTTGCAGGTATTGAAACAATGTAATGTTTGAATAAGCTTTTAATCAACTTCTTAATGAAGAAATTACATTCTCAAAAAACAATGTTTTATTTAATTTGCGGTTAGTTAATATTTACTAATTTTATCCGCTTGAATTATTTATGTTTGCTAACAACTTTTAGATTTTTCCCAAATAAAAAAACCAACTTTTGAGTGCTTCTATAGAACAACAAATCGTTAAACTCCTTGAAAATGGGGATCGAGCCGCCATAAATTTGCTATATGAAAATTATGCAGACAGTTTGTATGGTGTCATTTTAAAGATTACCCGCAACGAAGAAATTGCTCAAGATGCTTTGCAAGAAAGCTTTGTGAAAGTCTGGAAGCATTCAAAAAAATACGATTCTTCAAAAGCAAAATTATTTACTTGGCTATATCGAATTGCTAGAAATACCGCAATCGACAAACTCCGAAGTTTTAATAATCGTTTTGAGAAGGAAGTCCAAATTGATAAATCGAACGTATATATTCTACCGGCGCAGAATTTAAATCAAGATGTTATTGATTTAAGAGATCATGTTGAAAGACTAGACAATAAGTATCAAATTGTACTAAATGCCTTATTTTTTGAAGGGCTTACCCAGCAAGAAGCAAGTGAAGAATTGGATATTCCTTTAGGTACTATTAAGTCTAGATTAAAAATTGGGTTGCGAGAGTTAAAAAAAGTCTACAATCCATAATATCTTAAGAAAAGATGGAAACAAAATTACAAGTATTTATCAATTCCGGCTTAATAGATAAATATATATTAGGCGACACTTCTACTGCAGAAACGCTAGAAGTTGAACATTATATTTCAGAATACCTTGAAATTAAAACCGAGTACCTTCGCTTACAAAATAACTTGGAAATACTCGCCAAATCAAATGCGGTAGAGTCTCCAAAACATATTTTGGCATTTATAATGGAAGCGGTAGACGAAAAACCGGTTATTAATTTGCACACTGCAAATAGCAGAACCCCTTGGTATAGTTTTGCGGCGAGTTTTGCAGCAATTGCATTTGCTGTAATGGCGTTCCTTCTATATCAAAAAAACATGGATTTGATTGAAGAAAATCAAGTCGTAGTAGATGAGATTTTTGATTTAAGAAGTGATATTGAAGAAAATAACAACAAATTGGATAATGTAATGCTTCAATTTATGAAATTGAACAATCCAGAAACTGAAAAGTATGTTCTGCGCGGAAACTCAAGAGCAAAAGACCTAAAAACCGTTGCTTATATCAATTCCATAGACAAGACATCTATGATTGATGTGGTTTCTTTGCCAAAATTACCTGCGGAGCAACAATTTCAAATGTGGGCTGAATTTCAGGATAAAATGGTAAGTCTTGGTATTTTGGATGCAAACGACCGCAAATTAAAATCCATTCCTTATGTAGAGGATGCTCTTGGGTTGAGCATAACTATAGAATCCAAAAACAAGTCAAATGGAAAAGCAACTGCCGAAAATTCTGTTGCCGAAATCGCTTTAAAAAATAATTAGTTCTTTGTTACATATACATGAACCACTCTTCCGACAATTTAATTTCGGTGTTGAGTGGTTTTTTTTGTGATTTCAAAAGAGTTCTTCCAAACTCTGTGATTGTCTATTCTATATTTCTAATTTTCAATAAACGCTCCCACAATTTTTAATTATACTGGTAACTACAATAGCCAATAAAATTAATATTATCCCGACACTTCGGGATTGATTCTAGTGACGCCAAATGCGAAACGATCTTGATTCTTTACCAGACAGTTTTGATTTAATGAATAAACATCTATTCCATTCTTCAATTCTAACGCTTATACTAACAAACCAAAATACCAAATGTGAAATAATTAATATTAAATATTATACCTTTGCATAAAATAAATTGATATGAAATCGCCATGATTTAGAAGCAAAAACAAGAAGGAATTTAGAGCGATTGCATAAGTCAAATAAAAAATAATAAATATCTACATATGAAACTATTAGTAATTACCTTAATTCTTTTAGGACTTGGTGTTGCTGGCATTGCTATAAAATTATGGGCAAAAAAAGACGGCAAATTTGCTGGTACCTGCGCTAGTCAAAACCCAATGCTCAATAAAGATGGAGAGAATTGTGGTTTTTGTGGAAAAACTCCTGACGAATACAAAAGTTGTAATGAAACTCAACATTCATCATAGGTAAACATGCTCATTTTTTTTGTATTGTTCTACGCTTTTATTGTAATTATAGCTCTTCAAATACTTTTTTACGTCTTTATTTTTGGAAATTTTTCCTTTAAAAAACTCACAAACGGCCAAACCGCTTCGATTCCAGTTTCTGTTATTATTTGTGCCAAAAATGAGGCTAAAAATCTAAAGAAACACCTTCCCTACTTTCTTGAGCAAGAGTATCCCAAATTTGAATTGATTCTCATCAATGACAGTTCTTCTGACAAAACATTGAAGGTCATGGAAAAATTCAAATCTGAACATTCTAACATTAAAATTGTTGACGTCAAAAACATTGAAGCCTTTTGGGGCAACAAAAAATACGCCTTAACACTCGGAATAAAAGTTGCTAGTTATGACCATTTATTGTTTTCGGATGCAGATTGCAAACCTATTTCAAAATATTGGATCAAGGAGATGAGCAGTCAGTTTTCAAACAGCAAGTCAGTTGTTATTGGATATGGCTCATACAAGAAACAACCCAAATCATTTTTAAATAAGCTTATTCGTTTTGAAACTTTACTGACTGCAGTTCAATATTTTTCATACGCAAAAATCGGGCAACCTTATATGGCTGTTGGGCGAAATCTAGGCTATACCAAAACTACATTTTTTGAGGCTCGCGGATTTATGAATCATATGAATATCAAATCTGGTGATGACGATTTGTTTGTCAATCAAATTGCCAATGCTTCAAACACATCGGTTTGTTTTACAAAAGAAAGCTTTACGGAATCCATACCAAAGAAAACCTATAATGAGTGGTTATCACAAAAGCGAAGACATATCAGTACGGCAAAATATTATAAAACCAAGCATATACTAATATTGGCCCTTTTTTACCTGACACAAATATCATTTTATCTGTTGGCAATTGTACTAATCAGTTCGATGATATATTGGAAAATTGTATTGGGGCTCATTGTCTTAAGATATTTAATTCTATATGTCAGTCTAACTTTTGCTGCAAAAAAACTTAATGAAAAGGACTTGGTGCCCTATTTTCCATTACTGGAATTATTTTTAATTATGGCACAATTCTCTATATTTATAAAAAATACAGTCTCAAAACCCAATCATTGGAAATAAAACAAGCGATTGAAAAAGCTAAAATGAATGATCAAATGGCCTTCAATTATCTATTGGATACTTTTTGGAACGACGTCTATGGTTTTCAATTAAAACGAACAGAAAACGAAAACGATGCCGAAGATATTACTATTCAGACCTTTTCTAAAGCTTTCGACAAAATTTCAAGTTACAATCCAGAATATGAGTTCAAAACTTGGCTTATCACAATTTCAAAAAACATCCAAATCGACCTTCTGCGAAAACAAAAGTCATCTGTCACAAACACGTCAAACAAAAGAAGGAATGATGAATTTTATGATATTATTGACGAATCACCATCTCCTGAAGACGACTTAATTACGGAGCAAAATTTAGCTAAATTGCTTTTAGACATCAAAAAACTGAAGCCTCACTATCAAGAAGTCATCAATTTAAGATACTTTCAAGAATTAAGCTATCTTGAAATCTCCGAAAATTTAAATGAGCCCATCAATAATATTAAAGTAAAACTGCTACGGGCAAAAAGATTATTGGCAGAAATTATCAAAAGAAGATAATGGTCTTTACTCTGAAAAAAATTGGCCCAGGCTTACTATTCGCAGGTGCTGCAATTGGTGTTTCGCATTTGGTACAATCCACACGGGCGGGTGCAGAATTCGGATTTGGCCTCGTTTGGGCATTGATTTTGGTCAACCTATTTAAATATCCATTTTTCCAATTTGGCCCAAGATATGCATTGGCTACTGGTGAGAGCTTATTGGACGGCTATCATAAACTCGGGAAAGCTGTCCTATTAACATATTTCATATTGTCATTGGCAACAATGTTTACCATTCAACTGGCAGTCACAATTGTAACAGCGGGCTTGGCATCATCCATATTTGGCGATTTTGTCTCTGTACAAACTTGGACACTTATAATTCTCACAATTTGTTTTTGCATATTGGCATTTGGGAAATATCGTCTTCTTGATAGATTGATGAAAATTATAATCATCACATTATCAATAAGTACAATTGTAGCCGTATCAATGGCTTTTTTTAATCTTAAAACATGGCTATCATTGACGCAGTTGATTCCCGAAAATAGTTTAGAAATTGGATTCTTGATTGCCTTTATGGGCTGGATGCCTGCTCCTTTGGATATTTCGATATGGCAATCTCTATGGGCGCTAGAGAAACAAAAGGAAAGTAGCGATTACGATGTGAAAACATCCATTTTTGATTTTAATGTTGGTTTTATTACAGCAGTTATATTGGGATTGGGATTCATTGCTCTTGGCGCAATAGTAATGTATCCTACTGATGAAATCTTTTTAGAATCAGCCAGTGGTTTTTCAAACCAACTCATCATGATGTATTCAACAAATTTTGGCAGTTGGTCATATCTGATTATTGGTATTGCTGCATTTGCCGCGATGTTTAGCACAACGCTCTCAACACTTGATGCATCACCAAGATCCATGGATAAAGCAATGCAGCTCTTATTTGGTCGCAAAAACAACAAGGGCTATTTAATATGGCTATTTATTTTAGCTGTAGGCACCGTACTCATTTTTTTCTTTTTGAATTCTGAAATGGGACTACTAATAAAAATCGCCACAATTTTATCTTTTTTAACGGCGCCTTTTTATGCCATTGCAAATTACAGACTCATTTCGAGTAAACATACTCCTAAACACTGGCATCCATCACTTCAACTCCACATCTTATCATGGTTGGGAATTTTGTTTTTGATAGGATTTAGCACATGGTATATCACTACCCTAAATTTATAAGCATTATTCAAGAATTCTTGCGATTTGATCTTTGAGTTTTGGGATTTTAAATTTGTATCTTTGCTAATCAAATTTTATACCAAATGGAATCAGAAACCGTTTCAAACATACTCCCAGATCGTCTCGCCAAGCCCAAATGGTTACGTGTAAAACTTCCTACAGGAAAAAAATACACCGAATTAAGAAGCTTGGTTGACAAGTACAAACTAAACACCATTTGCACTTCGGGCAGTTGCCCAAATATGGGTGAATGTTGGGGAGAAGGTACTGCTACATTTATGATTTTAGGAAATATTTGTACCCGTTCATGTGGCTTTTGCGGAGTTAAGACCGGAAGACCTGAAACTTTAGACTGGGATGAACCAGAAAAAGTAGCTCGTTCCATCAAACTTATGAATATTAAGCACGCTGTGTTGACCAGTGTTGATAGGGATGATTTAAAAGATATGGGAAGTATCATGTGGTCAGAAACGGTTAAAGCCGTAAGACGGATGAATCCTGAAATTACTATGGAAACCCTAATACCTGATTTTCAAGGTATCGAACCACATATCGATAGAATTATTGAGGTCGCTCCAGAAGTTGTCTCACATAATATTGAAACTGTAAGAAGACTTACGCGAGAAGTGCGGATTCAAGCAAAATATGATCGAAGTCTTGGTGTTTTGAAATATTTGAAATCCCAAGGTCAGCGACGAACCAAATCTGGGATTATGTTGGGTCTTGGTGAAACGCGCGAAGAAGTCATTGAAACACTACACGATTTAAGGGCCAATGACGTTGATGTTGTTACCATCGGGCAGTATTTGCAACCGAGTAAGAAACATTTACAAGTTAAACAATTCATTTTACCAGATCAGTTTGAAGAATACAAACATATTGGTATCGATCTAGGTTTTAGACATGTGGAAAGCAGCGCGTTGGTAAGATCTTCCTATAAAGCACAAAAACATATCAATTAATGATTAAAATTGCCATCAATGGTTTTGGTCGTATTGGACGTAGTGTATTTCGTCTCATTCAAGATCGTACAATTATGGAGGTGGTTGCCATCAATGATTTGGCCGATGCAAAAACATTGAGCCATTTATTAAAATATGACAGTATTCACGGCATTTTAAAAAAATCAATCACTTCTGATGATGGCCATATCATCCTTGAAGGTAAAAGAATCCCACTTCTTAATCATAAACACCCAAAAGACATTGACTGGAAACCGTATAATGTGGATTATGTAATAGAATCATCAGGAAAGTTTAAAACCACCACAGAGCTTCAACATCATATTAAGAATGGTGCAAGGCGAGTTATTTTATCGGTTCCTCCTCTTGATGATGCTATAAAAACAGTAGTTATGGGGGTCAATGACACTATTTTGGATGGTACGGAAACAATTATTTCCAATGCTTCGTGCACCACCAACAATGCTGCTCCTATGATTGAAGTTATCAATCGTTTGTGTAAAATAAAGCAAGCGTATATAACAACTATACATTCTTACACTACAGACCAAAGTCTGCATGACCAACCCCATAAAGATTTACGTCGCGCCAGAGCCGCAGGACAATCTATTGTGCCAACCACGACAGGAGCCGCAAAGGCGTTAACAAAAATTTTTCCAGAGTTGTCCCAGTCCATCGGCGGTTGTGGAATTCGAGTGCCAGTGGCTAACGGGTCACTTACAGATATAACGTTTAATGTTGTTGAGCCTGTTTCTATTATAGATATTAATAATGCCTTTAAAACAGCCTCGGAAACTTATCTAAAACACATTATAGAATATACTGAAGATCCTATTGTTTCTGTTGATATCATTGGTAATACTCATTCTTGTATCTTTGATTCTCAAATGACTTCCGTAATTGATAATATGATAAAAATAATAGGCTGGTATGATAATGAAACTGGCTATTCGTGTAGAATATTGGATATAATTAGCAATTTATCGGATAAATATGCACGTTTATCCGATAAATAATTATATTTGTTTAATTAAAGTGGCAAAAAATGTCCCCTATCAAATACT
>JBGTCT010000207.1:0-1583 GCA_041748695.1 Aquaticitalea sp. | reverse complement strand
CGTCGTCCGTAATTCCAGCTATGCACATCATAAAAATCAAAATGACGTAAACTGGCACTTTTTAGATTGTCACAAACCAACGTTACTGGACGGGTTGGGTCGTATTTATTTACATAATTCACCATGGTGTGCAATCTTTTAAAACCATTGTTGAGGTTCCATTGTACATCACCGATTTCATTGCCTACACTCCAAAGAAAGACAGAAGGATGGTTCCGGTCGCGCTCTACAAAATTCCTGATGTTGCGATGTGCAAATTCTTCAAAATCTGTCGTATCTAAAATCCCCGCTTTGGCATCGTATTTATCAAAAATCTCGTTGAACATCAAAAGTCCCATTTCATCACATAAATCCAAAAGCTCTGGCGCAGCCGTATTATGACTGTTTCGAATGGCATTGACACCCATGGACTTCATAATTTCAAGTTGTCGTTGCATGGCTCTATAATTAAAAGCCACACCGAGCGGTCCAAAATCACCGTGAAGATTGACACCTTTGAGTTGCACACGTTTTCCATTTAAATGAAAACCTTCATCCGCAGTAAATTTTATGGTTCTGATTCCAAATGTGGATTGATAGGAATCGACAAGATTGTCATTGCTGTAAACGTTGGTTTTAGCGCTGTATAGATTTGGATTCTGGGTATCCCATAATTCTGGATTCGAAACTTTCAAGGTGACCTCAAAATCGCCACTTTTTCCAGCTGAAACAGAATGTTCAATTGACTTTTTATCGATTTGATTTCCTTTTGAATCGAAAACGATATGCTCAACTCTTAAGGTTTGATTCGCACTACTTGCATTTTTCACGGAAGCATTGATTCGAACTAAAGCAGAGTCTTTTTCCACAATAGGCGTAGTGATATATGTTCCCCAAACATTAACATGGATAGGATTGGTTACTAAAAGCTGGACCTTTCTATAAATACCTCCGCCTGGATACCATCTGCTATCATGTTCTCTTGTATCTGCATACACCGCTAGTGTGTTTTTTCCTCCGAAATTCAGATAATCAGTGACATCCACATAAAAGGAATTATAGCCATAGTCCCATTTTCCAACTAATGTTCCGTTCACATAAATTTCTGGAAAGGCCATTACACCATCAAAAATAAGAACCACTCTTTTGCCGTTGTAAGTTGTAGGGATATCCAATGATTTACGATACCATCCTTCCGCTTTCCAAGGTAGTTTGCCAGTATCTCCATTTCCATCCATAATAAAAGGTTCGGCAATGGCCCAATCATGCGGAATTTTCACAGATTCCCAAGATGAGCTGTCAAAATCCACGGCTGTTGGTTGGTCTTGAGCGCCTCTAAAAAATTTCCAGTCATCGCTCAATGTACTGACTTGTCTCGTTTGTGACTGCGTGAGCATGCCAATGAGAAAGAAGCAAATAGAAATACAAGGATGGTTTAGATTAAATTTCATATTAATTAGTTGTTGAAGCTTCCGCCAAATTACAAATTTTTTTAAAAACCATACCAGTACCTACCAGTTTTTTTTATATTTGTAAAATGAATATTATTTCGGTTAAAGAAAATCTAGGAATTCCTAAATATAAGCAAATCATCGTATCCGTAG
>JBGTCT010000206.1:0-3632 GCA_041748695.1 Aquaticitalea sp. | reverse complement strand
GGACTGGGCGGATTTGCAGGTGTCAATTTGAGCACACAACAAAAACTGAAATTCAAGGAAGATGGTGATGATCAAAAACAAAAAATGAAACAAGATTTCAACACAACCAACTTTGTGTATGGAGTAAGCGGTTATGTTGGCGTTGGGGATTTTAGCATTTATGCAAAATACAATCTGAACAATTTGTTTAAAAATCAAACCATCGACCAAAATAATGTGTCTTTAGGTCTGCGTTGGGATTTGGATTAGTCGATAGTTCCATAAATTGAAAAGCTTCAGGATTTACCTTGAAGCTTTTTTCATTCCATCAATTATTTCAAGCAAATAATGGCTTGTAGGATTCTTTGTTTTTAAATAATAAAAACACATTTAAAAACGCCACAAAAAGTGCAGGAAAAATTTTGGACATGTCATTATTTGTGAAGTTGAAAATCAAGAAAGCGATTGATAATGGAAATATGACAATCAAAATAAATTTAGTCCATTTATTGAAGATCAGTATAAGTCCAATCAATATTTCAAAAGCATACAAGTATGGCAAATAAATAACTACAGCGTCAAGAAAATCTCTACTGTTTTCAGGCATTTCACCGTAACTCAATGGTATAAAGTGAAGGAATTGATTCAGGGCATACACTATTAAGAAGACGCCTAATAGTATTCTAAAAATTTTGGTGATCATTTCTTTTTGTTCCATAAATGAAGATATTAGTTGATTATTTAGTTAAAATATTTGTAGGTGAAGTTAAAAAACGTAATGACAATGAAATATGATAAAAATCATGAAATATTTAAGTAAGGAATCTCATTTGATGGCTATCAAATTTTTTCAGCATTCACTTTTGCAGTACATTTACAATCCATAAAATTGAAATTATTTGATCTCAAAATCCACTATAGAACAAGTTTTTGAAACCGCCCGTGTTGAGGAAGTGATTGGTGATTTTGTCAATTTAAAAAAATCGGGCAGTAACTTCAAAGGGTTGAGCCCGTTTAGCGATGAGCGTTCGCCGAGTTTTATGGTATCGCCTGTAAAACAAATTTGGAAAGATTTTAGTAGTGGAAAAGGAGGAAATGCCGTGACATTTTTAATGGAGCATGAGCATTTTACCTATCCGGAAGCCATTAAATATCTGGCGAGAAAATACAATATTGAAATTGAGGAAACCGAGCAAACCGATGAGCAAAAGGAAGAAGCCAATGAGCGCGAAAGCCTCTATTTGGTCAATGAATTTGCAAACGACTATTTTCAAAAAGTACTTCTCAAAACCGATCAAGGAAAAGCAATTGGCTTAAGCTATTTTAAGGAACGTGGCTTCACAAACGAAACCATCAAAACCTTTAATTTAGGATACTCCTTGGATGAATGGCAGGCATTTACGGACGAGGCAATCAAAAAAGGTTATAAATTGGAATTCCTAGAAAAAACCGGCCTCACCATTGTAAAGGAAGACAAACAATTTGACCGATTCAAAGGTCGCGTGATGTTCCCTATTCACAGTATGAGTGGACGCATTTTAGGCTTTGGCGGACGTATTTTAACGTCCGACAAAAAAGCTGCAAAATATGTCAATTCGCCCGAAAGTGAAGTGTACCATAAAAGTAAAATCCTATACGGGTTGTTTCATGCCAAACAAAGCATCGCCAAAGAAGATACGTGCTATTTGGTAGAAGGTTATACAGATGTAATCCAGTTTCATCAAACTGGGATTAAAAATGTTGCGGCGTCTTCTGGGACGGCCTTAACTCCAGAACAAATACGACTTATAAACCGGCTTACCAAAAACATTACGGTACTTTTTGATGGTGATGCCGCAGGAATACGTGCTTCCATTAGAGGAATTGATTTGATTTTGGAGCAAGGCATGAATGTTCGAGTTGTGACGTTTCCAAATGGCGAAGACCCAGATAGTTTTGCGAGACAGAACTCATTTTCTGAACTTTCATCATATCTCGAAGATAATTCAAAGGATTTCATACAGTTCAAGGCATCACTCTTGGTCGAAGACGCCAACAACGATCCCATCAAAAAGGCTGAAACCATAAGGGATATTGTCAATAGCATTTCCAAGATTCCCGACCCTATCAAGCGCGAAATCTACATTCAGGAATGTTCCCGAATTATGGATATCAGCGAAGAAGTGTTGTTCAGTACATTGGCTCAAATCAATAAGAAAGAGCATCAAGAAGCCAATTCAAATTTTAAGACCGAGCAAAAAGCCTTCAATGTGATAAGGTCGGAACAACCTGCTCAAAAAATAAATTATCAGTACGAGCTGGAACGGAAAATCATCGAGATTTTATTGCTTTATGGAAATGAAACCGAAAATTTTGAAGATTTGGTTTTGAAGGAAGACGAAACTACAGGCGACCTGAATTTAGAACCCGTTGTGCACAAAGCAAGAGTTTTTGAAAAAATCTATCTAGATCTTCAGGAAGATGAGATGCAATTTTCGGATGCCAATTTTAAAACTCTATATTATTCCATAATCGATACATTGCATCATACTGAAGAATTTCAGTTGAGGGACTATATCGGCAAGCTCAATCAGGAAATGGCAAATGAGGTGACTACTATATTGATGAATGACGAACGTTACCGCTTGCACGATTGGCAACGTAACCATATTATTCCGAAGGAAAAAAAGGAAACCGTTTCTCAACTGGTTACTCAAACAATTTTAAGTTTACGCTGTTTTTTAATTGACCAAAAAGTAGTGGAATATCAGAACGAAACCATAAAGGAAGGTGCTAATACACATCCCATTATGGAAGATATCCGAGATTATTTAAGATTGAAAACTTTATTGTCCAAAAAGCTTGGCAAAGTGGTTGGAAGTAAAATTTAAGTCAACTCTCTGTGCTTCGCTTGGTGTATTAAATCGACTAAATTGTTAACATTCAATTTCTTAAACAGCCTAGCTTTATAGGTGCTGACTGTTTTTTCATTGATTTCCAACTCTTGGGCGATTTCTTTGTTTTTCTTCCCAGTAGAAAGTAACTTTAAAACTTCAACTTCCCGAGTAGAAAGTCGTTTGTACAATTTGCTTTTCTTGTTTTTGGCATCGTTAAAGGTCAGGTGTTTGGACATGGCATCACTTAAATAAATACCACCACTAAACACTTTTAAAACTGCCTCCTTAATCGTTTCTGTGGAAGCTGATTTATGGAGGTAACCAGAAGATCCAGCTTTTATGGTGCTAATAGCGTAGATCTCTTCAGGTTGATGGCTGAACATTAAAACCTTAATATCAAGATGTTCTTTTTTAATGGCGCGCAGGGCAGTAATGCCGTTGAGCTCCGGAAGATCCACTTCTGAAATTATGACATCCACAGGATAGCGTCTTACAAATTCAAAAATTTCTATTCCGCTGCCAACACTTCCCACAACTTCAATATCTGGGCTGGAATCAAATAGAAGTTTTAGCCCTGTTCTTACAATAGGATGAAAATCCACAACCAATACCTTAATCATGATTATATATTTGTTAGTTAGTTAGTTTAACAAAAAAACGTGGAGACTTATAACTCAAAAGTAATGAAAAAATTGATAGATTGGTTAATCTTCAATCATAATATCAATATTTATTTTAATTCTTTGGGGATTTCACAAACTGGGATTGGAAGCATTT
>JBGTCT010000205.1:0-7976 GCA_041748695.1 Aquaticitalea sp. | reverse complement strand
TCGAAAATTAATTAACTTAATTCTGGTGGGGGAGAAAAACACTCTATTGCAAATGACGTGTAATTTTTTAAATAAGAAGTAAAAGATTTTTCGTTTTCGGAAGCGATTAAGGCCAAATCTCCCTGCTCATTTTCCAATACTCTAATTTCAAAAATTTTAATAGTCTCGTTGACTTTATTTTCCTCTTCGCTGATACTAAAAAAAACGGAAGTTTCAATAGACTTTTCAATCATGGAAATAAGGGTAGGAGCAGATATAAACGCCGTAAAGAGAAGTAAGAAAAGTAATGAAACAATTTGTTTTTTCATTTAAGATGGCGTAATCGGATGCAAATATAAAGTACGTAAATTATAAAACAGTTAAATAAAGTTTAAAGTGCTTTTTATCTTTTTTCAGCAACACTTTGTTTTTGTGCTAAAAACTCAAATCAATTCGAATTTATAATCTCTTGAAAAACTTGAAAATTTAGCAAAATTGATATATTGAAAAGCTCTATTTTTTCAAACAGCTCAAATCGATACAAATGCGATAAAAAAACGCAGTATTGATTTTGTTTATCAATACTGCCTTTTTTAAAAACTCATTTGATTTTATTGAAAAAAATCTACGGCACCAGAATTAATGTCATACATGGCACCAATGATTTTAATCTCCCCGCTCTGTTCCATTTCCGAAAGAATTGGACTTTCTTGATGTATTCTATCAATGGTCAGCTCTACATTTTTGCGAGCTACGTTGTCAACAAATTCCATGTTTTTAGAATTGCGTTCATTTTCATCTTTAGGTTCAGTTACCGCTTTGACGGCTGGTTTAATTTTAGCAAGAAGCTTGGTTAAATTACCCATTTTGGCATCGTCACAAGCGCCCTTCACAGCACCACATGCAGTATGACCTAAAACCACAATGAGTTTTGTGCCGGCAATTTTGGATGCAAACTCCATACTCCCTAAAATATCTTCATTAACGAAGTTACCAGCAATTCTTACACTAAAAATATCTCCTAATCCTTGATCGAATACCAATTCGGCAGAGACCCTTGAATCGATACAACTTAAAATGGTTGCAAATGGGAATTGACCTTCACTTGTATCATTTACCTGCTCTAATAAATTTCTGTTGGCTTTTAGATTGTTTTGAAACCTTTGATTACCTTCTTTTAAATATTGCAACGATTTTTGAGGCGTCATTGTTGCCTGTGTTTCTCTAGTATGCGCTTTCATAATATTTGATTTTTAAATAGTTTTTATTAATTCTTTTTTGAAGCGTTAAGATTTTTCTACGCTAGTGTTTTCAGTGCCTGCTATCAAAAGTGAGACTTTAAGATTGTTGATTACAGCATTTATATCAGCCTCTTTAAGGTTCGAATCTGTTTTAGAGCCTTTTTTTAATCTATCAACAAGTAGCAAATTAATATTATTCTTAATTATGTATTTCGATAGATTCTTAATGGTATGATCGCCATGTTCAAAAACATATTCATACTTTTTTTTATCCGTATCCCTGGATATATCTTTTGATTTGCTAGACTTCTTAATAATTTTAAACACCTTTAAAGGATCTTGAGTGTGTGCTAACAAATGATCATAAAAATCTATAGGTAACTCATTTTTAACGCCATTGATTGATGCAATTGATACATTCGCATTAGGTTGCAATGCGTTGGAATTAGCCGATATCAAAACCACACCACCGTGCTGTTTTAATACATAGTTGGTAATGCCGTCTCCGATAAAACTAAAAAGTTTTGATTTTCTTTTACCAAGAACGATGATATCAGGCTGTTGTTCCTTGATATGTTTTCCAATTTCCCTTTTGATGTTTCCAAAAGTAAATGTTGAGTTTATATTAATTTCATGCTCTTTAGTTATAGGCTTAAGGATTTTTTGAATCTTCTTGCTGATAGCAAGCTGCTCTTCGTTGATAACCTTATTTGCAGATAATTGATTATCTGTACCAACGATATCAGTAGGTTGCTTTACGTGAAAAAAATCGATTTGCCCGTTTATCATTTTTGCTAGACTGACTGCGCCTCTAACCGTGGGCACCGTTGAATTTTTTAAATCTGAAAGTACTAATATTTTATATATGTGTGTGTCTTTTTTCATGTGGTTTCAATTTTTGGTCTTAATCTAAAGAACTCTACAAAGCTTGGAGGGTTTTCAACTACACCACGCTCTGAAACTAATTTAATGTCAATGTTCCGTTCCTTGGCCTTAATTGCAAAGTCTTCAAGAATTTCGATAATATCATGGTCTAAATATCTTGTTTTTCTTACATCTAATTCCAAGTAAGTGTCAATTGGTAAACCATCCAATTCGGTTAATATGGCACCTTTATTAAAGAATGTTACCTCTTCGGCAAGGGTCATTTTTATTTTGTGCTTACCGTTGCTTTTATCTTCAATATGAAGGAAATGGGAATTTTGGTAGCTTTTAATTAAAATTATTACAATACCTACCGCCAATCCAAGTCCGATACCATACAATAGGTCTATAAATACTATACCCAAAACAGTTATGACGAATGGCACAGATTGTTTCCAACCTAATAAATACATTGTTTTGAAGAGTCCAGGTTTAGCCAATTTATAACCGACTATTAAAAGAATTGCTGCCAAAACAGATAGTGGAATCATATTCAATAATCTCGGGATTAAAATTACAGAGATCAACAAGAAAAAACCATGAACAATAGCAGAAAGTTTAGTACGTCCACCAGACTGTATGTTTGCAGAACTTCTAACAATTACCTGTGTAATAGGAAGCCCACCTATCATTCCCGAAATAATGTTTCCAGTACCTTGAGCAAATAACTCTCTGTTTGTTGGAGTTACATTTTTATGCGGATCTAGTTTATCAGTGGCTTCAACACACAATAAGGTTTCTAAACTGGCTACCAATGCTAATGTAAAAGCAATAATCCATACATCTGGATTGGTAATAACTCCAAAATTTGGAAAACTGAATTGACCAAGAAATGAGGCAGCGTCCTCTGGAACTGGCACACTCACTAAATGTGAACTTGTAATCGCCAAAACCTCATTTGATCTGGTAAGCAAATAAAAAATGATACCTAAAGCCACAGCAACCAGCGGTCCTTGAATGACTTGAAATATTTTAGCTTTTTTTGATAGCACTTTATCCCAAAAAAGCAGTATTACCAAACCAATTATACCAATTAATGCTGATCCCGGTTTGATGTAATTTATGGTCTTAATTATTTCAGAGAAGGTGTTTTCACCATCTACTTGGATAAATGCAAAATCTCCGGCAGGATCGGCATCATAGCCAAAAAAATGAGGTATTTGCTTCAGGATGATAATGATTCCGATACCTGTGAGCATTCCTTTAATCACGGATGATGGAAAATAATATCCAATTACCCCTGCTTTTAAAACGCCAAAAATAATTTGAATAATGCCACCCAATACTACCGCAACAAGAAAGTTTTCATAACTCCCTAAAGTGGCAATTGCCGTTAATACGATAGCGGCCAAACCTGCAGCAGGCCCACTGACACCAATTTTGGAGCCACTTAAGCTACCTACGATAATTCCACCAACAATTCCAGCAATCAGTCCTGAAAAAAGTGGCGCTCCACTTGCTAATGCAATTCCAAGACATAAAGGCAATGCAACGAAAAATACAACCATGCTCGCTGGCAGGTCATTCTTAATATGTTTAAACATTTTATAAATAATAATTGAGCTCAACCCTTTTTAAGGATTAAGTAAGTTGAACACTAAAATTTGGATTAAAAAATCCTGATTATTTATGAAATGATTACTTCGGGCGGTGGAGAGATACACTCAATAATGGATGAAGTGTACTTTTTTAGATAAGAACTATATGACTTTTCTTTTTCAAGTTCGATAAGTGAAATTCCGTATTTAACGGAGCAAGGAAGTTTGACAACGAAGGTTTTTAAAGTCTCATTGACTTTATTCTCTTCTTCGTTAACACTATAAAAAACGGAAGTATCAAATGATTTTTCAATAACAGAAATCACAGTCGGAGCTGAGATGAACAGCGTGAACAAAACAAGAAAAAAAAATGAAATGTTACGCTTTTGCATTAGTTGATTGGATTTGAATACAAAGATATATGATGAATTTTAAAATTATGTTAAAATATTTTTAAAAAACGTCCAATAATTTAATGTCGCTGTCCGGAATCCAACCGGTTTTACCGTCAGCAAGCTTGATTTTCTTCCAATTATTAACGGTATCCAATATCTGAACTTTCGTGCCTTCATGAAGTTTGAAGGCCTCATTGCTGCGAAAGTTGGGCTCACTCTTTACAAGGCTCTCTTGAGCAAAAACAATGGCTGGTTGATCTTTCTCTTTTAATTCAAAATTGTGAAATGCAAAAGAAAGTGCCAACGCTGCTAATATGATTGAAGCCATACTCGCAATGAACGTCATGCGTTTTTTGGTTGAAGAGGATGTAAAATAATATGTTAAAAAAAGAATGACAAATATCATTACCAAAACTATCGATATAACAGCCCAGCGTTCAAATGTGAAGGATTTGGAAATGCCATTTACGAATTTGGAAAATCCAACTTCTGGTATGGTATCAATATCGTCGATGGTCATGTTTCGGGCAAAGGCGATATTGTTTTTTATTTCTTTGTCATTTGGGCGCAGCTGCAGTGCTTTTTCGTAATAATAAATACTTGGTGCAATATGATTGAGCTTGTAATGCGCATTTCCTAAATTAAAATACAACTCGGCAGAATGTTTGCCATTACTAATGATTGTTTCATATTTCTTGATGGCTTCTTCATAATTTGCATCATTATACAAGGTGTTACCTTCTTTAAACAAGGCTTCGTTTTGAGCAAATCCTATAGAAAATATTAAGAATGTTAGGATGTAAATTACAGATTTCATACTCAATTGATATTTTTGTCAATGATTGAAATTGTTTTTGCAGCCCTGTCATAATCTTGCTGCATGGTCACTTCGGTTAAGGGCGTGTATCGAGCTAATTCACAATTGCTCAAAATACCTGTAAACTCTGATATGGTGGCATCATCAACACCTTTTTGAAGTAATAATACCTTAATGCGCTCCTTGCTTAATTCGCTGGTTTCAATATGTAATTTGGCCTTAAGGTAATTATGTAATGCTTTTTCGAGTGCAATGTAAAATGCATCTTTTTGGCCTAATGCTTTTTTGGCTTCACTTAAATATTTTCGAGATAATCTGTCAGCCTTTCTGATTTTATTACCATAAACATCGGCATCTCGCTCGTATTTTTTCTTTCTTAAAACAATGGCCAAAGGAATCAAGAGCAGTGGAGACAATAATGACGCCCAAAACCAATTGGTATTAAAAAAGTAATCAGGTTTTATGGAAGCCAGATTTGGATTCGTCTTAACGAAAGCAAAGTTATTACCACTCATTATAACAGGTTGTTTTCCGTTATTGGAGGAGGAGGCAAAATTGTTATCTGAATTACTTGTATTTGTTGGACCTTCCAGCACATCAATAACAATATCGCCAGAAGAAACGGTTTTATAGGTATCTGTTGTTGGATCGAAATATGAAAACAAAATGCTTTTTATAGGGTATTTCCCTTTAAATTGTGGAACAATCGTATAACTATCAGCAATACTTCCTTGCATACCATTCAAGTCTGTTCGAACATTTTCGGCATGCTCTGGTTCAAAAACTTCAAGTGAATTGGGCAAGGTCAGTTTTGGAAGCTGAAACAGTTTGAGGTTTCCATTTCCAGAGACTTCAACTCGGGCCTGAAGCGATTCGGTGGCATTTAAATTTGTTTTGGAAGTCGTGACCTTGAAATCAAAATTACCCACAGCACCAGCAAAATCATCAGGTTTGCCTTTTTCTGGCAATGGTCTTACGTTGATGGTCTTACTTCCTGCCGAAACGGTTTTGTGAACTTGAGTCATTAAGCGTCCTCCAAAAATATCGCGCCTGTTCGTTGGAACTTCTACCGTAAGATCCAAACTTAATGGCTCAATTTCGAGTTTGCCCGATTTCTGAGGATATAATACTGTTTTGCGCAACACCACATAGCGATAGTCTTTACCGTTGTATGTGCCATTCTGCACTTGCATGCCTTTCATATCGATATTTTGACTCCAAAAAGAATTGAATTTTGGATTATCGATTTCCCGCCAATTGCTGACGCCTGTATTTGGGGATACATAAAGTTTGTAGACAACGGTAATGGCTTCATTAAGGTACGGATTGCTTTTTGAAATCTCTGCTACCAAATGAATGTTATCGTCGGCAACTGCAATTGCATTATCAGGGTCGTTTGGTCTCTGAACGGATGGAGTGATATCAACAGTAACCGGAACCGTTTTATAAGTTTCGCCATCAATCTCAATACTCGCTTGACCGATGGTAAAACGACCTTGTTTTTTTGGCGCTAAAAAATAACTGTATGTTTTTGAAAACGAACGCACACCATTGAGCCACGATTGACTCACTGATTGATTGGGACCACCAACCACTGTAAAATTATCAAAGCTTGGAGGATTGAAGTTGTCACCATCTTTATTCATTTCAAAATCCACACGTAAGCGCTCATTGACACCAAGCTTGTTTTTGCTCAACTTGGCTTCAAATTTTATTTGAGCGGAAACAAGTCCAGTGCTCAAAAAAATTAGAAATAATGATATGTATACCTTTGTTTTCATTTTAAATCAATCGTCGTAAGTCCTTATAGGTTTACCAATCTTTATCCGTTTTAACTTTAACGCCTTTTTGTTTTTCAGCGTTTATTTTTTCTTGAGTTTTTTGCTCTTGATTGTTCATGGCTTCCAACAAATTTTTTATTTGTTGTGGCGATAGTTGACCTGGTTGAGGCTGTTTAGGCTGTTCTTTCTTATCTCCTTCACCTGGATCTTGTTTATCGTCTTTTGGCTGACCTTTATCTTTCTGATCGTCGCCTTCTTTTTTATCTTTGTCGCCTTTATTATCTTGGTTTTCCTTATCCTTGTCTTCTTTATCTTTCTCCTCTTTATCTTCGTCCTTTTCCTCTTTATCTTTATCCTTGTCGTCTTTGTTATCGTCTTTTTGTTGTTCGGCACATTCTTTTGCCAAACCAAAGTTATAACGCGTTTCGTCGTCTGTCGGATCGTTTCTCAATGCATTTTTATAAGCCTCTACAGCTTCCTTGCATTGCTTATTTTTCATCAAGATATTGCCAATGTTGTGAAAAGCCTTGTGTTTGTCAGCTTTGCTAGTGGCATTTTTGGCAGCTTGTTGTTGTCTGTATAAGGCCTCTTCATAATTGCCTTTTTTGTAATAGGAATTTCCGAGGTTATAAGTGCCTGCAATATTATTGGGTAGTTCGGAAATTGCTTTTCGGTATTCCATTTCAGCAGCAACATACTTTTCTTTTGTAGCCAATTCATTTCCCTCGTACACAAAATTATTGGCTTTCTTAATGGCCAACAGATCCTGCTGCTCTTTTTCCTTATCTTGAGCAAAGGAAAAAAGGCTCGGAAAAATTAATAATATGATAAGTAATGTTCTCATTTCAATTAATTTATAAAACTAAAAAATCTAACCTTACGATAGTTATAATGTTTTCTTAAAATATTTAAGGTGCTTCATTGAACAGATTCAAACGTTTTAACCAGGCTGTTTTGCGTTCCAATAAAAATATATCTAAAAATAAAAAGAAAATAGCCGCACCCAAAAACCATTGGAATTGCGATTCGAAATCGGCAAATTGCTTGGCTTCAAATTCTTTTTTATCCATTGTATTCAAAATCTCCCGAATCTCTTCAACCACGACGTTTGTCTTGTTTCCATTAATGTAAACGCCATTGGCTTCACTGGCAATCGTTTTTAAGGTTTGTTCGTCGAGACGTGTTATGACGGTTTCTCCATTCATATCCTTTTTATAATTGAGAACGACACCGTTTCTTTTCTCGGGAATCGGACCTCCTTTGACATCTCCTACACCAATGGTAAAAATACGGATGCCTTC
>JBGTCT010000204.1:0-17091 GCA_041748695.1 Aquaticitalea sp. | reverse complement strand
ACCATCTCTATTGGCTTCATTGTGTGCCTCTAGCAGGGCTTTCCGATACCGTAGCGTTTCTTCAATTTGATTTTTCTCTGTAATATCAATACTAATTCCAGTGAGCGTTTCGGCTTCGCCTTTATCATTATAATAATATTTTCCAATAGAACGGATACAACGGAGCGCCCCATCATTGGCCCTGTTAATGCAGTAATCGATCTCATAAAGAGAATGGTTAACTTTTGCTTCTTCAACTATTTTAAAAACTTTTTCTTTGTCGCCGGCATCAATAACCTTATGCCAGTCTTCATAAACAATATCTTCTCGATGTTCATCATATCCCCACATTATTTTATGCAGCGCATTCCATTCTAATTTTTGTGATTTTATATCCAATGACCATGTGCCCAAATTGGCGGAATCTGTAGCGAGTTTTAAATGCGATGCTACTTCATGTATGGCGCGTTCATTTGCTTCAATTTCCTTTAGTGCATTTACATGCTCCGTTACGTCGTATGCAAACAATAATATGCCATCTATTTCACCATTTTCATCTTTATTTGCCTGATAAGAAAAATTCAAAAAATGCTGTTTCTGGATTCCATTAATAATGAAGTTTATTTGAGTCTCCTTGCCAATAAAAGTTTCTCCTGGGCTATAAACCTTGTCCAGTAGTGCAATAAATCCCTGCTCTTCTAGCTCTGGTAAAACTTCCCTAATTTGTTTGCCAATGGGGTTGCGATCTCCAATCAGGTTCATATAAGCGACATTCGCAAATTCAAAAACATGTTCAGGTTCTTTAAGAATGGCAAATATGGCAGGCGCCTGCATAAAAAATTCAGTCAGCTTTTCTTCACTTGTCTTTAGTTTCTTATCCATCCTGCTATCGTTAACATCTTTTATAGCGAGAAGGATCAATGGCTCCATATTTTTTGGGCTCCATATTTTTTGGGCATTCAACAATATAATCCTCTCATCAAGGATCATTTCAAAATCTTGCTTACTATTTTTTTGAGAAAGACTATGTTGCAATATTTCAAGTAGTTTTTTGTTATTCCACCGAGAATTCTGGATTTGATACAATAAGTTATCCTTGACTTCCTGCTCTGCAATATTAAATTTTGTATAGAAGAATTGGTTAGCGAATTTTATGCGGAGGTTTTTATCCAAAATAAGCAGAGGTTCTTTGATAGTACTTAGGATGGCTTCCAAATTATCCCAGACAGCCTTTAACTGTTCTTGTTTTTCCCTCAATAGCTGGTTTAAGCTGTTAATTTCTACAGTGATTGATTGCAGCTCTTCTTTTGAGGTTTTCAAAGCTTTGGTGAGGCTCTGCATGTCTTCCCGTGTATGTACGAGTTCTTTTTCTGACTGATTGTTGAGTTGTGTTAATTCGTCATTGCCCTCTTTAGGCTGAACCACAGATGATAGCTTGTTTTTCTTCCGATGTTCTCCACTTTCTTTCGCCATTATTATATTTTCTTTGAGTGTTCACAAAATTAAAATTAATCTTTTTTCCTTTATTTAAAGATTATAAGAAAAAACACTTGTTGATTCGACTGTAGTATGGTGTCTATTTTTGAGGTTATAACTATTTCAACAAGCATAACTCAAAGAAGTTCTCGCAATTAAAAAATCAAAAACTCTGAGGGTTCCCATTTATTAAAATTACACTTGATGTTATGAAGTGGAAAGGAATTTTGTATTGAAGGAGGACATTGGAAAAATTCAAAAATATTGGATTCAAATATTTACAGCTCTTATCTATAAAAAACCCTCCAAAATATCTGAAGGGTCTTTTTTCTTGGCGTGATAGTTATAAGCGTAAAAAAAAGGTGTCTCTATTAAGGTCACAGGTATGATATTGCCAATTAATGGTAATGACGTCCGATAAGATTTTTTTTAAGGTCTTAAAATCGCTTGGCTTTTTTATGTATATATTGGCTCCGTTGATAAAAGTATTCTCTATATCTTCTTCGGAAGCAGAGGTGGAATAGATGGCGATGGCCATGTCCTTAAATTTATCAAGTTTCTTAATTTCCTTCAGGCATTCCAATCCCGATTTTTTGGGCATGTTCAAATCCAAAAACAGGATATTTGGTGTAATTAGATCAGACTGCAATAATGCATCCATAAGCTCCACACCATCATTATAGGTTTCGACTTTTGTCTTTATTTTTGTGTTTTCAAAAGCTTCTGTAAAAAACAAACGATCATCTTCGTCGTCATCAGCTAAAACCACATAGGTAAAATGTTCTTGCATATATACTATAAGTTGGGATTGTTTACCAAATCTCTACGCTTGGCAATGATACGTTGAAATGCGGTTGGTGTTATTCCGGTAACGTTTTTGAATTGTGTACTTAAATGGGCCACACTTGAGTAGTTCAACTTAAAGGCGATTTCGGTCAAGGACAGTTCTGTTTTGGCGATAAGTGATTTTGTATATTCTATTTTTTGCAATATGATAAAATTCTCTATAGATGTATAGGTCACTTCAGAAAAAAGATTGTAAAGGTGCCCGTAACTATAACCCAATTTATCCGCTAAATACACCGAAATGCTGACATTTGATTCATGATCCTCCTTATATATCAGAAAGGTGATCGCATCTTTAATTTTCTGCACTAGAATTGCCTTTTGGTTTTCTATGATATCTATACCATAGTCCTTTAAGGCGGCATCTAATGTATCTAAAGTTTCTGTTGAAACAGTTTGCAGTAGTTCGATTTCACCAAAACCCAGCACCTTGTACTTTAAATTAAGTTCAGACAATGTGTCTTCAATTACTTTAGAACAAACCTTGGTAAAATCACATTTTACAAAAATTTTCATAAGGTTTTTAATATGGTGATATTTTGATCTTTGATGGTTGGCGCCGGGATTTTATAGCGCAATACCTCTTCGTCTCTTTCTGATTACTCAGCTGTTACAATATATTCGAGGTTGCAAAAAAAGAACAAATTAAGTAATTTTTTTATCGTAAACTAGAGTTATTTTAACCCGAAAGATAAATTATAGGATTAGTGCGTTTAAGATCAGAATATTTCATATATAGATATTTATTGTTTTTTAAAGGTCACATGGTATCCCATGAGGAAGATCTTCATTGGTATTTGTAGATTGTTAAATTATGGGATTTCATATGTTCTAAACTCCAAATGGATTGTACTTCTCTGACCAATTATACATCACTATTGAGAATGGTTTATTAAATACAAAAAAGCTCTTTATTATGCCATTAAAGTGATTCTGGTGATGGATACCAACTTATCTTACTAGGCAGAATCATTTGCTTACCACTAAATTGTGACAATGAAAAAACTGAATCATTTCTACTTAACCAAAATCCCTTCCAACGACTCTACATTCCAATTAAACTTTTTATATCTTTAACTCATGGACCACGAGTTGAGACCACAGACACTATCTCCTAACGATCTTGCACTCCTCACGGCTGCCAAATACAGTATGGAGCATTTGGGTTGGGCCATCACGGCTTTGAATTCGGTGGGTTCTGTGGCAGAAACGGGTATGAAGTTGATGCCAAAAAAAGCCTTGGGGAAAATCCAAGACTCCGCAAAATCCATATTGTTGGGCGTGGTCAAGGCCAATTTGTTGACCATTCAAATAAACCAGACTTTTAAAAAACCTTCCAAAAACACCTATAAAGGTATCGTGACGGGCACAGGTGCCGTGAGTGGTTTTTTTGGGTCATCCACGGGTTTGGGGACGGCTATTTTTTTAGGGGAGATTGCGGTGACGACTAAATTTTTAATGCGTACCATCATGGACATCGCACGCAGTGAAGGCGAAGACATTTACAGTCTGGAAGGACAAATGGCCTGTTTGGAAGTGTTTGCACTTGGTGGATCCAGTAAAGATGATGATGGTATGGAAACCAGTTATTACACCACAAGGGCGGCTTTGAATAGTTCCTTGCAAAAGGTCACGGTCTCGGGCATAAAGACCGCATTGGATGGCTTGCTTGTAAGTGCTAGTGCCATTGGGTCTAAATCGATCAGTAATTTTGTCTCCAAGATTGCGGCGCGTTTCAGTGTGCTACTTTCGGAGAAGTTTATGGCACAGATGCTCCCAGTGGTTGGTGCTGCAACGGGAGGGACGATCAATTATATTTTTGTGCATCATTTTCAAAAAATGGCAACGGCACATTTTACCATCCGACGTTTGGAGCGCACGTATGGGGAAGATGTGGTGAAGGAGGCGTATGACGCGATTAAGTTTACAAAGAAGCCTGTTGTTTGAAATTATAGAGTAGTTAAAAACGGTCAACTCTAATCTGGGAAGTTCAAAATGTAACAAATTCAGTTTTCAGTCTTCAGATTCATCATTTCCTCAATTCATAAACTCATAAACTCATAAACATTTATAAAGAGGGTAAAACCACTTCTCCCTTTGGCTGTGGCAAAACGAATTTCAAGTACAAAGTATCAAGAATTAAGAGCCAAGATTGAAAATTCAAAATTCCAAAACCCAATTATCAATTATCATTTCCTAAACTCATAAACTTTAAACTCCTAAACTCTTCAGAATTCCAAGTTCCAAATAGAAAATAACTAAATCAACTTCAACTTCAATTTCAACTTCCAATTTGCATACGCGTTAGAGTACAAAACTCTCAAACAGGCTCTCCAACTCCTTTTGTGGATCATCACACAACCCCGAATGAGTCTCCGAACTCTGAATCATCGTACTGCGACATGCGGCAAGCCATCTGAACCGATCGGACAGTTCCAATTTGCCGATGGCACCTCCAGAGGGTGAACCTTCACAAATGAGTTTCCAGGAGTGTAAATATTCATTTAGTAAATCGATGTCTATTTCTTTGGAAAAGACCTCCAATTTCTTTGGGTCGAGTTTATAGCGCACATCCAAAAATTTCTTGCGTTTGCAAAAAACAATTACTCCAACATTAAAGAATTCTTCACGTTCTACTTTGGGCACCACTCGTATAATGGCATATTCAAAGGTTACTTTATTTTGCATCTTCAGCTTCTTTAATTAGCGAATCCATGAGCACCAGTTTGGCCTGTAAATAGGTTAGATAGTTGGCGCGCATCATAACAGTTGTCAAGGTGTCGGAGTCATTGCGCAACCAATCTTCGGGGATGCGTTCTATGATGGACAGAATGAGTTCATCCGTCAGAATGGCTTTTACTTCTTTGGCAACAGCATTAAGTTTGGTGGCCTGTGCTAACAGGACGTGATCTTTAATCAACGGAAAGGTGCGCGCCAAGTGGTTTTCCCACGTGTCCCATTGATGGTGAAAATAAAAACTCGCCCCATGATCTATCGCCCATAACTCGCGGTTCCAATATAACAGATTGGTATTTTTGGCCGTGCGGTCGATATTGCTGATAAGACTATCCAACAGCACTACTTTCGAGGCGGTTAGAGCATCTACTTTCGTTACCAATGGATCATATGTTATGGCACTCGACAAAAAATGCAAGCCCAGATTAAGGCCCACACTAAATTTTAGTAAATCCTGAATCTCTTCGTCGGGTTCTGTTTTGCTAAAAGAGTCATCCAACAACATAAACACCAACTCCGGAACTTTTAAGCCTATGGCACGTGCCAATTCGCCGCCCATAAATTCGGCAATAAGCGCTTTTGTGCCCTGACCAGCCCCTCTAAATTTCAACACATACTGAAACCCATCATCGGCCCTCACAATGGCAGGTAGCGACCCACCTTCACGAAGGGGTTTGATGTATTGTACAACATGTACGGTTCTAATGTCAAGTGGTTTCATTATAGCGAAGATAAGTTTAAAGTACAAAGTATGAAGTACAAAATATCAGCAATTAAATTTCAGGTTGCAAATCCCCTCTTAGGTGGGGGCATAACGAAATTGAGCCTTCAGTATTCAGTTTTCAGTTTTCAAGATTTCATCAACTCATAAAATTTTAAACTTACAAACTAATAAATATTTTTAAAATTCGTAAATTGTAGAAGTAATTCTCCATTTACGGCAGGGATAAATTCAAAAAAAACAGTCTTATTTCCCAGGAAAATCAGCTTCGCGTTTTTGCAAAAATGCCGTGGTTCTAAAATACGTCTTGTGTCTTCTGAAAGTGAAGTGATGGAGATGTTGATTCCGATTAAATTGTCTTTTGCCAATTCATTAAGAAGATCCAAATCCCGCAAAATTAAGGCGTTTTTGGTAATGATTCCAACAGGATGTTTGTATTTCAGGAAGAGTTCCAAACAGCGTCGGGTCAATTCAAATTTATTTTCGGCAGGTTGGTAACAATCGGTATTTCCAGACATCACAATTTTATGGGCTTTCCAAGATTTCTTTTGAAGGAGCTCTTCCAACAATTTTGGCGCATTTTTTTTTACCAAAATACGTCGCTCAAAATCCAAGCCTGCGCTATAACCCCAATATTCATGGTTATTACGAGCATAACAGTACACACAACCATGCTCGCAACCCTGATACATATTCATGGAATAACCCATCCCAACGTCGGGACTCTGTACTCTATTGACAATGGTCTTCGGGAACACTTCGAGATAAAGTGTTTTGTTTTTATCGGTCTCCTCACCTTCTTTTGCACAATATTCCAAGAAATCATCACGCATTTCATGCGACAGCTCAAAGAATCGATTGGGTGTGTTGAGTTGCGATCCACGACCTTTTATGGTTGGATTTGGGTCCATTTGATATATTGTAATAAGGGTGAAAATTTCAGACTATAAAGATACAATCAGGACAGTCAATTGATGGCTACAGAATATAGAAATCGTAAGAGCGATTTATTGCCATCTGAAATACAGATTGAGAAAATTATTATTGACACTTTATAAGATTATTTATACTTATAAAACAATTTCGACATGGGACTTACATTTGGCCATTTTCTTTATTAAAGTCTATATTTGGTTGTTGGCTAGCATTATTGTTTTTAAATCGATAAGAGATTCCAAAATTGATTAGGTAGTCCGCAAATGCTGCATCTCCATTTCTTTCCATTCCTGTTATTTGTTCTGTTTCTAAATCTGTGACACTCTGTGGTCTTTCTCGGCGTATAGCTATTGGTACATTTAGATTCAATGAAACGTTGTTTTTCACAAAGGCTATTCCTGGCTCAATTGAGAGAACATTCCCGGGTCTTCTAAACCCATCACTCTTACCGAACACATCTTTTACTGTTACGCCTTCAAATCTTCCACCTATTGAGGTAGATAAACTAGCAGATAAGGCATAACTTAAACCCCCTCTTATTGAATACTGGTCGGGAACAGACATTATAGATTCATTTATAAGAAGATCACTTAAAGTTTCTCTAAATGTTTTTACCCCGTTCGTTCCTCTTGGATTGAAAAGGTAAAACCCACTAAAATAAGCGTATAAGTTTGTGCTGACTTTTTGATAGAATTGAGTGTCTAAAGTAAAACCAAACCCACCATCTCCTGGTTGAATGGATTGATCTACAGGTCGTACTTGAGATTCTCCATTTGGGCCAACATTATAGAAAATGTCGGTGGCACTGTAATTCCCCGTAGGCAATTTAACTCCAACACCCAAAGCCAAATTGCCATTAATGTGTTTTTCAGGATTTAAAAGCCAATAGCCAACTCCCAATCTAATATCTGCAATACCCCTAGAATAGGTTGACTCTCTTTCGGTTCTACCGTGCTCATATAATGAAGATCTATTATTTATGACTGTTGGTATTGTTATTCCTGCGTAAAATCTGTTTGTGATTCCATAATTTATTGCAAAATCCCACGAATGCGAATTATTTATGACTTCAGTATTATTAGATACCCTATCCGCTTCTTCTTCAGTCCCTCTAAAATGCCTAAAGGATTGAAAATATCTATAGTTCATTCCAACCTGAATATCGCCAGAATTGAATAAATTGTTTTCCAAATTATTCCCTACGCTACATGAAAAATGCCTTATAGCTACGCATCCTTGAGCCGTTAAATTATCAGTTGTAGTAATAAAAAGCAATGCTATTAAAACGGAATGTAGATATCGTCCCAAAATTTAAATTTATTTTAGCCGCCTATTGAGTAAAGCATAACCTAAAATATAGAGATACAACTTATGATTAAGATATCTGCAAATTAAAAAGATTAATAAAATTAATAAAAAGTTATTCTGGCTTTTCGAAGCGTTTTTTTAGTAATATAGTGGCATATTTTGAATAGAAAAACATTATATATAGCCGTTTTTATTGTAGCCATTGTTGGTCTATTTATTGTTCAATTTAGATACTTACAAATTGGACTTAATTTGGCTAGAGTACAATTTAATAAAAATATAGGCGTAGCAAGTCAAAACATTAAAAGAGATTTATCTTCAGAAAATGAACTCACATTTTTGGTTGGACAAGCAATTACTAAAGATGACTCATATTTTGATTTAAGCTTAGACAGTATTCAAGATGCATCAAAATATTTTCTTAATGACTTTATCGTTAACCGATTATCACCGCAAGGTATAGGTGCCGATTTTTCATATAAATTATTTACAAGAGATAGTGTTTTTTATCTAAATTCTCCACAGGTTTTTAGTGCAAATACATCTGTAGTAACTTATCCTATTGAGCTCGATGGGTACTTACCTGAATTGGTAGGAAGAAATACAATATTGGAATTGCAATTTAGAGATCTTAACTCCTATTTTTTGTTTCAGTTAAATGGACTCACAATACCAAGTTTGTTATTTATGGTAATCATTATATTTATATTTGCTTGGGTTTTAAAATCCATTTACTGGCAAAGACAAATTATTACTATGACCAATTCATTCATTAATAATCTTACCCATGAACTCAAAACTCCTATGTTCTCCATTGGTCTTGCAACTAAACTTCTTGAAGAAGGATTAGACGTTTCCAAAAAACCAGTCCTGCAGATCATTAGACAACAAATAAAGCGTATAAATCAACTTATCGACACCGTTCTGGAATTAGGTCAAATTGAGTTTCAAGAAAAATTATCTAATCTGAAGGAAGTCGACTTTAAACCTCATCTATTAAAGATTTGTGAAAATTTTGGAATGCTCTCTCAACTAGAGTCAATACAATTCACCTATGAATTAACGGGCGATAGATATATTATGAAGGCAGAAGCCAATCATTTAGAAAACGTGATAAGTAATATTCTGGATAATGCCCAAAAATATTCCGAAAATCCTATAATAAAACTTTCTGCATCTATACAAAAGAGAAAATTGCTCATCAGGATTTCAGATAATGGAATAGGTGTCAATAAAAAAGATAAAAAGCTCATATTTAAGAAATACTATCGGGTCGCCGATGGTGATCTCTATAAAGTAAAAGGCTACGGACTTGGTTTGAGTTATGTAAAAGAAGTCCTTAAAAAACACGGAGGAAACATAAAAATTGATAGTACATTAGGAAAAGGGACAATAGTAACCCTATATATACCAGTGATCAATGGATAAAGCTAAAAAGAAAATACTCCTCATCGAAGATGATCCAACATTGGGCTATTTACTTTCAGAATATCTTAAATTGAATGGCTTCGATTTACTATGGACAAAAACGGGCACTGAATGTTTAAAAATGTTAGAACAGCACTTTTATGATTTAGCTATTTTAGATATCATGTTGCCCGATGTGGATGGCTTTGAACTGGCGAGAAAAATTAAAAACGAAAACCCAGAGCTTCCATTTATTTTTTTAACCGCAAGATCTCTAAAAGTTGATGTATTAAAAGGGTTTTCCATCGGAGCAGTAGATTATTTAAAAAAGCCCATTGATGAAGAAGAGCTTGTTGTAAGAATTAAATCATTATTGACAAGATTGGAAAATCCAAATCTTATTGAACAAGAAAAGCCAACGTATGAAATTGGTGCTTACTTATTTAATGTCTTTAGTCAAGAGTTGGCTTTTAACAATATAAAATTTGTATTAACGAACAGAGAGACGCAGTTGTTGCAACATTTAGTAATCCATAAAAACACTTTATGCAGTCATAAAGATATTTTAACAAGTCTATGGGGCAAAAACGACTATTTTAACAAGAAGAGCCTTAATGTATTCATAACACATTTGCGTAAATATCTGCGCTACGATCCCTCAATAAAAATTGAAAACATTCACAATAGAGGCTTTGTTTTAAGAATAAACAACTAAATTATTTCCCAGGAAATTCAGCTTTACGTTTTTGCAAAAATGCAGTGGTGCCTTCGGTAAAATCGTCTGTTCCAAAACACTTTCCGAATTGTTTGATTTCAACTTTATAGCCATCGACACCATCTTTGTAATTGGCATTGATTGCTTTGATTGCTGCTTTAATAGCAACAGAAGAATTTCGCATGATTTTACCAGCAATTTTTTCACATAATGGTAATAATTCCTCTTGCGCAGTCACATGATTGACCAAACCGTAATCCAAAGCCTGCTTGGCATCAATCATTCCTGCGGTCATAACCATTTCCATGGCTCGGCCTTTACCTACCAATTGTGGCAAACGTTGCGTACCACCATATCCCGGAATGACACCAAGTGATACTTCTGGCAAGCCCATTTTGGCGTTATCGCTCGCTACCCTAAAATGACATGCCATTGCCAACTCCAATCCGCCGCCAAGCGCAAAACCATTGACTGCCGCAATAACTGGTGTGGAAAGATTCTCTATAAAATCAAACAACAATTCCTGACCTTTTGCAGCCAGTTTTCCACCGTTTTCCACATCAAAATCTGCAAATTCACTGATGTCTGCACCAGCAACAAAAGCTTTATCGCCACTTCCGGTGATTATGATCACTTTGGTGTTTTTATCTTTTTCTGCAACTTTAAAAGCATTGTGAAGTTCGTTAATAGTAGCTCTGTTCAACGCATTTAACTTGGTTGGACGGTTGATGGTAATGTGTGTGATGCCATCGGCTGTTTTGGTAAGGATGTTTTGGTAAGACATAATATATTTATGAGATTCCTGCGTGGGCAGGAATGCGGTTATTCTTTAGGAAAGGAAACCTTAAAGATAGTCCCTTTTTCTGGTTGAGATGTAAAGGTAATACTTCCATTATAAGTTTCCACAATATTTTTTACCATGGCGAGTCCAAGACCCATTCCACTGGTCTTGGTGGTAAACTTGGGCTCAAATATTTTTGAACTGTTTACTTCAGAAATGCCAATTCCATTATCGGAAACTATAATGGATACATACTCCCCTTGAGAGATAACATCAACATTAATTTGAGGGGTTCCTTCTTCGGGCATGGATTGAATGGCGTTTTTAACCAAATTGGTAACAACTCGAATTAATTGAGTTCTGTCAAATTTGGCTATAATTTCTTCTTCTTCCGCATTAAATGAGATATAATCCTCACTAAAAATTTCAACGGCCAATTTTACGATATTAACCACGTTAAGGGTTTCGTTTTGTTGGGCTGGCATTTTGGCAAAATTGGAAAATGCCGATGCTATAGAACTCATTGTGTCAATTTGCTGAATCAATGTTTTGCTATACTCATCCACCTTTTGATGGATGGTTGGGTCGTTTGGATCAAATTTACGTTGAAAACTCTGCACGCTTAAACGCATTGGTGTGAGTGGGTTTTTAATTTCATGAGCCACTTGTTTCGCCATTTCACGCCAAGCCTGTTCTCTTTCAGAAGTTGCCAGTTTTACAGCACTCTCTTCCAATTCATCAATCATGCTGTTATAGGAATTGACCAAAGTCGCAATTTCCTCGCTAGACGAATCAATTTCGATTTTCTTGTTCTTTCTTTCTAACCTAGTCGCAGTGAGCTTATCACTAATGGTTTTTAGCGATTTTGTGATGTATTTTGAAAGCAAAAAGGCGATGCCAACGGCAATTAACAGCATCACAAAATAGGCGTATCCCAAACGTGCAAAAAACTCATTCAGTTCTTTGTTTAAAAAGTCATCATTTTCCAAGTAAGGCAAGTTTAAAATGCCTAATGGCTTAAATTTGGAATCTGTGATATAGGTATACGAAGATCTGAACGTTTCACCATTTTTGGTTGTTTTCTGAACAAATCGATGTGAACCTGTATTAGAAATGGCATTCAGAATATCAGAACTTAAGCATTCGGGGAGTAAATCTCCTTCGATATTCGCTTTTGAAGAAATTAGAAATCCGCCTTCTAGATCATAAAGATTCACACGTAACTGATGAATGTCTGCAATTTTAAAAATTTCATCCTTAAAAATCAAAGGAACTTTTTCGGTTGTGACCGGATAGGTTGTCTCTCGAATTACGAACTCAATATTACGACGAATGTTTTCTTCCTTTCGTTGCAAGCGCTCTTTATGGTAATCTTGGGCTTGTTGTCTGTATTGATAAATTGTAACCCCTGCAATTAATATTGAAGCCAATAATACCAGCAATATCATTGCAAAAAAGATACGAACTCGTAAGGATAGTTTTCTGGTTCTCATTTAGACTTACAATTGGCCAAATATAGCAATAATCGCGCCAAGTCATTTAGGCATCAGGGTTTTTGGCCCTGATATTTTTGTAGATTTTAAAACCTAATGTCAGTAGAATTCCTAAAACAAGGATACCAATAACACCGAATATCCAGTTGATGGAATTTTTCAAGATGACCAAAAATACCACCGAAAAAAGTATAAAGGTTGCACCTTCATTCCAAAGTCGCATAAAGTTGGAGGATCTCTTCACTTCATCGCGCTGCAATTGATTGTAAAATTGATGTGTTTTTATTTGATACAAAATCAACAAAACAACAAAGGCCAATTTAACGTGCATCCACGGTTGCTGCAACCAAAATGGTTGTAAAATAAGTAGCCATATAGCAAAAACCGTCGCCAAAATTGCCGAAGGCCACGTAATAATCGTCCATAAGCGTTTGGCCATCAATTTTAATTGTGTTCCCAAAATTTCTTTATCAGGGGAAGGTTTGTAGAACGCCTCAATTTGATACACAAATAATCTTGGAATATAGAACAGACCTGCAAACCAAGTAATCACAAAAATGAGGTGTAAAGATTTGATGTAGTTGTAGTATTCCATTAAGAACTGATTACGATAGCGTCTCGACTCCGCTCGACAGGACAGAAGCCCATATGTTTTTGAAGTTCTGTCTCTTCGAGCATTATCGAAAACAAAATATGTTTTGTTTGAGAATAGCAAATTATTTGTCGAGGAGCATTCTATTCTTTAATCCTCTACAAATAAATAATTCAAACTTTTAGCGTTGAATGCTGCATTAAATGCAGTTATCTCATCACTCATCAATTTATTGAAGGCATCCAATTGGGTTTTTATTTGTTGAGTTAATTCATCCTTAACCGCAATATCTTGGTCGGTTGGCCCAAAATCGCCCATTCCAACCAATGCATTTAAATGTCCTAATTTATTGGTAAGTTTAATTGGGAAATTCAGTGGATCTTGTCCGCTTCGATTTTGAGTTTGATATAAGGCTTCTTCGATTTTAGTAAATTCCTCTTTGAGAGTTTTTGATTTTTCCAATAGCTCTTTGACATTATCGTTATCTTTATATTGAGTTTCAAAAGCTGTTAATTGCTCTCTAATATTTCTGATTTTCTTAATGGATTTATGAGCAACATCCATTGTTTCATTGACGTCGGTTATAAATTGGAATTGTCTCTCCATGTCTGCTTGAGTACTCTCGGCTCGAGGATTGGCTAAAATAGTAAACGATTGTGTTTGAATGTCATCATTCACTTTTAGGCTTACTTTATAATCTCCAGGAACAGCTTTTGGCCCATCCAAGCTCGCCCACCATAAAATCATACCATCCAATTTTTCTGCACCTTCATAAGTCATATCCCAGACAAACTGATTCATTCCTTTTTTGACATCCAGTTTATCTTTCTTTATGTTGCTAGTAGAAAATGTTTTAATTGTATCTCCTTTTTGATCAAAATAAGTAAGTGAAACAGTATCCTTTTTTTCGTCAAAATCCTTCAAATTAAAATAAGTAATAATCCCATTAGGATGATTGGTCCCAGAAGATTTACTTCCTTTTCTGCTGCCACCATCCATACGATACGTGTTTTTAGGCTTTAACAATTGGGACATTGAATTCGAAGTTGAAGTTGAATTATATAATTGATGAAGAACCGATAAATCATCGATAATCCATAGACTTCTACCTTGAGTTGCAACAATCAAATTATTATCCTTGATGGCCAAATCAGTAATAGGTACAATTGGTAAATTCAATTGGAATGGCTTCCAGTTTTTACCATCATCAAAACTGATGTACATGCCTGTCTCTGTTCCTGCGTACAGTAATCCTTTTTGTTTTGGATCTTCTCTAATGACTCTTGTAAAATGTTCTGCGTTGATTCCGTTGGTGATTTTAGTCCAAGATTTTCCGAAATCTGTGGTTTTGTACAAATAGGGTGCAAAGTCTCCTGTTTTATATTTTGTGCCCGCGACATAGCATGTTCCTGCGTCAAAAGCACTTGGTTCTACGCTATTGATCATCATCCATTCTGGCATTCCCTTTGGTGTTACATTTTCCCAAGACTGTCCACCATTTTGGGTAATGTGGATGAGTCCATCATCACTACCTACCCAAAGTAACCCTTCCTTTAATGGCGATTCTTGAGCAGCAAAAATGGTGCAATAATATTCCACCGAGGTATTATCTTGAGTTATCGGCCCGCCGGACGATTTTTGTTTTTCAGGATCATTTCGAGTTAAATCAGGACTGATGACTTGCCAAGATTGTCCTTCATTTTCAGTAACATGAACGTTTTGCGAAAAGGTGTATAACCGATTTGGATTGTGCTTTGAAAAAATGATAGGAAAATTCCATTGAAAACGATATTTCATAGCTTCGACGCCTGCACCCATTGGATTGTCGGGCCATACGTTTATTGCTCTAACCGTCCCGGTCTTGTGGTTGACTCTTGTTAAAAAACCATCGTAACTACCACCATAAACAATATCATCATCTTCTGGATCTACCGCAATATGCGCTGATTCGCCACCTGCAGTTTCTTCCCAATCATCTTCAGAAATAGAATTTCCAGCCGATCGATGTGAAATACGTATGGTTGAATTATCCTGTTGTGCCGCATAAATACGGTATGGAAAATGATTGTCAGTGGTGACACGATAAAATTGTGCTGTTGGTTGATTATGATAGGTACTCCAAGTTTCTCCACCATCATAGGTAACTTGTGCGCCACCATCATCTCCAATGATCATGCGGTCAGGATTTTCGGGTGCAATCCACAAATCATGATGATCTCCATGAGGTGCATCATAGGAATCGAAGGTTTTTCCGCCATCGGTACTTTTATGATAACTTACATTAAGCACATAAACGGTATTGACATCTTTGGTATCGGCATAAAGTCTCGTGTAATACCAAGCTCGTTGACGCAGACTGCGATCACTGTTCACCTGATTCCAAGTGTCGCCGCCATCATCACTGCGGTACAAACCGCCTTTTTCTTTATGTTCGACGATAGCCCAAACACGCTGATTATTTATAGGAGATACCGTAACTCCAATAATTCCCAACACGCCTTCCGGAAATCCTTTTTTTGTTGAAATTTCAGTCCAAGTTTCACCTCTATCTGTACTTTTCCAGAGGGCAGAGCCAGTACCACCAGAACTCAAACTATAAGGTGTGCGTTGTACATTCCATGTAGAAGCATACAAAATTCGTGGATTGCTAGGATCTATCAATAAATCGACAACGCCAGCATTTTCGTTAGCAAATAAAGTTTTTTTCCAAGTGACACCTCCATCTATACTTTTATAAACCCCTCTATCTGCTGTTGGCTTATAAATGTTTCCTAAAACCCCAGCAAAAACAACGTCATGATTGGTAGGATCAACAACAATACGAGGAACATGGCGAGAATTTTTTAATCCAGATTCTTTCCAGGTTTTGCCTGCATCGACACTTTTCCAAACGCCATAACCTGATGACACATTACCGCGAACTGTTTTCTCTCCACCTCCAACATAAATGACATTAGGGTCACTTTTTGCAACCGTAATCGCACCAATACTGCCTCCAAAAAAGCCGTCAGACATATTTTCCCACGAGCGTCCTCCATCTGTCGTTTTCCATACACCACCTCCAGTAGCTCCAAAATAATAGAGATTCGGTTGGTTGGGAACGCCTGTTACAGCAGCACTTCGCCCACCTCTAAACGGCCCGAGCAATCGGTATTCCAAAGCGGAAAACTGTGATTCGTCAAAGTTTTGTGCAGTGGTGATTGCGCATATTCCAATAAAAAAAATGAAAATAAATTTAAGAGTTCTAAATCGCATAGTGTTAAAGAAATTAGTTACGAGGTACTAAAAATAAGGAATATTCTACGATTGAATGTTATTCGGAATCAAATTCTTCTTAATCTCACGATTTAGAAAATATCCAGTGACAATAGTCGCGAGAACATCAGAAATAGGAAAGGAAATCCAGACACCCAATTCCCCATAAAATTGGGGTAAAATCAAAATCAACGGAATAAAGAAAAATCCTTGTCTAGATAGGGTCAGCAATAAAGCCGGAATCGCTTTCCCAATAGCCTGAAAATAAGCTGCTCCAATAAGCTGTAATGCTATGATGGGTGTTGCAGCAAATACCCATCGCATATCACTTGGTGTTTGGGCAATGACCTCTGCATTGGTTGTAAACATTTTTGTAATGGCTTCAGGAAAACTCATCAATAAAATAAATACTAAAGTTGCCAAAATCGCCGCGTATTTAATAGCTGTATTAATCGTAACCCTTACCCGATGATAATTCTGTGCACCATAATTGTAGCCTGCAATAGGCAAAAATCCTTGCGTAACACCAAGCACGGGAAACATCGCAAACATGAGCATACGCCCTACAATGGCATAGGCCGTTACGGAGGTTTCCCCTCCCAAGTCGTACAAAATATTATTCATGAATAAATAGGTAATGCTAACCACGGCTTGCCGCGCCAAGGTTACAAATCCTAGCGAGCTGATTTCTTTTACCACTGGCAAATTCAATCCGAAATGCGAAAAACTGATTTTAAGTTCCGATTTTTTCGACATAAAAAACCAAAGGATATACAAGAAACAAAGCCCATAGGATAAGGTCGTAGCCCAAGCAGCACCTTCCATTCCATAATCGAGAAGATTGAT
>JBGTCT010000203.1:0-3772 GCA_041748695.1 Aquaticitalea sp. | reverse complement strand
CTACAATGGGCAAACTAAAACAATATACAATGGATTTAAAAAAGCAAAGGTGGTACCTAATAATTAGCTTAGTATTATTTTTAAGTATTTCTTGTAATAATAAAAAAACAGAAATTAAGAACAATAAACAACTTGAATGTGTGCTGAATGTATTTATGGATGAGCCATCTAGGATAAATGAAAAGTACATTTATATTTTAGAAAGACAAAATTGGGATGATTCAACTTCTGTAATTACTCTATACTATTCCGACATCCCATTAAATAATAAATTTGACTTAAACAGAACAAAAACCGCTAAATTTAAAAACTTTAAATTAATTCACATTTTAAGTTCGTTCAACAAATCCTTGAACAAAAACCATTTAATACCTAACAAATTTGACTGGAAAAATATTAATCCCAAAGATTACAAAACTGTTTCAGAAAATGAATATCTAAACTTTTCAGAATATGAGTTACAAATCATATATGACTTTAAGAATAAAAAAATAATGAACGTATTGAAAGCATATCCACTAGATGAATCAATTGTACTTGACAAAATAAAGAACTGTAATTTTTAATAAAAATTAAATTAAAAAAACTGATGAGAAATTTTTATCTATTTGCATTATGTCTTTTGACTTTTAGTATGCTTTCAGCCCAAGAAGAATTATCAAAAGAAGAGCAAGAACGCAGAGAAAAAAACATCCAAGCAGGCAATCCTTTCAAAAAATTTGGCTATAAGCCAAAAATTGCAACCTTATCAAAAGGAAAATATTTAGAATTTCACGACTTGGACAGTATCGTTAAAATCGGTTCTTTTTCCTATCATGTGAAAAACAAATCGATTACCGGCTATACACACATCGAAGAAAAAATTTCAGAAGCGACTTTAAGCCCTGAAATAATTAGCCGTTGGTTCAGTCCAGATCCACTTTCAGATGAGTTTCCGAGCTGGTCGCCTTATAATTTTGTTAAAAATAATCCAATAAATTTTATTGACCCTACTGGCTTAGCCCCTGTCGATTGGAGAAATAGCAAAGGGCTATTAGTTTACGATCCATCAGCCAATGGAGGAAATGGTGCGTATACGAGTAATGCTACAGCTCAAGACAGGAAGTTTGGCGATGGATTACGAAATTCTGGAGAAAGAGGAGCTGCACGTTTTAACCAATTAGTTAATGGTAAACATAAAACTTTTGTTGAATTTCAAAAGACAAGTAAACCTTTCACATTGGGTTTTACAAAATCTGTTTTAGACGAAAGTGGAGAAAAATTGGTCAAATCAAATATTTATGTCTATATAGGATCAATTACCGAAGCAATAGAAAATCCCGAACTCCTTGGGGATCCCGATTCCAAAATTGTTTCTGAAAATAATCTTACCGCTAATGACTTAATCATAGCAGTCTTTGGTCACGAAATTGACCACGATACCGCTACAAATGCCAAAATGAGAGTAAAAGAGGAGGAAACTGGTATTATGGGAGAATTTAACTCTGAAACTGTTCCTCCCAAAACTCAAACAGTTATATTACAAAATATAGCTGATAAAAAAGTTAAAACTGAAAAAGAATGAAAAAGCTATTATTACCCTTATTCATTTTATTGATCAATTTGCTCAGCTGCCAAAATCCTGATCCATATCAAGAATTAAGAGCTAAACTGGTTGATTTTTTGGTAGAGAAAGAAATGTTAACTGTTGAGGAATATAACAATGAACCAAGAATACTTCATTTAAGAGGGCTTTTCAAAGATAAGCTAAACAATCTTGAAGTCAAGAATGGTATTTACTCTTTTAGTATAAACAGAACCCACACTAAAGCTTTCTTTGTTATTGTGGAAAATAACAATTATGATATTTTAGATTTGACGTCCACAGAAGGATTTATAGAGTCCATCAAAAAAACATTGATATTTTGTAAAAAGAACAACTACTGCAAAGAATTGACCATAGATTATATAAACCGCATAATTGGCGTGTACTACATCATCAATAAAAATCCAAATACTCGAATCGATCCCAATTGCAAGTTTCCTAAAAATCTTGAAGAAAGCACATATAGTTTAGACAGATTAAGTAACCAACTCGCTGAATATTTAGTGAAGGTTAAAGACTTCGAAAGCATGGATTTTTATTCTCTAAATCCTGAATATTTAGTAATAGATAATTTCAGCATGTACTATGACTTACCTATTTCAAACAAATTTATTGAATCTGGTGTCTATAAATTCTATAATGGTGCAAAAGACGACAGTCTTCATTATGCCATAGTTAATATAGATAGTATTGTAATTCATAGCATAAAAAATGATGAACAACTGTACGAAACTTTATCGGCTATTATAACATTTTATGAAGATAAAGAAGTTTGTTACAAAATTATAAAAGAAATTGTCAATGAAATTATTGAAGAAAACATTAAAAAGACCTGTTTAATCTTACCAATAGATGAATTGCCTTAAAGAAAATAAAAAATAGTTAAAAGTTGGTGGAGAAAAACAGAAGTCTCACTAGTAGTAAAGAAAAGTAAATTATTTATTTTATCAATTATGCTTTTACAATCGTGTGTTAGTACGAAATTCGATTGTATAGATAAAAAAGCATGTGCCATATGAAAAAAATTAGAGGTTTTATCAGATTTTCTTTTTTTTGGAAATTTAACTGGTCATAAGTCTGAAGCCGACATACAGTACAATGGTCAACAACCGCCAACAATTAATGATTATGAGACATGGTCTGCTTGGTATACTTTAAATCATAATCGGCTTCGTTATGATAAGAAGAAAAAAGAAGTATACGTAATCCAAGAATAAAAGCATTATAAAAAATGCAAAGTTTATGAAAACAATATATTGGAGTGTGTTTTTTTTGATGTTAAGTTTAAACGTTTGTGCACAAAAGGATTCCAAAGAAACAAATTTTGAGTCCGAATTAATTTTTTTCAAAGACAACAAACTCATAAAAAGTTTAGAGAATATAATAGATGAAACCAATTCTTGCAAAAATAATGACTGGTATATAGACTTTAAAAATGCAAATCAAATAGTTATTTCTCAAGATAGGATAGCTAATTTGATGGTGCTATACGAAGATAATCCTAACAAAAAAATTTATGTAACGACCATTAATAACTTTGTTGTTTTTGTGATTACGAACAACCAATCTATTTTTGATAAATCTCGTTATTCCATTAATCTAAAAGATTTTACTAATAATACCGTGCTGGACTTTAAACATTTTTCGTATTGGGCAATGAACAAAAATTATGAAATATTAAGTAAAAAAATTATTGATTGCAATTAATTCTCAAATTTTCAATATTAAAAAAGCATAAGTATCCATTTGAAAAACATTTATCTTTTAGCGTTATGCTTGACTGCTGGTATGCTAAACGCCCAAGAAGAATTATCAAAAGAAGAACAAAAACGCCGAGAAAAAAACATCCAAGCAGGCAATCCTTTCAAAAAATTCGGCTATAAGCAATAAAGGGCATTGTTTCTTTACCCAAAGCTTATTAAGCGAAAAATCATCGCATACTTTTCCCGTTATTGCTCATATACAAACGGTATCTGTCAATGATACACCGTAAAAATCTTCGTCGCTTCATTGTAAGCGCTCTCAAAACTGAGTGCGTTCAGGTTGTTGTTCTTCTTTGAAGTAAAATAAGATAATAACTTTTCTGTTGGCATATTGCCCGTCAATTCATCCTTTGCCATTGGGCAGCCTCCATAACCTTGAATGGCGCCATCAAACCGTTTACAACCAGATTTGTAAGCTGCATCC
>JBGTCT010000202.1:0-33186 GCA_041748695.1 Aquaticitalea sp. | reverse complement strand
ATCGACCAACATGACGTGTTCGGCATTTTCTTTGTCATCGATGGCCAAGAGTTTTGCCAATTCGGCGTCATTCTCGTCATTTCCGGTGCGTTTAAAAGTCCCTGCGATGGGATGGATTTCTGCTTTACCATTATTGACAATCAGTTGTGCTTCTGGGGAGCTGCCAAAAATCTTGAAATCGCCATAATCAAAATAGAAAAGATAAGGTGACGGATTGATGCTTCGCAAGGCGCGATAGACATTGAACTCATCGCCTTTGAACTTCTGAGAGAATTGTTTAGACAATACCAATTGAAACACATCGCCTCGTGCGCAATGTTTTTTGGCCAGTGTTACATGCGCTTTGTATTCGTCATCTGTGAGATTGGAGGCAATTTCTTCATGGGTGGAAAAATTAAAGGCTGCGTAATTTTTTGATTTGATGAGTTGCAGAATGTCATCGATGTTGTTATCAGTATCAAAACAATGTGCAAAGACGTAGGCCTCATTTTTAAAGTGATTGATGGCGATAATATTTTGATATACTGCGTAATAAATATCCGGGATGTCTTGATGCCCCTCTTTTTTTCTGATTTTTATGTCTTCAAAATAGCGAACGGCATCGTAGGCCATATAGCCAAAAACGCCGTGGTTTATAAATTTGAATTGTTCTTCGGAATTTAGTTTAAATCGTTTTGTGAATTTATGGATGACATTAGCAACATTTGTGGTAGGTTTCACTTCATTTACCAACTGGCTGCCATCGGGAAAGGATTGGGTGATCAATTCGTTTTTTACTTTTATTGAAGCAATTGGGTTACAGCAGATATATGAGAAACTGTTGTCGTTGGCATGATAGTCACTACTCTCTAAAAGGATGCTATTGGGGAATTTATCTCGTATTTTGAGATAAATGCTCACAGGTGTAATAGTATCTGCCAGGATTTTTTTGTAATGTGTGTATAAACTGAATGTTTTCATAGGCCTCTCTCCTAAATCCTCTCTCCGAGGAGAAGGACTTTTTTATATTTTTTAATTATGAGATTTCCGCTTTTTAGGAAATGCAAAAGGCTTGTCGTGAATGACAAGCCTTTTATATTTTTTATTTAAATATACAATAGCGCTAGTTCACGAAATAGAGTTTCGAGAGTTCCACCACCAAGTATGATTTAAAATTGTTTTCATATTTATTAGTTGAAACAAATATAGAAATGAAAATTCGCTTTACAAATTATTTTAGACAAAATTAAAAAAGAATCCCGAAATCTTGGGATTCCTTTTCACTAAAAATTGCTACTAATCAACAAATCTTAAGAGTTTAGAATTTTAGATTTACGTTTAGGTCAAATTCGTCATAGATAGCCTTGTCTTTTAAGCCATCGAAGAAACTTGTGGAACCGTATCTTACGTCATATTTGCTACGGTCGATTTTTAATGCCGCGGTTGCAGAATTTTCGCCAACAGTCAAATCAAATGTGTTGGTGTTGGTGATTCCTTTAATCGTGAGCGCACCTGTAACTTTATACTTTCCGTTTTTACCTTCTACTTTTGTTATTTTAAAGGTAGCAGTTGGATGGTTTTCAATTCCAAAAAAGTCATCAGATTTTAAGTGGCCTTCCAATTTCCCTTTAGATTCTCCTTCTAAATCAGTTACTGTGATTGAGGTCATATCAATTGTGAATGAGCCACCTGACAATGTGTTGTCATCAAAAATTAGTGAGCCTTCTTTTAATGCGATGGTGCCTGCGTGTTCTCCGGTAACTTTATAACCTTTCCAGGTAATATTACTGTCTTTTACGTTGACTTGTTTGTCTGTTGATGTTGCTGATGCTGCTGCAAATGCAACTGCTAAAATGAGTGTACTTTTCATAATGATTTGTTTTGTATTTAGGTTCTTAATTTATTTAATAAATGATTTAATTGTTCTAATTCGGTATTTGAAAGATTGGATGTTAATCGGCTTTCGCTTTCATCGATTAAACCATCTAATTGGTTTAAGAGTTTCAATCCTTGTTTTGTAATGAAAATTTCAACCTTACGGCGATTTTTTTCGCAGGTGAATCGCTCTACTAAATTTTTAAGGATGAGTTTGTCTACCAATCGGGTGGTATTGCTCATCTTACTTATCATGCGTTCTTGGATGTCCTGTAAATTTATCGGCCTTCCATTTTGACCTCTTAAAATGCGCAAGACATTAAATTGCTCAAGCGAAATTTCGTAAGGTTTTAATACATTGGAAATAGTTTCTCTAAACCAAGCGCTTGAAACCGATATGTTCAATACCGTTTTTTTAGACAATGGTATTTTAGATTTTGTTTTTAATATGTCCTCTAATTCTTTCATATACAACAATTGTATATACAAATGTAATATTTATTTAGATAGTTAGACATCAACGCAACTTAAATTTTTGTTAAAGTTCAAATTTCGGTTCTACAGATTTCTAACTTTATACCGTGAATAGATGTATCTTTTTAATAGCGTTGTTGATAGTTTCGTGTAAAAGCGAACCAAAAACTGAACCTTCTGCGTTGACAGAAAAGGAAGCCATACAGAATACTCCTGAACTGGAAGTTTATGATTTTGATGGATTGCAGAAATATTTGGAGATGTCTTCCGACAAAACGGTTGTTGTTAATTTTTGGGCAACTTGGTGTGCACCTTGTATAAAGGAATTGCCCTATTTTGAGAAAGTAAATGCCAACTATAAGGAGCAGAACGTTGAGGTTATTTTGGTGAGTTTGGATTTTCCGAACCAGTACGATTCCAATTTGAAGCCGTTTATTGGGAAGCATCAACTAAAATCTAAAGTGGTCGCCTTAAACGACACCAATGCCAACAGATGGATACCAGAAATCAGTGAAGATTGGTCAGGAGCCATACCGGCAACCCTAATTTATAATAAAGATAAGCGTCTGTTTTACGAGAGAACGTTCACATATGACGAATTAGTAAAAGAAGTCAAACAATTCTTAAAATAAAAAAGTATGTATACAATTAAAACATTTTTTGCTGCGGTCAGTTTTTTGGTGATTTCAGCGTTTACCACATCAAGTGCAGGTTACAAAGTAGGCGATATTGCTACTGATTTCAATTTAAAAAACATTGACGGAAACATGGTGTCTTTAGCCAATTACAAGGATGCCAAAGGCTTTATTGTTATTTTCACTTGTAACACCTGTCCTTATGCAGTGGCCTATGAAGATAGAATTGAAGCATTGAACAAAAAATATGCTTCCAAAGGGTATCCTGTTATTGCAATTATGCCTAATAATACCGCCGTAAAGCCAGGAGACAATATGGAGGCTATGCAGGCAAGAGCAAAAACCAAAGGGTTTACATTTCCATATTTAATGGATGAAGGCCAAAAAATTTATCCGCAATACGGAGCTACAAAAACACCTCATGTGTATATTTTGCAGAAAACCTCAAAAGGGAATGTAGTCAAATACATAGGGGCCATCGACGATAATTACCAAGATGCGTCAGCCGTGAACGTTAAATACGTTGAAAATGCTGTAGATGCACTTATGGCTGGCAAAGAAATAAAAGATAAAGAAACTAGAGCTATTGGTTGTTCGATCAAAGTTTAAAGGGCAGTATAGGGCTTTAGATATTTAGGAGTTTAGACTCCCGAATTTAATTAAATTTGAAACTAAACTCCTAAACTTATAAACACATAAACTCTTATCAGCATTAAACTATTTTCAAAAAAAGTCAATCCGAAGCGTAACACTTCGGATTTTTTTTCGTCTATATGCTAAAGAAATGTTAAATTTGCCTAATTTAATAAGCGCAAATATGGCAGATTTAATTCAGAAAGAATGGGCTTCGCAATTACAAAATGATGGTAATGCTGTAATTTTGGACGTGAGGACACAAGAAGAAGTTGAGGATGGAATGATTCCAAACGCACTTCATATCGACATTTACAAAGGACAAGGATTTATCGATGAAGTTAGCCAGCTTGATACTTCCAAAAACTATTATGTGTATTGTAGAGCAGGCAGCCGAAGTGCTCAAGCCTGCGCTTTAATGAATCAGTTAGGATTTAAAAATGCCTATAATTTAGTAGGTGGTTTTAGTGAATGGACAGGTGACAGTATCTAAACATCAATCAAAATGAAAAAATTATCACTTATTTTAAGCCTTGTGGCATTTACCATGACCATGAGCTGTAAGGAGGATTCGAATGGGGAAATTAAATTGGTAACTCCCGAAGAAATGCTCTCACTCATTGAGTCAAAAGACGTTCAACTTGTAGATATTAGGTCGGAGGCGGAATATGATACAGGTTTTATCAGTACAGCACAAAATATTGATTTTAATTCACCAACATTTGATGAGGACATATCTAAATTAGATAAAAGCAAACCAGTGCTGCTATATTGCAGGACAGGAGGTACAAGTTCAAAATGCAGCAAAAAACTGATAGAGGCTGGGTTTATTCAAATCATAGAACTTGAAGGCGGAATCACTCAATGGAAATTTAAGGGTTTTGAATTAAAAACCGAGCCATAAAAAAAGCCGGCAATTTGCCGGCATCTTCATTAGTAGGTATTATTCATTAGGGATAGTATTATTCTGCAAATGGTTGATAGCTAAACTTTTGACCTCCTACAGAGGCATCTGCCATCAAACCAGCTTTTGGTAATGCAAAAACCACAACACCATTGCTGTAGTTCGCATCTTTGGATTTTCCTTCTTCCGCGATCACGGCAGATGCTTCAGCTGAAAATTCAAAATTTCCTCTTTTAAAATCTGTTAATGTCGCTTCAGTTTCAAAAAAGATAACCTGTATTACAGCCTGTCCACCAGCCTGAAGACCAATGTTCAACTTTTTAAGGTCCGCCATACCAACTGCAGTTCCGTTTTCATAAAGTACGCCATTACCAGTAGCGCCACCAATAATCAGTCCGCCTTTTCCAACATTAGGGAAAATAACATAGCCTGCAGAGTTATCGAAGAATGTAGCAAGTCCGGCGTCTGCTGATATCAAGGTCGATTTTGCTTCAGCCGCATCTAATATTATTTTTTGATCTTTCTCACTTTGTGCGTTCATGCCAATGGCAATAAAAAACACACCAATAGCTAGAATTGTTTTTAGAGTTTTCATAATATTGTTTTTATTTTGTTTGTAATTATTATAGAACAAAAGTATTTCATTGGGAAAGCATAGAGTAACTCAAATAGTTTTAACTTTATCTCATAACAAAAGATAATCTATCATAAGTTATTGCATATCATCATTTTGACATATATTTTGGATTTTAAGTACTTGAAGATGTGGCCATAATAGCTTTAGTGGAATGTGATTAATTTAAAGAATGATATAAGATCACGCCCATAATTAATTATATATTAATCTCAAATATTTTATTGAATTTAATGAACAGCACTCGGCACACCTTGCCTAACGCCAATAACGATTTCGTCGAAGAGGACATTTTTGGTATTGCTTATGGTAAGGCCATTTTTCGCCGATTTTATCGTGATTGCTTTGATAAATACATCTTCAACTTTTAATGTTGGAAATCCCTCAATCACAATGGCAGTATTAGATACATTATCAAATTGGAGATTAGACATATGGATGTTTGATACTTTGGAAGGATGCAAACCACCGCCTTCGCCATGATAGTTGGCAGTGATGTAAATGGCATCTTCCACATCTTTAAATTGAAGATTGTTGAAGTAGATATTTTTTATAAATCCGCCTCTATCTGAATTGGTTTTAATATAAATTCCACGCTTAAGGTACCCACTGGCTTGGCAATCATCAACAAATATGTTTTTTACACCTGCCGACATTTCGCTACCGATAACCAGGGCATGTAATCCTTTGAATCTGCAATTTCTAATGATAACATTTTCTGATGGCATTTGATGGTTTAACCGGCCATCATCATCCCTTCCTGCCTTGATGGCGATATTATCATCACCATTATCAAAGTCAATATTTTCAATCAAAACGTCTTGGGAATGTTCGATATCAATTCCGTCATTGTTTTTATTGTGCGCATCATATTTGAGCCCTCTTAAAACAATGTTGCTACTTTTAAGTAAGTGAACACACCAAAACGGCGCGTCTTCAATTGTAACATTTTCGATTAGGATTCTCCGAGAATTCACGAATTGTATAAGCTGTGGGCGTAAAAAGTGTCCATTCCCAAAGATTCTTTCTTTAACCGGAACCTGATTGTGATTCATGTCCCTGCTCAAGTGTTTTGATTTGTTTTCTAAGGACTTCCACTCTGACCAAGTTTTACTGCCTTCTCCATCTATGGTTCCAGTTCCGGCAATGGCGACATTTTCCACATTCATTCCATAGATCATAGGACTGTGATTGTACAACATCGTTCCTTCCCAACTCGTCAAAACCATTGGGTAATCTTTTGAATCGTCCCCAAATCGAATAATGGCACCATCTTCGAGATTCAACTGCATATTGCTTATAAAATGAATGGGTCCATTGACATTATAAATGCCTTTCGGAACTGTGATGGTTCCGCCATTTTTGCGTGAAAGCGCTTTGATTGCTTTATCAAATGCTCGTTTGCAATCGTACATGCCATCGCCTTTAGCTCCATATCGTGTGACATTCACTTCGTAATCTGGAATCTTTGGAAGGCTTATTCTGTTTTCAATGCCCGCTTTGATGGAATCAATCTGCATAACATTTTGTGCTTCCATTCGTTGCACGAACAACATTGTAATTAATAAGAATGATATTTTCATTTTGAATAAAGTTAATTAATCTATATAGTGATGCGAGCGAAGCCAAATTTCGCAATGAGTCGTCCAAGCCTCGTTGGTACCATTTCTACCTAAACCGAAGCCATGACCACCATTTTCATAAACATGAAGTTCTACTGGGACTTTATGATTTTTAAGTGCGTCAAAATAGCGCAAACTATTTTCAACAGGAACCGATGAGTCATCGGTGGCGTGAACTAGAAAGGTCATTGGTGTTGAAGCATTGACCTGTTTTTCATTTGAATATGTTTCAATGGATGCTTGAGTAGGCGAGTGGCCTAATAAATTTGATTTGGACCTATTGTGGGTTATATCGCTTTCCATAGAAATTACAGGATAGACTAGAATTGAAAAATTGGGTTTTGCACTTATAGCATCATTTACATCGTAAACTAAATCATTATATCGCACAGACACGGTTGCAGCCATATGTCCGCCGGCCGAAAAGCCAAGTACACCAATTTTTTCTGTGTCAATTTGCCATTTGTCAGCATTGCGTCGAACGACTCTCATTGCCTCTTGGGCGTCTTGAAAAGGCCCAATGGATTTGTCGTTCATGATTAAATCAGATGGTAATCGGTATTTGACAACAATTGCTGTTATGCCGAGTGTGTTCAACCATTCAGCAACCTTGAACCCTTCTTTGGACATGGTTAAATGCTCATAACCGCCACCAGGAAAAATTAGTATGGCAGATCCGTTGGGATTTTTAGGTTGAAAAAGTGTTAGTGTGGGAATCGAAACTTGCTTCACTTTTGATACAATAGAATCCTGAAAAATTCTGATTTCTTGATAGTCTGAATTCTGAATGGCATTTGGAATTTTTCCTTCCCACAATTCAAATTCATGAGTTTGTGAATGTATTGGGATAAATGACAAGATACATAATAAGAGTAGGATATTATAAGATGGTTTCATTTCAATTTTTCTTAATGTAATCATTCATTTTGGGTACCTCCTTTTTTAATCCTTTTATAGCTAGTTGAGCCACTTCTCTAGCCCCAAGAAGTGAAAGATGTGTGTCGTCTTCTTTACCTTCGGGATAATAGGGATTTTCGTTGGGAGCAAAGTGGAGATGTAATTTTTTGGAACCCTCAATTCCGTAAGATACTTCTAGCAATTCGGTTTCATGTTGCAGGTCAATGAGAGGCACATTGTATTCTTTTGCAATCATTTTAACCTGTTGGGGATAATCGCCATGGGTATCAATCATACCGCCTTCCTCGTTAAAACTCCGTCTCACTATAGAAGTAAATAATATGGGAATAGCGCCTTTGCTTTTTGATTCTTCCACAAAACGAATCAAGTTGGTTCGGTAATCCGTCATTGGATTGGTATATCTTTTTGGGTCTTGTCCCTTCTGGTCATTATGCCCAAATTGAACAAATACATAATCTCCTTTTTTTAATTGATTGTATACCGAATCCCATCGTTTTTCATTGATATAACTGCGAGTACTTCTCCCGTTTACGGCGTAATTTTTAATGATGACCTGGTCATTAAAAAATTGAGGCAAAATCTGTCCCCAACCACGTTCAGGGTTTTCTTCGGGATTGAGCTTGTTTGCCATGGTGGAGTCTCCAATGGTGTAAATGGTAATTGTATCTGGAATGTCTTCTTTGTTGGAGTTTTCATTTTTACAGGATATACAGACTAATAAAACCATGATTATTTTATAAAGTTTCATACCACTTCTTTTTTGTAGATTTTTTAGGGTCTTGCAACACATTTTCCAGGGTATGTTTCTCTGCTTCAGATGCTTTTAATTGATGCGACCAAGGGACTCTTTTGTTTGGTTGAAATCCTTCACCTTTATTATTATATTCCCCATAAAACGTTGTTTTTTTAGCTTCTGGTTTTGACCAGTTGTGCCAGCCTTCAGGCAAAATATGATTTCCTAAATCGCAATCAATAAATATTGTTTTCGCATACACACGCCAAGGTCTTCCTAAATAGACTTTCGTAACATTCGCATCGGCCGTGAGTTTACAATCTTTAAAAACGTAACCAAATAAGGTGTATTTTGGTGTTGAAGCTGCGGTAATGTACGAGTCTTTTTTACTGTGAATTTGGCAATTTTCAAAAAACGCTGTGGCGCTTCCAAAAATGAAATCCGTAGTGCCTTCAATATAACAATCTTTATAATATTGCTTTCCGGTTCCGGAAGCGTACAAGGTGTCTTGATGACCTAAAATGCGACAATTAATAATTGCTACGCGATTTGAAAAAACCGATAAAGCCACCGCTTGTCCCACTTCTCCAGAGGAATTCTCAATGGAAAGGTTTTTCGCGATAAAATCGTCGGCTTCAACCAAAAGGGTATAGGTGTAAAAGGTGCTGTTTCTACCCATTCCGATTTTGTTGAAATAATCATCATAGGTAATGATTGTGTTCTCTTTGCTTTCGCCAATCAATGAGATGTTTGTATTCCATTCATGGATTTTAACCTTTTCTTTATAAATCCCATTCTTCACAAAAATAGTAATGCGCTCATAAGGAAATGCTTTTGAATTGTTAATGGCTTCCTGAATCGTTTCATAATCGCCGCTTCCATCTTTAGCTACCACCACGTTGAATTCATCTTTGGGTTTTTTGGCATCTTTTTCAATTACATGCTTTAATTTCCATGCAGGATAGGCATTAAAAATTTTCTGTGGACCTTGGACATACCATGCATAGCCATTTCGCCGTTCGGCACCAATCTCTGCCAAAGTTGCTTTTTTTATACCGTCCCTATCACAGAAAAACGGTGTATTATCTTCCAGATTCATAAAGCGCGCCCAAAGAGCTGGGGCCCTATCATCTGGAACGGTTTTTTTGTCTATGACTTTTCCGTTCGCATCCAATTCACGTAGCTCTCGTAAACCTGTGATTTTTACTTTTTCAAACCAATCGACGGCAGCATTTACGGCGTCAATAACTTCTCGGGATGGATTTTCAATACTCATCAATAACTGCACGATTCCGGCCGACTCGCTGCCGCTTAATGATGGCAATTCATAAGCGCGGGCTTTTGCAGGTTGCAGTGTAACTTCATCGTGTTGCGCGCACCACGCGGTCAGAACACCATTCTGTTTGTATTGTGTTTTGATGATGCAATCAATTCCCTTGTCGAAGGCTTTTTCAATTTTTTCAATTTGTTCTTTTGATGGCCTGATAGTATAATTTTGGGTCGAATCGGTAATTTCCTGAAAAAGCTTCAGAACGTTTACCATGGAATTGTCATTATAGGTGATGTGCGAAGCATATCCTTTTTTCAGAGGATAGAATTGTGGCCATCCACCATTGTCATATTGTGCTTCCAGAAGGTAGTCCAATCCTTTAAGAAATGCTATTTTATACCTTTCATCAGGTCTTTGTTGGTAGAGACGTAAAAGAAAAAGCATTTCTTGTGTCGTTGCGCCATTGTCAATTGTTGCGCCTTGAGCATTACTTTTTATAACTAACAATTCCTGTTTTTGAGTTTCAGAAAGTGGCTGCTGCAATTGTATGTTTTTTGGCCATCCACCATTATCACGTTGATATAATAAAATAGTCTCGGCAATGGATTGAGCTTCATCAGTCTTTAACCAAGTTGTATCGGTTTTAGTGACCATATTGCGCCAAGATTTATCAAGAATTTGGGCTTGAAGATGCATTGTGGCGAAGATGATGATGAGTTGCAAATATGTTTTCATATGTAGATATTTATTGTTTTTTAAAGGTCATATGGTATTCCATGAGGAATATCTTCATTGGTATTTATCTCACTCTTTTTTATTTTTATAGGAGTTCGATGATTATCAATTGCGATTTTCAAATCATGGGATTTCATAATTCAATAATTCTTTTTTCCGTATCACTTTTAATTGCAGCTTCAATAATTTGAATGACTTGCATTGCCTCGTGTGGAGTTACGGGCAAGGGTTTGTTTTTTCGGATGGTTTCGTAGATGGCATCATAATAGGCCATATAATTTCCCTTTTCAGATGTTATCAATTCTTTGTGGGACTTTCCATCTTTCATAATATGCAAGAGCCCTTTTTCTGAATCAGGCTCAATTCCCCATTCAGGATCCATTGGTTTTTTTTCCTTTTGTAGCTCACCTTCCTGAATATCAGATTTGGTTTTTATGAATGAGCCTTTTGTGCCATGAAAAATATAGGCAGGCAAGGGTTCCCGAACGAAATAGCTTGATTTTAAAGTGACCGTATGGTTATGGTAGAATAATTTTAGGTCAAAGTAATCTGCCACTTTTGAATGTTGACGAAAACTATTGATATGCGCAAAAATACATTTGGGCATTCCGAACAATTGCAAGGATTGGTCTATGATGTGCGAACCCAAATCATAAAGGCTTCCAACCGCCTCGGTGGGCGATTCTTTATGAGCTTTATAACTTAAACCAGATTCAAATCTGTCATAATGCAATTCGGCATCCACAATAGCGCCAAGACTTCCTTGATTCAGTATTTTTTTAACCGTTAAAAAGTCACTGTCATAGCGTCTATTATGATACACGGATAGGAGCACGTTTTTTTTATTTGCCAAAGCGATTAGTGCATTAGCTTGAGCAGTGGTCGCAGTAAAGGGCTTTTCAACCACGAGATGTTTACCAGAATTGATAATTTGTTTGGCAAACTCAAAATGGGTAATGTTTGGGGTGTTCAGAATGACCAATTCTATTTTTGGGTCTGCTAAAAGTGCTTCCAGAGTCCGAAAGGTAATGATATCAGGATATTTTTCTTGAGCCAGAGTTTTTGTGCGTTCCAATACACCATACAGATAGAATTTTGGATTGACATGAATAAATGGCGCATGAAACAAATGTCCACTCATCCCGAAGGAACATAATGCTGTATGTATAGGTTGTATCAAAATTAATTGGTATTATATTTCTTAATCACTAGGTATTTCAATTCCGTATCGCCAACATTTTTTATGCCATGTTCAGAATTTGGTGGACAGTAAAAACTCGTTAAAGGTCCTGATACAACGGTTTCTCCATTGAGATAAAATTCCGCCGTTCCTTCAATAACGAAAAAGAATTCTTCTTCAGGATGCCTGTGTGGTGCATGCGTTGATAGTTGAGGGCCAACTACGCTCAATTTAAGTGTTCTTCCATCCAAAAATTCTTTATCAGCAAACCAGTATTGATATCCTACTTTAGTATTTGTTGCCAACTCTAAATTAAAGGTGTTGACACAATTTTCAATTGTAAAATTTTGAATCGAATTCTTCACAACCTCTTTTGTTTCTTGGGCATGCAATGACGTCATGAAAAGTAGGAATGCAAGAAAATGAAGGTGTAATGTTTTCATTTTTAAAAGGGATTATAATTAGAGCCAAAAGGCGATTCATTTTAGATTAAAAATCTTGTTTTTTAAAAATTTTATCATTTCAAGGGTCTGAATTAAAAATTATAAAAACCCCTATCAATATCTTTAATTTATAAATAGTATCGATTGTTTCAAGGTGTCAACGCCACAATTTCATTTTATCTATCTACCTGATGCATTTAAATTTAGGAATAAAAATTTGCCATATCAAATAATTATTTATATTTATGCAATCGATTACATAAAAATATGCAAATAATTTACAATAATTCGAAATTATGAAAAGAATTTTATTTTTCTTAAGCTTTACTTGGGCATTCGTTCAGTCGACTGCCCAGACAGTAACCATAACCGAATCCAAGGGATGGCTAGAAACGGCCTATATAAAGTGGGATCCAGTGGATGGAGTGGATAGTTATAATGTTTATTATACAGGTGGAGGACTAACCGATCAAATTATTGATACCCAACTTATCCGAAGTTATGGAAGTTATTTTAGGGCAGATATTGTTGGACTTGCCCCTGGAAACTACACCATTAAAATAGTTCCTGTTATTGGCGGTGAAGAATCGACCCCAACAGAATCCAATCCCATCAACGTATTGCCTTATGATCGTAATGGATTTGCGCATAGTAATGAGCGCGTTCCTGGAGCATACAATTTAAATGGCACGCTAAAAGATAATGCCGTTGTGCTTTACATAACCGAAAACACAAAAAATACTGTCTCGCTAAATGTTGTCGGCGCCAATTCAAATCCGTGTATTGGCTTGCAGACCATTTTAGATGGTTTTAAAAAAGGGCAAGACAATAGACCCTTAGCTGTTAGATTAATCGGCAACATTACAGATTTAGACTTTATGTTAAACGGAGATATAGTTATTGAGAATAACAATAATATAAACGGTTCCATAACTTTTGAAGGTATCGGTTCCGATGCCGTAGCTAATGGTTGGGGTGTGCGTATAAAAAAAGGATCCAATATTGAAGTTAGAAATCTTGGTTTTATGCTTACCGATGCTAATGAAGGTGACAATTTAGGATTACAGCAAGACAATGATCATGTATGGGTACATCACTGTGATATGTTTTATGGTGCACCCGGAAGTGCTTCAGATCAAGCTAAGGGTGATGGTGCTTTAGATGTAAAACGCTCTACTTTCGTGACAATATCTTACAACCATTTTTGGGATACAGGAAAGAGTAATTTATTAGGATTAAGCGAAAATACCACCAACGGATTATATGTTACTTATCATCACAATTGGTATGATCATTCCGATTCACGACATCCTCGCGTTAGGTTTTATTCGGCACATATTTACAATAATTATTTTGATGGAATTTCAAAATATGGCGCAGGCTCTACTGAAGGTTCTTCATTATTTCTAGAAGGTAATTATTTTAGAAACTGCAAATATCCGATGCTCACTTCACGTCAAGGGACTGATATATTTGGAGGTTCTACAGGTACATTTTCCGGGGAAGATGGAGGAACTATAAAAGCTTTTGATAATCATATTATTGGAGAAACACGATTTGTTGCTTATGACCCAGTAAATTATCCAGTACAATTTGATGCCTATTTGGCTACTACGAGAGATGAAATAGTTCTGACTAGCATTACCTCAAATCAAGGAGGAAACACGTACAATAATTTTGATACTGACCCAGCATTGTATGTCAATACCTTAACAATTGACAGTCCTATTGAGGCTAGGGATAAGGTTATTGAATATTCAGGTCGCGTATCTGGTGGCGATATCAACTGGACTTTCAATAACGCTGTTGACGATACAGACTCTGGTGTAAATCAAGGCTTGTTGGCGGTGCTTACATCCTATACACCAAGTTTGGTTGCGGTGCAAGGTGATACAACAAGTGCGGGTAGCACACAAACACTTACAATTCCAGATAACAACAATCAATCTGTTGATAGTGGGAACGCCATCAGCGACATGATTTTTACTTGGGGTGGCGATGCTACCAATGCCTCTGTATCAGGATTGCCTGCATCGGGTATTGACTATACAGTTGATGCTTCTGCACAAACCGTAACTGTTTCAGGTACGCCTACTGCTAATGTCACATTTACCGTTACAACGAGTGGGCCTGCTGGCACACCAGTTTCAGGATCAGGAAGCATCTCCATCAACGGTCTTGAAAATGGAGATGAAATACACAATTTTACAACCTCCGGATTGAATAGTACATTTTATACATTTACAGGGGCAAACATGAATTCAAATGCTGGGTATGCCACTTATGATGCCTTGACCTTTACGGCTAGGCTAAAAATTGAAACGGCAACTAATATTTCCTATACAACAAATGCAGATTCTGAATTAACTTTAGTTTTGGATCCAACCTTTAATGGCACTATAAAATTGGATGCAATTTCTTATACAGCGACTAATGGAATTTTAATTATACCTTCTGTACCAGCTGGAGTTCATAATATCACAAAAGGAAGTGTGGCGAATTTATATTATATAAAAACTGATTTCACTTTAGGTGTGGATGAAAATTACCCCTTACAGAATTTGATCTTGTATCCTAATCCAGTGACCGATCAGTTATATATTTCCTCTCCTACTATCCTCATTGAAATAATCCAGATTCACAGTATGACAGGCGATTTGGTAAAAGAGTTTGAAGGCGATGTCAGAAATATAGATTTGAGCACTTTAAGTAGTGGCAACTATTTAATTACATTAAAAATGGATCAAGGTTTACTCACCAAGAAAATATTGAAGAAGTAAACGAAATTTAAAAGAACGATTTTAAATTATTAAAAGTAAAAATTATATATAAGCAGTACCGAAATTCGTTTGGTGCTGTTTTTTTTTGGACGAATATTTCCGGTAGTATTGTGGAGAAATTGGCAATTCAGAATGAAAAATGACCTCTGATGCATACGATTAAGTAAAACCTCAAAGACTGTGTATTTGATTCATATCTAGTTGCATTCTAGTGATGCGATTCTATAAATAATATATGATTTTTAAATGCAATCGTGTTCTGCATTAATAAACACTTGACATTTGACAACAAAAAAACAGTAGTGAACATTGGTTTACTACTGTTTTTATATAATTATTAGGGTTGTATAAATCAGTTTTTAACTAAATGATTTATATGCTGTTTATTGTACTACTAATTTAACTGACTTTTGTCCTTCAGGAGTTGTAACTCTTACAATGTAAAGCCCTGGATTAAAGCTAAAATCAAGGTCACTATTTGTATTAACTGTTTTTACCAACGCACCTGTTATACTGTAAATAGCAATTTCGGCATTTGAGTTAACGTTGGATATAAATATACGATCATTGATAGCTCTTACGCTCGTATTATTCGTAATTTCCTGATCAATTATACTTAATAAAGTAGAGCTGACCTCTAACTTGTAATAATTAACGGCATTACCATCAGAAAACACTAAAATGGAATCGTCAGTTCCTGTATAATTGGCTTCTATATACCGTGTGTCTGTGTCCCCAACAGAATCGAAACGCGCAATTTCCGCACCTGTTCCATCGGCTATAATTACAGCACGTGGCGTACCAGTTCCACTGAATCGATACCACAACTTTACGGCAACAGGACCAGAAATGGGAAATTCCATGTATCTTCTTGTTGGCAGTCCATCACTACCAACTGAACTGCTGCCTTCTGATTTCAATCGATTTTTTGATGTGTAACCATCACTCCAAGTACTTGAATTGGCCTCAACAGTGGCAAAATTAGAGCCACCACCTACTAAAGTAAGTCCATCAATAACTCTTGTGTCTTGAAAGGCAGGTGCAACCGGGAAATTAGTTTCGTCATTCCCAAAATCCCACACTTTATCTTGAGCTTGGTGTGTTGCTGTAAGCAGCATGATTGGCAAAATAAGTAAAAGTATTTTTTTCTTCATGTTTAAAATGATTTTAAGTTAATCGATTACACAATTGTAATCGATTACCAAATTAATTATTTTTTTTTAAAATCGAACAATTTTTAACATAAAAATTTTGGGTTCAATAAAAAAGAGTCTTTCCATATTTAGAAGACTCTTTTAGTTTTAATAACTTAAAATTTTAATGAGCTAACAATTTCAATATTTTAATTCCTTCTTTGGTCTTCACTTTTACAATAAAAATACCATCTGGAATATCGACAAACGAGTCATTAGCAACTCTAAATTCCTTTACCATAGCTCCAGTTATACTATACACTTCAATTTCGGCTTGAGACATCACATTTGAAAAATACAGTTTGTTATTATAGGCCTTTACGACTATTGAGGATTGAGGATTGTCATCTATCTCACCAATACTTAATGTCGAAAAGGGGTCCCATCCATCTGCACCTTTCGTAAAATTTAGAGTTGATATGTTAGTGCCATCTGTCAAAACAGGAGAGGTCAACACAGTCGACCAAGATGCACGTGAAGCTGAATTGTCCACACCAGGAGCATTTTCAATGGTTCCATATTCGTACATCATGGTAGATTCGCCGCCTAAAGAACTTGTCCAGCCAACTGGAGAAATCAAAGACAAGCCCACTGATCCTGGAAATGTAGAGGCATCGATTGTCGTATTATAAAACACGACTTCACTTGTGTTAGGTGCCCATGGACGCCCAAAATATCCTGGTTTTGCTCCGTTTACTGAAGCAGTCTCCACACCCGGAACCGTTGATTTGACGTGACATTCATACATTAAAAATCCTCTTCCAGTAGTTTGTTGGGCAGCGGTGATATATGCGGCATCACTACTTGAATCACTAGTGTTCAACACCAAGTCTGTTTGATAAAAAACAGCTGTCATTCCTCCAAAAAGATAATCAACCGCACCCATCATCGCACCTTTGTAAACGGCGACCCGAGCTCCCGAAGCTCCATAGAAAGAATCTTGACGTCCAATGACTCGACATTCCTTTAGAAAAACCCTGTCAGCACTTGCTGCAATTCCAATGGCAGCCGCTTGGGTGACATAACCTGAAGATCTATTCTGCACATTCGTGTTACCATAATTTGTCGGTCTTACGGGCTCACTTGATGCCTTTGGTTGTACAATATCTTGTGACTCTTTTAGGGAAATGTATTGATTAAATGAATTCTCCAAAATGATGTCTTCCATTGTAAAATCAATAGCCTTAACCAAGACTGTAGCATTCCAATATGAGGAACCACCACCAGTGCCTTCTTTATTCACATATTCGGTGTAACCATTAGCAGTATTAACTGCCAAAGCCTCGGCATTCCATTTATTGTCAGTTCCTTGACTAAAGAAGTTATACTTCTGACCATAATAGGAAGTAATTCGCACTACATTTGCATCGATGTCAACACCTTGGTTTAGAAGTGCAATACTTGGAGTTGAAGATGCATTTTTTAAATTGATGTTATTGCTTTCAATCACCAACATTTCCTCATAATTACCTGGGTCGATCATTACTGTTACTGGTTCATCATTTGGACGGTCCATTCTTGAGATGGCATCCAATGCTGCATTGATAGTTTGGTACTCCTTATCAACACCAACGGTAATAGTAGGGTTATAGTCAACGATGGCCACCACTTTGAACGATGTAAAATAGGAAGTTCCACCAGTAGTTATAGTCACGGTTCCGTCAGTTGTGCCTTGGTAAACATATTCTGTGGTGATGCTCGTACTCGTGCTATTAGACGTATTGGCAATTGTTTCGCCGCCCTCAACCGAATAATTTGACTGATAATAATCTTTAATAATTACTTTATCTCCAACAGAAACAGGAATTGCAATTGTGGCCCCAGTTGCGGCATTTAAATCTCCATTAGCACCCCGTACATTAACACTGCCTGTAAATATCAACCCTTGATATGCTGTTGCCGCATTAATCACTCGATCATTAAAAAGCCATTCGGTAATTGGGACAAATGTTAAATCTTTTGACGTATCTGAGCCAGAAACAGTTAAGTTTGATGTCAATGCCATCTTAATTGGATATAAATCCAATCCATCATATGAAATCGAGTAAACACCATCGCGCAAGCTGACTGTTGAGACATCTGAAAATGTATACGAATAGCCCTCTTCGCTATTATTGGTAAACGTTAAGATTAAATCGTCCCGTTGGGTTGCAGTGAGATCAGGTGTATTGATAGTAACATTATATAAATTTTTTGGTGTAAACAATATATCTGACACAGCATCTGACGTCCCCATGGTAATCGTATTAGCTACAATTTCAAAATCATTAACTCCTTCTGCAGAGATTGTGTATTCCACTCCTGCTGCAAGATCAACGCTATAAGTAGAAGCAGATGAATTAATTGAAACAACTGGCGTATAAATACTATTTGCAGCTGGATCTGGTATAAAATATAAGTTGAGATTCGTCAAATCCGACAATCCCGTAATGTTCCCACTTAAATTATATAAATCTACCTGCAAAATCGTAACATCGTGCGTGGTTGTTGATTCAGTAACAGTTAAGCTATTTCCACTTGTGATGATGTAGCCATTTGCTCCTGATAAACTCAAATCATACGTATAATCTGCAGGAAGAACTGCGGAATAATTACCACCTGATGCTAATGCAGAAACTACTTTGCCTGCTGCATTGGTGAATTGCAATTGATATCCATTAGGTATTCCTGTTGCTTGAGTTTCATCTACGACACCCGTAATAGTAATATAATTTGCTGCTTTTCTGGTTACTCTAAAGTAGCTAGGTTTTCCGGTTGAGTCAAAAACGTGATATTCACCAGCTGATTTTGCAACAAATTCGGCTTCAATTTCTGCTGCTGGTAGAGCAATCTGATCCGTTTGAGATGCTGGATCAGATATATATACGAAGTTTAAAGTTCCCCCAGCATCCGATCTTGCAAATAGGGTTACCTCGTCATCTTCGGCCAAATTTAAAGTTAAATATCTTCCGGTATTTCCACCTGAATTCACATAGATTCTTCCTGTAAAATTAGTAGAGCTTGCTATATTTTGATCCCATCGTGTTAGGTTGGTATTGGTAGTCCTCAATCGGTCACTCGTGACATTGTTAGTAACATATCCTAAATCGCCCGCGTTGAAAGATGGAAGATTTATGCCACTTGTGCCAGGTGAGATAGCTGCATCGTACCATGAATTGATAGCCAATTCATCCAACATATTATTATAAAGTACAGGATCTAGTTGTACTGCTCCAAAATCCCAAACATCTGATTTAGAAATTTCAACTTCCACGTTTGTAACTTCTATAGCTGGAGTATATGCATTGGAACCACTAAAAGTAAAATATAAAGTTGTTGGACCACCTGTATATTCGAATTCATAATAGCCAGTTTTATCGGCCATTCCGAGATGCGTATCCAAATCGACATTTAAAGTGCCTAGCTGACTTCTGCCTAGGGACGTACCTCCATTCATGGTCCCTGAACTATGAATAGAACCATAAAAGCGAACCGTGCTATTGGTACCTGCTACATCAATTTCCAATGAGTTTCCTTCATTAAAGGAAATTCCATAACCAGCACTGTGCCACAATGAAGTTGCAGCTTGGGTCCTTAACTTACCATCTGGACTCGTTGTAGAAGTTACTGGATCCCATTGGGTCCCAGTGTTTGCAAATGTTGATTGATCCCCTAAATTATAGGAGGTAGTTTGGGCTTGTAAAAAAATGCCAACAAAAAACAATGTAATAATCAATAACCAGGAAAGTTTTTTCATACGACTTAAGTTTAATTTATTTATATTTTGAATTTTTCTGCACTCCAGATACCCAATAGAATACGACGAATGATATTACTTTAGTCATATTATGTAATCGATAACATTAATTGATAAAAAAATTTAGGTAAATTATCGATGATTGAATTTTAAAATCCAAGGAGAACTACCAGATTTTGATATTTCTATAACAACTATTTTTTCAATATCTTGATGGTTTCAATGACATTACTGATTTGGAGTTTGCAAAAATATATTCCAGTCGCCAAATGACTTAAATCTATTGAGATTTTTTGGTTGGATACTTTTTCGATTGGATTGGAGTAGAGTGTTTCCCCTTTTAGGGAATGGATGGAAATTTTGGCATTCTCATAAAAATTGGAAGGAAATTCTATATTGAATGTATTGTCGACCAAAGTAGGATAATATTTAATTCCGAGTAAAGCCAATTCATCAAGTCCTAAACTATCATCGCAAGAAGAACTTATTTCTCCAGTATTGGAAACTTGTAATGTCGCTCCTGCACCGCAGGAAGTATTGGTGATAGAAGTTTCGACATCTGCCACAGGAATCGTCGTATAGGAGTAGGAAGGTTGAGCAACTGTGCCAACGTTTGAAACACCATTTATGCAATCTACAAACTTTAGGGAGACGCTTCCACCGCTGTGATTATAAACAGTGCCAATTTTCGCAAAATTTGTCTTTTCCACATAGCATGTTGTACCACTAACACCACCGCCTAAACCGAGAGCTCTTGAGCTTGAAACGTTGGTGTTATAATAACAATTTAAAATATGAAGTTCGGCATTTCTTGCTCTCGGCATTCTCTCTTTACAACCATCTGCCCAATAGCAGTTTTGAAAAGTCACACTAAAACGACCATCGAGTGGAGCATCGGAATCACTTGAACCAACTAAATTGGAAAACCGATGATCATTAGAACCACCTGGGCCACCAGGAATGGCAGGTTTTAGATAGGTGAATTTGCACCACGAGACCGTTACATTATCAGAGTTGCCTTTTATATCAAAATTACCATCAATACCATCCTGAAATTCACAATGGTCCACCCATAGATTAGTACAGCCATCGGAAGTTAAGTTATCACGACCATCGACATCATAAGCTCCTGGACCTTCAAAAATAAGGTTTCGGATAATAACATTATTGGAACCATTTTTCAAATTGAGGATTCCAGAGCCAGATTGTGTTAGGTTGTTATTTACTAACCTAGCTCCAGGGAGACCTATTATAGATTTGTTTATTACAACTTCGCTAATAGGTTGACCAGAAGGAATGGTTATGGTTCCAGAAACCAAAATAACTTGAGGAGTGGCCACTTTTATCGCAGCTTTAAAATCCGTATAATTGGAAACAGTTATAGCAGTAACATTCCCGCCACCTGTCGTAGCTTCGCCAAATCCTTGAGGCGAGGCCATATAATAATTTTGTCCTGAAACTTCTGTGATACTTAATAAAAGGGTAAATAAAAGTAAAATATTTTTCATCGTAAGTGTTTAAGGTAGAAGTAGTGAAATAAATCGATAATAATGTAATCGATTGCACAAATATAAGATTTTAATTGAATTTAAAATATAAATCTTGAAATAATTGCGATTGTCAAAAAATCAATGACAAGCTATTATTTTTTTCAAACAGTAATTCCTGTGGGTTTTTTTTACATTATTTAAATATTATACCGAAAAAATTTGCATAATTGAAAAATAATAATAAATTTGTGCAATCGATTACATTAAAATTAATAACTAAACTGCCAATTTTCATGCGTAATATTTTAATTGATTTTTTGATGATCAAATCCGAAGAAAGAAATGTGATAAGATTTTATTCTATAAAATGTTATTTAGCCCTCCTATTTATGCTGTTTGCATTCACAAATACAAATTTGTATGCACAGGGCAATATTGTAAGTGGAGTGATTTCAGACGGCGATTTAGGTGGTCCTTTACCTGGAGTAACTGTTTTGATAAAAGGTACTTCTGCAGGAACAGTTTCAGATTTTGACGGAAACTTTTCACTGCAAGTCAGCAACCCTAATGCCACATTGGTATTCTCATATGTAGGGTATATAACTCAAGAGGTTAATCTCTCCGGTAGAAAGACGATAAACGTTACTCTAGCGCCAAGTTTGGAATCATTGGACGAAGTAGTTGTCATTGGTTATGGTACTGCTAGAAAGTCTGATTTGACGGGGTCTGTTGTGACCATTGGAGGTGATGACTTAAAAAAACAGTCTATTTCTAGTGTTGCTGAAGCATTGACCGGTCGTTTAGCAGGCGTTCAGGTTTCTTCAACTGAAGGTTCTCCAGATGCTGAAATTAATATTAGAGTGCGTGGAGGTGGCTCATTAACTCAAGATGGCTCTCCACTAATCATAGTGGATGGTTTCCCCGTAAATAGTATGAGTGATATTTCACCTTCTGATATCGAAAGTATTTCAGTTTTAAAAGACGCTTCGTCTACTGCTATTTATGGTTCAAGAGGCGCCAACGGTGTTATTATAATAACTACAAAAAGTGGTAAGGAGGGTAAATTGAGTGTTAATTTTAATATGTTCTATGGCGTTAAAAAAATTGCCAATACAATTGATATTCTAGAACCAGAGGATTTTGTAAAGTGGCAATACGAGTATGCCTTATTGAGAAATAACTTAAATTCTTATGAGAGATTTTTTGGTCAATATCAAGATTTTGATCAATACGTAGGTCTTAAAGGGAATAACTGGCAAAAGCAGATTTATGGTCGTTTGGGTAAAGTTCAGAATCGCGATTTAGCGATTCGTGGAGGCTCTGACAAAATCAACTTTAATTTTAACTACGCTCATTATGATGAAAAATCAATAATGGTTGGTTCCGACTTTAAGAGGGATAACTTATCTTTATCCTTAAAAAGCAAAGCGGGAGAGAAAGTCGATTTGACCTTCACACTGCGTTATTCGGATACAGAAATCAATGGAGGAGGCGCTAATGAACAAAATGAATTTTCATCTGCCGATGCGCGATTAAGGCACAGTGTTGGGTACTCTCCAATTCCTTTACCTGGCTTGACAACTACTGATACAGACGAAGCACTCTCCAGTTATCTAATAAACCCATTTGTGGCCGTTGATGATAATCAAAGAAGACAGTTGAGGAAGAATTTTAATATGTTGGGCAGTTTTTCATGGAAAATATTTGAGGATCTTCAATATAGAATGGATTTGGGATTGGACAATCGTAATGATTTGGATTACCGTTTTTACGGGCGTTCAACCTATTATGCAAATAACAGGCCAGCAGCTGTAAATCAGGGATTACCATCATTGCTGTTTAGCGATAGAAAAAGAGAATCCTTTAGAAACGCGAATACGCTTAATTATGATTTTAAAAAATTATTAGGTGAGAATCATAGCATAAAACTTCTATTGGGAGAGGAAATGATTATAACGCGAGACAATAGATTAACGAACGAAATCCAAGGATTTCCTACGGATTTTGATTTTGATACTTCCATCAACCTTACAACGCAAGGAACTCCCCAATCTGTAGATAACTTCAACAGCCCAGACGACAAACTATTATCTTTCTTTGGTCGTCTAAATTATGATTATAAAAATCGGTACCTTTTAACTGCAACCTACAGAGCAGATGGCTCTAGTAAATTTTTAGGGAATAACCGTTGGGGCTATTTTCCCTCTGCTGCCGTTGCATGGAAAATTAGTGAGGAGAGTTTCTTGAAGGATGTCTCTTGGATAAATACGCTTAAGGTAAGATTTAGTTATGGAGAGTCAGGAAACAATAACATCCCAAATGGGCAAACAGTGCAAAATTTCGAATCTTCAACGACCACATTTTTAAATAATGTTACAAGTTATTGGGCAGCATCTAATATACTATCTAACCCAGATCTTAAATGGGAAACGACAGTAACTCAAAATGCTGGACTTGATTTTGATTTTTTTAGAGGTCGTGTTAGTGGTTCCTTTGAAGTGTATAAAAATGTCACTCAAGATCTCTTGATTAATTTTCCAGTACCTGGCACTGGTTATGTAAGCCAATTTAGAAACCAAGGGGAAATCCAAAATACAGGAATCGAAGCTTCATTAAGTATTGCTGCAATAGAGAAAGCAGACTATGGTTTGAATGTTTCCTTCAATATAGGTGCCAATAAAAATCGTATAAACTCGTTAGGTTCATTGGATGATTTTGGTGTAAATACTAATTGGGCTTCATCGCAAATTGGAATCGATTACGTTGTAAATGTTGGACAGCCAGTAGGATTAATGTTTGGTTACCTTAATGACGGTCGTTATGAAACATCAGACTTTGATTATGATGCCAGTACCGGTAGTTACACGCTGAAACAAGGTGTAGTGGACAACACTGCGGTTGTAGGAAATGTCCGTCCAGGGTCTCTTAAATTAAAAGATATTAATGGAGATGGTCTGGTAACTATCGATGATAACACAATTATTGGAAATGCCAATCCTAAACATACTGGTGGTATGGTGTTAAATGCTTATGCATATGGTTTTGATTTATCGGCAGCTTTTAACTGGAGCGTAGGTAATGATGTTTATAATGCCAATAAAATTGAATTTACTACCTCTAATTTAAACGGTCAATATCGAAATTTAAGCACCATAATGGGAGATGGTAATAGATGGACTAATTTAGACCCATCATCAGGACAATTAGTAACAGACCCTGATCAATTAAATGCTCTTAATGCCAACTCTACCATGTGGTCTCCATTTATGAATAATTATGTTTTTAGCGATTGGGCCGTAGAAGATGGTTCGTTTTTAAGATTGAACACGCTTACATTAGGTTATACAGCCCCTCAGTCATTGGTGTCTCAAATGGGAGTTTCTATATTGAGATTTTATGTTACCGCGAATAATGTTTTTATAATTACAGATTATTCTGGTCTTGATCCTGAAGTTTCCACCAGAAGAAGGACACCACTGACACCTGGAGTAGATTATTCACCATTTCCAAGAAGCAGACAATTGGTTTTTGGTCTAAATCTTAATTTTTAATTAAACATTTTTTAGAAGATGAAAAACACATTAATAATATCAGGAATATTCATAGCTACTCTTTTTTATTCTTGTCAGGAAGTAGAAGATGACTTCTTAGATGCACCAGCACAATCAACTTTAGATGAATCTATCATATTTTCCACACCTGGATTAGCCAGAGGTGCTGTTGATGGTATTTTGGAGCCTATGGGTCAAACCAATTCTTATAGAGGTCGATATTTGCCTTTTTATGGTTTTAATACAGATGCCGAATGGAATTATAATTCAGATGAACCTAATAATCCAACGGCCGACCTCATGATTTATAATGCCATGCCCAATAATTCACAAATGAATACCGAGAATAATGCCTGGGCTCAAATGTATTCAGGTATTGAGAGGGCAAACATCTGTATTCGAGGACTGCGAAATTTCGGAAACCCAGAACCCGATACCGAATTGGGACAATTGTTAGGAGAAGCTTTAACCTATAGAGCAATATATTATGCTGATTTAATGAAAGCTTGGGGGGATGTTCCGGCGCGTTTTGATCCGATAACTACAGAAACAATATATGTACCAAAGTCAAATCGTGATATTATTTACAAGCAAATAATTCAAGATTTGGAAGAGGCATCCACTTTAGTAGCTTGGCCCAACGAAACTCTGGTAACATCCTCGGTTGAGAAAGTTAATAAAGCTTTTGTTAAAGCATTTAGAGCTCGTTTGGCTATGGTCGCAAGTGGATTTCAACAATATCCTGATGGGGTTCGTAGGAGTAATGACCCAGAACTTTCTGTAACGAATATGTATACTATTGCCTTAAATGAATGTCTTTCTGTGATTAATAGCGGAACCGTCCGTCTAACACCTTCATTTGAAACCTTGTGGAGAAATTATAATGAAGAATTAATCTCCGCAGGTAGGGAGTCACTTTGGGAAATACCTTTTGCCGATGGACGAGGACGGATGTTGTTCTCTTTTGCAGTAAGACACGCGGCACCAGATCAGTATACAGGACAAGGTAGAGGTGGTATTGCAGGGCCACTACCTACTGTTTTTTATGATTATGATAAGAATGATCTGAGAAGGGATATTACTTGTGTGCCTTATAGATGGGGTCCACCTTCAAATGGTATCGCTAGACAAGAATTAGTAGGATTGGATATATGGTATTTTGGTAAATATCGTTACGAATGGATGAATAGGTATGTTACCTCAACCAATGATGATGGTGTCAATAAAATATACATGCGTTATGCGGAAGTACTTTTGATTGCCGCTGAAGCTGCAAATCAGTTACAAGGACCTGGTGCAGCTGCACCTTACTTGAAAGAAATCCGTATGAGAGCCTTTCCTTCAGCACTTCATTCAGAAAAGGTTGATAACTATGTCAATGCCTTGACAGATAGTCAAACCATGTTTAATGCTATAGTGAATGAGCATAAATATGAGTTCACGGGAGAAATGGAACGAAAACAAGCACTTATTCGATGGAATTTATTAGGTGAAAACCTAACAAAGGCCAAAGAAAAGATGACAAATTTAAGAAACCGTACGGGAGAATACGCCGATGTGCCAAGTACTCTTTATTTTAAATATGAGGATGATGGTGAGACTCTAGATATTTACGGATTGGAAAGAGATGAAAATCAAGATCCAGGTCCAGAATTTTCAGCTTTTCCTTGGAATTCTTTAACAGATATTCATGTCAACTCTCTTTTTAAAGAAGGTGTAGATCCTGATAGCAGACAGTTTTGGCCAATATGGCAGGTGTTTATTGATGGAAGCAATGGTCAATTGGTTAACGATTACGGTTATTAAAACTTAAAAATTAATAATAAGTTATTATGAAAACGAAATATATATTTAAAGGTTTACTGATTGCAATACTTATGGCATTGACCATCTATAGTTGTACTAAAGAGGACGAATTAATAGAAGAACTATCGGTCGAAAGAGAGTTTGCTCCTGTAGGTTTTACAGCAATAATAAGAAATCAAGTATCGGTTGAATTGAATTGGGTGACAGATGAAAATGTGCAAAATTATGTAGTGGAAGTCAGTGAAAACGAATCATTTGATGTTGTTTTTAAAACAGTAAATGTAACTGCAAATCAACTACCTATTCGAATAATGTTAGAAGGTGAAACCCTCTATTATGTTAGGGTAAAAGCGATTAGCGCCAGAGGACTCCAAGATTCCAAATGGGCTGTAAGAACAGTGCAGACATTAACGGAACAAATTTTTCTTCCTATCCAACCTGGTGATGTACAGGCAACTGAAGTACTCTTAAGATGGGTTCCTAATAGTGATGTGACACAAATTGTTGTCGAACCGGGAAATATAACACATATCATTACACCACAAGAAAAAATAGAGGGAATCGCCACAATAACAGGATTAACAGGTGAAACAGATTATACAGCAACCTTATTCAACAATACTACAATAAGAGGTATACAAAATTTCACTACTGGAATTGACATTGGCACAGGTATTTTGGTTACTCCAGATGATGATTTATTCCAAATGATTGCAGATGCCGAACCTGAAGCCATTTTGGTATTGGATGCTGGTGACTATACTTCTCAAGTAGGTTCTATCACACTCAACAAATCAATCACCATTAGAGGACTATATAACTTTAATAAACCGTTACTTAAAGTTAGTTTCTCAATCGTCACTGGTGCTGAGGATGTAAGTTTAATTGACTTGAATTTAACAGGAAATACGCCAACCAATCTTGTGGACGTTGTAAGATATTCGGCAGCAGGCAATTTTAACTCACTTTTGATAAGTGGCTGCACAATTCATGATTATGACCGCTCTTTAATCGCTGGTAATGTTAATGCTGCAGTAGTCAATACTGTAACGGTAGAAAACTGTGTCGTTACAAATGTGCTTACCAATGGTGGTGACTTTATCGATTTCAGAAATTCTGATGCACTTAATTTAACAGTCAGAACAAGTACATTTAACAATTGTGCTCCGGGTCGTGACTTTTTCAGATTGGATGCTGCAGGAGTGTCAAATGGTACGATCACTATCAATGTATTGATGGAATTTTGTACCTTATATGGTGTTTCAAATACGGCTGACCGAATTTTATATGTACGTTTTAATTCTAATTCAATAACGGTTCGAAAAAATATATTTGCCGAAACTACTGCCTATTATTCTAATCAAAGCAGTACAGACCCGAATACCACGTTCATAAGCAATAATTATTTTAATGCTCCTGGTTTTTATGATGCTGGCCAAACGTTGTATGACGCCACCACTGAATATACAACGCTTAATCCGGGATTTACAAATGCATCAACAGGTAATTTTACCATTTCAAATCAAACCTTGATAGACAATAATATCGGTGATCCACGTTGGAGATAATACCAAGATTCAAAGCATGAATTAATCTTTAAAGGAGGAATGCATGTTTCGCATTCCTCCTTTATTTTTGTCATTTAATATTAATTTCCAAACACTAAAATGTTTCAAAAAGTCTGTATTTTTATTGTATTGGGATTGGTGCTTCAGCAATCGATTCTGGCACAACAGCTGGCCTTTCCTACAGCTGAAGGATTTGGAAAATATGCTACTGGCGGACGTGGAGGGATCACTTATGTAGTCACCAACCTTAACGATGATGGCGATGGAAGTTTAAGAAAAGGAATTGTTAAAAGTGGTCCAAGAATGATTGTCTTTGCCGTTTCAGGAACAATAGAACTCCAATCTAAATTAGACATCAACAAAGGAGATTTATCAATACTGGGACAAACGGCTCCAGGTGAGGGCATCACGCTAAAAGGATATCCTGTAACCATAAAAGCAGACAATGTGATCGTTCGTTATTTGAGATTTAGAATGGGTGACATCAACCAAATTGAAGGTGATGCGCTCGGTTGCAGAAATACAAACAATGTCATCATTGACCATTGTTCCATTAGTTGGGGAACGGATGAGAATGCCTCTTTTTACAATAACAAAAATTTCACCTTACAATGGTGCATCATATCAGAAGCCTTAAATAATTCGGTCCACGGTAAAGGAGCGCACGGTTATGGCGGTATTTGGGGAGGTGTCAATGCATCCTTTCATCATAACTTGATTGCGAATAACAATAGTAGAAATCCGAGGTTCAGTGGTTCTTCAACGACTGAAAATTCAGAAAATGAATTTTTGGATTTTCGAAACAATGTCATTTATAATTGGGGCGACAATAGTATTTATGGTGGTGAAAAAGGCACCTACAACATCGTCAATAATTATTTTAAATCTGGCCCGGCAACAACCTCTTCAAAACTAGACCGTATTGTGAGCCCTTCCGAACCTTATGGAAAATTTTACGTGGAAGGTAATTTTGTGAATGGATTTGTAAATGTCACAGCCAATAATTGGGATAGCGGCGTACAGTGCGACAACCCTGAAGCAACAAAATTAAATGAACCAATATCTATTTCAAATAACATTGAAACAACAAACGCCGAAACGGCATTTGAAGATGTGCTTAAAAATGCCGGATCTAGCCTATCCAGGGATACAGCAGACATAAGAGTGGTCCAGAACGCAAAAAATGGTACCGCAGATTATAATAATGGGATCATAGATTCACAAACCGATGTAGGAGGTTGGCCAATTATAAAATTAAAAAAAAATAAGAAAGATCACGATGGTGATGGCATCCCGAATAAATGGGAGAGAAAACTTAAGTTAGACTGTAAAACAAACGATGCAAATTTATATACGCTCGACAAAAACTACACGAATATCGAAGTTTACGCCAATTCATTAATTAAATTTAACTCAACTAAAAATTAATACCGATATGAGAAATATTCTTTCATCCATTTTTAAACTACCCACTTTAGTGGTGCTATTAGCAATACTGTTGAGCAATTGCAAAAACATCGAAAAAGAACCTGCCCAAGTAGATGTATTCGCTGCTGCAGATGAAATCATAAAAAATATCATCGTTCCTGAATTTCCCGATAAGACATTCAATATTGTCGATTTTGGAGCCATTGGAGACGGAACCACCAAGAATTCTGAAGCTATTAAAAAGGCAATAGACAGTTGTTCAAAAGTTGGTGGAGGCAAGGTCATCATTCCTTCCGGACGATTTTTAACAGGTCCAATATATCTGGAAAGCAATGTCAACCTCCATTTGGAAGAAGGGGCAGAAGTCTTGTTTTCCACAGATAGAAAGGACTATTTACCAGTGGTTCACACATCCTATGAAGGCCAGGAGCTGATGAATTATTCGCCTTTGATTTATTCCTATAAAGAAAAAAATATCGCTGTTACAGGTAAAGGAACCTTCAACGGTCAAGCAAGTAATACCAACTGGTGGCCTTGGGCTGGAAAAGATATTTATGGCTATGTTGAAGGAACACCACGTCAAGCTGATGACCACAATCTACCTCGCTTATGGACAATGTCAAATGAGAATGTCCCTGTTTCAGAACGTGTTTTTGGTGAAGGTCATCAATTTAGACCGCAGTTTATTCAACCGTTTGAATGTGAAAATATTTTGATACAGGGTGTTACCTTTATCAACGCACCCTTTTGGATTATTCATCCATTTAAGTCCAATAATGTTACTGTTGACGGTGTCACTGTCAAAAGTCATGGTCCCAACAACGATGGATGCGACCCGGAATATTCGACAAATGTACATATCAAAAATTGCATATTTGATACTGGTGATGATTGTATTGCAATCAAATCTGGAAGAAATGAAGATGGAAGAAGGGTCAATATTCCAAGCGAAAATATTGTCATTGAAAATTGTGACATGAAAGATGGTCATGGCGGCGTTGTCATTGGAAGCGAAATTTCCGCAGGTGTTAGAAATGTTTATGTTAGAAATTGTAAAATGGACAGTCCAGAGTTGGAAAGAGCCATCCGAATCAAAACCAATTCATTAAGAGGTGGTTTTGTCGAAAATGTCTTTGTAAGGGATATTCAAGTTGGGCAAGTTAAAGAAGCCGTACTTAAAATAAATACCTATTATGGCACCTATGCCAATCAAGAAGGCAACTTTATTCCTTCAATCAAAAATATTCACTTGGAGAATATTACTGTTGAAAATGGTGGTGAATTTGGCATTTTAATAAAAGGAAGACCAGAAAATTTTGTAAAAAATGTAACGCTTACCAACGTTCATATAAAAGGCGCAAAAACTGATATGTCTGTTGAAAACGCGGAGCCTATCATTTTTAAGAATACCACGATTAACGGTAAAAACTATTAAAATTAAAAGCATCATGAAAAAATTAGCAGTAATAGCGTTTGCATTTTTAACCATTATCGCTTGCAAAGACAAAAAAGCAGAAGAATCGGTCACTGAAACTCCAAAAGAAACATCAGCACCAAAAACTTATGCAGAAATATCCATTGCCCAAGGTGGAGAATGGATTGATGGTCCAAGAGGACATAAAGAGTATACTGCAGGAACGTCTTTCAAGAATGTAAACTCTGTTGTAGTTCCACCCGAACATACAGACCACTCTTGGTTTATTCGCTACGAAGGTCCAGGTTGGGAAAATAGCCAAATCGGGTATCGCTTGTATTTGGATTGGAGAAATGCCATCGATATTTTCGGAAAGAAAGTGGATACTTTGGTGCTTTCTTATGTTGGACAGGATGGTTTTGATTCCTATCACGAATCAGAAGATTGGGGGCAAGATATTCTAAAAGCCGGAAAATCAATGGGAATTGGTGGGTATGGTCGTTTTATGAATGATACCGTCGCACATTTTAGAAGTGTGAAAAATACTACTGCAAGCATTGAAAATTCAGATGTATCATCCACAATTTCAATTTCCTATAAAGACTGGAAAACCGGCAAGGAAAGTATTGATTTGGAGTCCAAACTTACTATTTATCCTGAAGATAGATATACCAAAGCAGAATTGAGCCCATCCAAGGAGATTACTGGCATTTGCACCGGAATTGTTAAACTTAACAAACTTCCAGTGATGAAAAAAGAAGGTGAAAAATGGGGTTATATCGCCACTTATGGTGCACAGACCTTGGTAAGTGAAACCGATAAATTAGGAATGGCTGTGTTTTATAAATTAGAGGAATTGGCAGAACAAAAAGAAGGCGAACATGACCACCTAGTGGTTTTTAAACCTACTTCAAAATCAGTGACCTATTACTTTTTGGGTGCTTGGGAACAAGAGCCAAACGGTATTACCAATGAAGCTGATTTCATAAAAGATTTAAACAGCAAATTAGAAAAACTAGATAGCTCAAACGCATTATAAAACCTGTAAGATGATTTTAAAAAACTCCTTTTTTCTATGTGTATTTACAATATCAATATTTGGATGTAAACAAACAAAGGAAAACCAAAAAGACACTTCACAAAACAATGTCGAACTTTTGGTTTCAGATAACCTAAAGTGGTCGGAACGTATGATGCTTTCTGAAATTGAGCGCGTTCCACAGGCATCCATGCTCGATTTTGTTAAAAAACCACGTTGGAGTTACACAAACGGATTGGTGTTAAGCGCCTGTGCCAAAGTATATGAAGCGACACAAAAGCAATCATACTACGATTATATCTATAGCTATGCCGATGAATTGATTGATAGTACAGGAACCATAGACACCTATAAGATTTCCAATCAAAATCTCGATATGATAAAGTCTGGCGATGTGCTGTTGTATCTATATCCAAAGACTAAAGAAGAGCGTTTTTTAGTAGCGATGCATACATTGAATAGCCAAATGGAATCACAGCCAAAAACTACGGATGGTGGTTATTGGCATAAAAAAATATACCCACATCAAATGTGGCTCGACGGGTTGTATATGGCTGAACCATTTCATATTAAATATGCCCAAGAATATATAAATGACAAGGCTAAAGTTCAAAAGATTTATGATGATGTCGTACTTCAATTCGATTTAATTCAAAAACACAGTCACGATGCAACAACGGGATTGCTTTACCATGGTTGGGATGAAAGCAAGGAGCAGAAATGGGCCAACAAAGACACAGGAAATTCGCCTCATTTTTGGTCTCGAGCGATGGGTTGGTACGGAATGGCCATGGTAGATGTTCTCGATTTTTTACCTGAAACGCATCCCGGAAGAGAACGCATTATTACTTATCTCAATCAATTCGCAGAAGCCGTTACCAAAGTTCAGCATGAATCGGGCTTGTGGTATCAAGTGATAGACCAAGGGGATAGGGAAGGCAATTATTTGGAAGCATCCGGCAGTGCCATGTTTACATATGCCTTTGCAAAGGGTGTGCGAAAAGGCTATTTGCCTGAAAAATATATGGATTTAGCAAAAAAAGCCTATTCAGGAATCATAGACAATCTCATTTCCGTTGAAGAAAATGGATTGGTAAATCTTAATCAGGTTTGCGGCGTTGCCGGACTTGGAGGAGATCCTTACAG
>JBGTCT010000201.1:0-26755 GCA_041748695.1 Aquaticitalea sp. | reverse complement strand
AATATAGATACTCACTTGGTATAATACTAATATCGGAATGGCCACTATTACTTGGCTCGCTATATCTGGAGGCGTGATTACAGCCGAGATGATCAATATGACCACCAATGCATATTTGCGATATTTCTTTAAGATTTCGGGTGTTACCACGCCAATCTTTGTTAAAAAATACATGATCATTGGGAGTTCGAATACCAATCCGGATGCCAACGACGAAGATCGCACCAAGGATATATAGGACCCCAAATCGATTTCGTTGGAAACTACTGAACTTACGCTATAGGTACCTAAGAAATTAATGGACAAAGGCGTCACCACGTAATAGCCAAATAGCACCCCTAAAAAGAACAATAAAGATGTAACAACGATAAAGCCTCTAGAATGTTGGCGTTCATTTGGGTTTAATCCGGGACTGATAAAACTCCATAGTTGATAGACGATATAGGGAAATGCAATGATCATTCCTGCATAAATGGCTGTCCAGATATCGGCAGTGAACTGTCCACCCATTGTACGATTCTGAATCGTAAAAGGGAAGGCATCATTACAAAATGTGGTATCCATATTAAAGAATTGCGACATCTTGCACAAATACTTATAGGTTGGAAAATCCATACTTTTCGGGCCAAAAATAATGACATCAAAAATAAATTTTGAGAACATGAATGCACCAATCCCTGCGATAAGGATCGCCAATGTACTTCGTATTAAATGCCAACGTAAATCTTCCAGATGATCTAGAAATGACATCTCATTGTGTGTTTTTTTTGCCATTATATAATTCCTTCTTTAATTAAGTCGTGCAAATGCACCACTCCGGCATATTCGCCATTTTCTTCTACCAATAATTGTGATATTTCATAAGTTTCCATCAGTTCCATGGCGTCAATGGCCATAGCATGGTTGTCGATCCGTTTTGGGTTGGCACTCATAATATCCTTTGCTGTGAGGTTGATAAAGGTGTCGCTTTTTGTCAGCATTCGCCTTAAATCACCGTCCGTAATGATGCCTACAACTTTGTTATTTTCAACGACTGCGGTAACGCCGAGCATTTTTTCGGAGATTTCGACGATAACTTGTTTGACGTTGGTATCCAATGCTACTTGCGGTTTTTGGTTGACTGACGAAAGATCGCTTACCCTTAAATACAAGCGTTTGCCCAAAGCGCCTCCAGGGTGGTATTTGGCGAAATCTTTGCTTGAAAATCCTCTTAACTCTAGTAAACAGATGGCGAGAGCATCTCCTAGAACCAATTGTGCCGTTGTGCTAGTAGTAGGGGCGAGATTATGCGGACAGGCCTCTTGCTCAACAAAAGCATTCAAAACATAATCTGCCTGTTGACCTAAAAATGATTTTGGATTGCCAGTAAGGGCAATCATTTTATTGTTCGCATTCTTTATTAAAGGCACCAACACCTTAATTTCGGGTGTATTTCCGCTTTTGGAGATGCAAATGACAATATCATCTTCGAGCATCAACCCGAGGTCGCCATGAATGGCATCGGCCGCATGCATAAAAACTGAAGGTGTACCGGTGGAATTTAAAGTCGCCACAATTTTATTCGCAATAATGGCACTTTTCCCAATTCCTGTAATAATGACACGCCCTTTTGAGTTATAGATAAGTTCGACGGTGTTGGCAAAATCATCATCAAGAAGCGTGGATAAATGTGAAATGGCTTTGCTTTCTAACTCAATGGTTTTCTTTGCCGTATTGAGAATAGAATGTTTATTATTCAAAATTTATATTTTTTGGGTTTATGCGTTTAAAGAATTTTAGTATCTTTAAACTAATTGCAAATGTATATAAAATACCAATAGGGATTAATGGGTACAAAAGAAATTGACATTCATGCTGCACTAAAAAAATACTTTGGGTTTAGTAAATTCAAAGGACTTCAGGAAGATGTTATTAAAAGTATTGTTTCGGGTCAGGATACCTTTGTGATCATGCCAACAGGTGGTGGAAAATCATTGTGTTACCAGTTGCCTGCATTGATAAAAGATGGCACCGCTATTATTGTATCACCTCTAATAGCATTGATGAAAAATCAGGTGGATGCCATTAGGGCTGTTTCGCAGCATGATGGTGTTGCCCATGTGTTGAATTCGTCATTGAGCAAAACCGAAGTACGTCTTGTTAAAGAAGACATTAAAAACGGTGTCACAAAACTGTTGTATGTGGCCCCCGAATCTTTAACCAAGGAAGAATATGTCGATTTTTTACGGTCGGTTACAGTTTCCTTTATGGCCGTGGATGAGGCACATTGTATCAGCGAATGGGGACACGACTTTAGGCCAGAATACCGAAATCTCAAGCAAATCATTGAACGTATTGGGGACGACGTGCCAATTATAGGACTTACAGCTACCGCGACGCCCAAAGTTCAGGAAGATATATTAAAAAGTCTCAACATCACCAACGCCAAAACATTTAAGGCCTCCTTTAATAGACCAAATCTCTATTATGAGGTGCGTCCCAAAACCAAGAACGTGGATGGCGATATCATCCGGTTTGTAAAGCAAAATGAGGGGAAATCGGGCATCATTTACTGTTTGAGTCGAAAAAGGGTGGAAGAGTTGGCGCAAGTGTTACAGGTCAATGGTATCAAGGCAGTGCCTTATCACGCAGGTTTGGATGCCAAGACACGTGTGAAGCATCAAGATATGTTTCTTATGGAAGACACCGATGTGGTGGTTGCGACCATTGCTTTTGGTATGGGTATCGACAAGCCCGATGTGCGTTTTGTGATTCATCATGACATCCCAAAGAGCATAGAAAGCTATTATCAGGAGACAGGACGAGCTGGGCGTGATGGCGGAGAAGGGCACTGTTTGGCATTCTACGCATATAAAGATATAGAAAAGCTCGAAAAATTCATGGCGGGTAAACCTGTAGCTGAACAGGAAATTGGCCAAGCATTATTACAGGAAGTGGTGGCATTTGCAGAAAGTTCGGTGTCGCGTCGTAAATTTATCCTTCATTATTTTGGTGAGGAATTCGATAATGAAACTGGCGAAGGAGGCGATATGGACGACAACGTTCGATTCCCTAAAAAACAGCATGAAGCGCTAGATGAAGTATTGGTGTTGTTGGAAACCGTTGACAAAACCAATGAAAAATATAAATCCAAAGATTTGGTACAAGTCCTAACCGGACGATCCAATGCACTTATTTCATCCCATAGGACAGATACACAAGACTTTTTTGGAATAGGGGAAGATAAGGACAAGCGTTATTGGATGGCATTGATCCGACAGGTGCTTGTTGCAGGATTGTTGAAAAAAGACATCGAGACTTATGGGGTTCTGCGTTTATCATCAGATGGGAGAGCTTTTATGAGTTCGCCGCAATCATTTATGATGACTGATGACCATGTGTTTGATGAAGGATCGGATGATGGTATCATTATGGCTTCAAAAGGGGAAGGTGCTGTCGCTGATGAGCGGTTGATGAATATGCTTAAAGATTTAAGAAAGCGGAACGCAAAAAAATTGGGAGTCCCTCCATTTGTAATTTTTCAAGATCCTTCTTTAGAGGATATGGCCCTAAAATATCCAATGACCTTGGACGAATTGAGTAACGTACATGGTGTAGGTGACGGAAAGGCAAAAAAGTACGGTCAGGATTTTGTGGAATTGATTGGTCGTTATGTAGAAGAAAATGACATTGAACGGCCTGATGATATGGTAGTGAAAACCACAGGTTCAAATTCAGCACTCAAATTATACATCATCCAAAATGTCGATCGCAAGTTACCATTGGATGATATCGCCAAAGCCAAAGGCATGAAGATGAAGGAATTCATCAAAGAGTTGGAAGCCATCGTCTATTCTGGAACCAAGCTGAATATTACGTATTGGATTGATGAGATTTTGGACGAAGATCAACAGGAAGAAATCCACGACTACTTTATGGAATCTAAAACCGATAAAATCGATGAAGCTATTAAGGAATTTGATGGGGATTATGATGACGAGGAATTGCGATTGTACCGAATCAAATTTATTAGTGAGGTCGCGAATTGAGTTGTGAGTTGTCTGTTGTGAGTTGTCTGTATTTTCTATTTTCTAACCACTAACCACTGAATCGTCAGTTGCTTGTTGTTGTTGTTGTTGTAAGTTGAGAGTGTAGTATTTTCTATTTTCTGAAACCTAATCCCTCATTCCTTTGGAACTCACGTCGTACCTCATATTTTGATTAGTTTCTCCATTTCTCCTTGAATAACTTTTGCTGTCCATTAAAAATAAATTATAAAAATTAAAAATTTAATTTGTACCTTTCTATCTAGTCTTTAATGTTTTATGGGTTTCAATTAGTGTGATAGCGTTAACTAATTTTAGGGATAAACCTACGGATGAACTTAATTGACATAAAAAAAATTGTTCAATGGTTTAAGTTTTCTCTTATCTATGGCTCTGAAAAAAATTAATTGGCTTAAAATCACTAGAAGCGTTTCACTACATCTTTTGTTTTGGTTTCTTGTTGTCACTTATTTTGCGTGGGGCTTTGGGTTGCACGTAGATCCTAAAAAGTCTTTCCTCAATGCACTTTTCTTTTTGCCGGGGCATTTTATAATGGTTTACCCCTTGCTTTATTTTCTAATCCCACGTTATCTATTACGTCATAAGTACTGGCAATTTTTTTTAGGTGTTGTGGTTCTTGTTATTCTCGCCGTGTGTTATACGGCAATAGGGCAACTTTCAGTAAGTGATTTGCGCGATTTTAAAGACACCACTTTTGTGGTCGGTAGAAATGTTCTGCCATTTGTCCACATTGGAGCCATAGCGACGTCGATAAAATTATTAAAGCATTGGTATGTGCAACGACGACAAACCCTTGAAGCGGAGCAACAAAGAACTGTGGCCGAATTAAAACTGTTAAAAGCCCAGCTACATCCACATTTCCTTTTCAATACATTGAACAACCTCTATTCCCATACCTTGGAGTTTTCACCAAAATCGCCCGAAATTGTATTAAAACTCTCTGGTTTGTTGCGATTTATGATTTATGAGAGTAATACATCAAGAATACCACTTACTAAAGAAATTGAACTTTTACAAGATTATATGGCTCTGGAACAGTTGCGCTATGGTAATCGACTTGACCTTTCAGTTTCTGTTGAGGGCCCAGTAGATGACTATCAAATCATTCCCCTTTTATTATTGCCATTTCTTGAAAATGCATTTAAGCATGGTACGAGTCGACAAATCGATCAATGTTGGATTAGTTTCAACCTGGCCATGGAAGGGTCGCAACTAACATTTAAATTGGTCAATAGCATCGATCCCGTGGAGGAAGAACATGAGATAAGGACTGGAGGTATAGGATTGCAAAATGTTATTAGACGACTTCAGCTTTTGTATTCGGACAACTATCAAATTGAAACTGTGAAATTGGAAGAAGTGTTCGTCGTTAATTTGACAATCAGTTTAGAAATTTTGGAAAAAGAGTATATCGAACAATTGCAGTTCACATAAAAAAAATAAAGATGGAGTGTATATGTATTATTGTTGATGACGAGCCATTGGCCATAAATGTTCTTGAGAACTACATCAGGACTGTGCCAAAACTCAAATTGGCCAAGACCTGTAATAATGCTTTTGAGGCATTGAATGTCCTAAACACAGAAAAAATAGACTTAATGTTTTTGGACATTCATATGCCAAAAATGATAGGAACAGATTTACTCAAAACACTACATTATCCTCCAAAAGTCATTTTTACTACAGCCCATAAGGATTTTGCTCATGACGCATTTGAGCTTGATGCCGTTGATTACCTATTAAAACCCATTTCTCTTGGAAGATTTTTAAAGGCTGTAAATAAATATTTCCATATCAGCAGTTTAGAAACTGAAATAAAAGAATATGACCAAGGATTTGTATATTTCCGATCAGATAGAAAAATGATAAAAGTGTTTCTTGAGGATATTCTTTATATTGAAAGTCTTAAAGACTATATTGTAATACATAGACAAAATTCACAGGACTTGCGGATTAAAATACCGATTGGCAATGTAGAGACTATGTTACCACAGCATCACTTTGTGCGCGTACATCGATCTTTTATTGTTGCTATCAATAAGATTAGCGCATTTACCAAGAATGAGGTTGAAGTTGGAACTGTAGAAATCCCTATTGGAAGGAGCTATGGCCATATTATTTCAAGGTTAAAACCCGATTATTTGAATCTTATTTAGTGCTCAAGATTTTAGGGTTATACCATAGGTAATTTCGATAGAATTGAACTTGAAACATCTTTCAATTAAAATAGCCTTGGTCATTTCTGATTAAATTATAAAGAAAGCATATTTAAGTTGTCGAATAATAAAATTGTTATCCATTAAACTACCTCATCAATTATGGTTTTGAGTAATAGCATTTAAAATTTCCAAATGATTGAAAAAGTAAAATCCAGCTTGAGTATCCAAGCTGGATTTTAAAAATCATTTTATAGATTGGGGCGCAATTCCCTTAAATTGTTTACAAAAACATATTTGCCCAATCTGCGGCCTTCTATAGCACCCTGTTCGACAGCATTCCTAAAATGGTATCCAATATAAATCCTTGAAACTGAAACTTCATCAGCAATTTGGCTAAAATTGTAGAGATTCCTTTCTATATTTGGTAGTGTATATGGGCTGATTATTGATTGTGGCATCGTATCTGTCCCAAAGAACAGCTTAAATACTTCTGCAGCTGCGCCACCGCATTCGGAATGAGTGGATGGGTAATCGGGCGTAGGTGGTGTTCTGTATACGCTTATCCAAGATGGGTTGCCAATTGTACTAGTATTACCGTCTGTATCTCCAGATGTTATTGCTGTTATTGGTCGCCACAATTTGTAATGATATTTCGCTTCCATTGAACTGATATGGGCATCTATTTGTGCCATTTGAGTTATGGCAAGTAAACGTGCGGTTTCCCATCCATTTAAATTCTTCTCTATGGCCAATGCTCTTCCAATCCTGTTCATGGAACTTGACAGATTTTCGACCCAGAATGCACCAATTTCGCTTTGCTCGGAAGTTCTATCAGGGCAACTTGCGCACCCTAGTAATTTAACTTCATCATAATCGGCTAGATATTCTGGAGAATTGATTGCATAAGGTGGTCTCGCACGGAATTGATTACTGGTCTCCATACCAAACGGGGTTAATTGACCGAGGTTAGCACCATATACGGCATTCGCTGGCCATGCTGGCGGATTTGCATTAATCCAAGGTAGATAATTTGACTGATGGGTGCCAGGTTCGGTTCCTTCATTGTATGCGCTAAATCCGAAAACAATGTCATTTTGTCTTTTCGCCAAAACTGCAGCTGCTGCATTTTGTCCGATGTTAATTCCTAATAGTTTGAGCTCTAAATTTGTAATTGCTTCTAGAGAAGCGCTCAATAAATTGTTGGTGCTGGCTGTTGACGGTGGGTGCAAAACAATCAATACATCATGAGCTGCCTGTGCTACCGCAGCATCGGCAATTTGTGCAATGTTTTTCTTTGAGACATGTGACGCATCAACCGAAGAATTATCCAACGCATAGGTTTCATATTTTGGGACGACGTTATTTAAGGCATCGTGCATTGCCAAAGTAACCATTGCGTAGATTTTTGCTTCGGCAGCAGGAGGCCTGGAATTATCAATAACTGCAAGCGCTGCATTCCATTTAAGAACAGCCTCATTACTATAAGATTTGATCATTCCATTGTTAAAGGTCTTTAACATGATATCGTCTGTTAATTCTTGAGTTTCCAACTCATCTTTTTCACAGGAGCACAACATCATACAGATGAATAGCGTACCTGCCATTAATTTTAAATTTGTTTTCATGATACATTGATTTTTAGATATTTATCTAAATTAATCATTAATGAAATCGAAATTTTATGCTACGGATGGAGGTGGGGTTTGTGATGACAGAAGGCAGTATTTTGTCGACTAAAGAGTTAAATGGATGTTGGATTTACGATTTGCGATTGTTTTTCTGTTGTTTGTTGTCTATTCTGAGTTGTCTATAGTCTATTTTTTCTATTTTCTATTTTCTAACTACTAACTACTAACTACTAACCACTAACTACTGATGAAGACTGAAGACTTTTGTGAGTTATCTGTTGAAGAATTTTTGATTTACGATTCAATTTTTTGGAATTTGGTGCTTGTTATTTGGAATTTCATAAACTCAATGTTTTGAATTTAATACGTTTACTCTTCTTCATCGCTGATGATATTAACAATAGAAAATGTGACTTGTTCTTTTTTAGCTGAAAGTTTCAAGGACTGAATTTTAGTTTTGACCATATTTGGAAGCGCTTCCTCATCTAATTCAAAATCAATTTTAGTGACACTTCTGTTGGATACATTTGAAAATTCCGATTCCAATTCCATCATATCAGACTTTAATTTCAGTTCAAAATCAGTTCCTTCAATTGTAAGTTCTGCGCCTTTGTTTGTTTTGATATTAAAGGTGCCAACAATCACTGTATGCAAATAATGGTAACCAGCTAATTCGCCCAATCCGGCATATATGACATTAGATTCTGAAATTGCAAATGGTTCGTTTTCAATCTCATTGATGATTTTTTCAATGTAATTACTGTCAATAGTTTCTTCACTGGATTGAGAACTGCCTAACGCAGCCTTCATTTTATTTAAAAAGCCCATATATTTTGATTTTTGTAAAACTAACTTTATAAATTCCAAATTCCAAATTCCAAATACCACTTCTCCCTACAGGGACTGTTCACTGAACAATCGTCTTGCAGCTTAGAGGTCTTGGCTCTAGCAGCGCAGCGGTCTAGCATCTCTCAAATTAAATTTCAAATTTGGTCTCAGTTCAAAGCACATCACTAATACCTACATTCCTAATCCCTCATCCCTCATCCCTCATCCCTCATCCCTCACCTTTACATCGTAAATCTCAAATCGTAATTCGTTAATTATAATACATTCCGTATCTTTGCGACTTCATTAAAAAAACAAAAACATGCAAGACGGATTATATGCCAAATTAAACACCAGTAAAGGTGATATATTAATTGCACTGGAGTACAAAAAAACCCCTGGAACGGTTGGAAATTTTGTGGCTTTGGCAGAAGGCAATCTAGAGAATAAAGAAAAACCTCAAGGCACGCCATATTACGATGGACTAAAATTCCACAGAGTGATTCCAGATTTTATGGTGCAAGGCGGTTGTCCGCAAGGAAGTGGCACAGGACATCCCGGTTATAAATTTGATGATGAGTTTCATCCAGATTTAAGTCACGACGGCCCTGGAGTCCTATCGATGGCCAATTCTGGTCCTGGAACAAATGGTAGTCAGTTTTTTATCACTCATATCGAAACTCCTTGGTTGGATAACAAGCATACCGTTTTTGGAAATGTTGTTGAAGGACAGGACGTGGTCGATGCCATCGCTCAAGGTGATAAGATTGAGAACGTAGAGATCATACGACAAGGTGCAGAGGCCGAAGCTTTTAATGCGGTGGAAGCGTTTAGAACCTTTGAAGGTTCTCGTGAAAAGCGCATTGCTGCCGAACGTGCGGCGAAAGATGGCGAAATGGAAACTTTGGCACAGGGTTTTGAAAAAACAGCTTCTGGGTTGCGTTACCAAATCATCCAAAAAGGCACGGGAAAAAAAGCAGAAAAAGGCAATATGGTTTCCGTTCATTATAAAGGACAATTGGCCGACGGAACCGTTTTTGATTCGTCATACAAACGCAATCAACCCCTCGATTTTCAAGTGGGCGTTGGTCAAGTGATTGCAGGTTGGGATGAAGGCATTTGCTTGCTAAACGTCGGAGACAAGGCGCGCTTGGTGATCCCAAGTGATTTGGGTTACGGTGCTTCAGGTGCTGGTGGTGTGATTCCTGCAGATGCCACTTTGGTATTTGATGTGGAGCTGGTAGCTATTAAGTAATTGAAGGTTCTACTCGATAAAACAATAACATATAGTAAAAATAGTCTCATTCATGGTGGGACTATTTTTTTTGCTATATTACATCCTCAATCAATCAAATCAAAATGAAAAGCTTATTCCCATTCTTCATCACTCTGATTCTTTTTACGAGCTGCGGTAACAACATTGAGTACTCGCCAGAGCAAATTCAGCAAACCTCGGGACGTTATGTCTTCAATCAAAACGAGGTCATTGATGTGTATTATGAAGGCAATGAATTGTACCTCAACTGGAAAGGTGGTAAGATGAAGCCCGTTGTGCTTGACGAAAACACATTTTTCGTGCCTGATATGTATCAAAAGTTGCGATTTGTGAAACATCCCGACACCAAAGATCGCTATTTGGCGATTGTTTCTGAAGTGGATCAATTGACGATCGACTATGCTTACCCTAAAGTAGCGGATACTTTTAAAACGGCGAGAATGTATCTACGGGACAAGGAATATGATAATGCAACGGCCTCTTATTTAAAATTACGAGAGAAGGATTCCACGCAGATCTATATTCAAGAAAGTGAACTCAATGGTATGGGATATGCATTTGTACGCAAGAATGATTTTAAAAATGCAATTGCCGTGTTTAAGATGAATGTAGCGCTTTATCCCGAGAGTGACAATGTCTATGATAGTTTAGCGGATGCCTATAAGTGTTCTGGTGATACAGTTCAGGCCATTATAAATTATAAGATAGCTTTAGAACTTAATACTGGAAATAAACGCGCCAAGGACTTCATCAAAAACCATAGCAATTATTAATTATAGAACATATTGATAAAACACTTAAACCCTTGAGATCTTAATGAGGAAAGTTGAGAAACTGGCTCCCAATATAAAAACCATTAAGGCATTAAGTGTATAGGTCTTAACTTCTTAATGGTTAAAGAAGTAAAGTTTGTTACCTGTATAAAAACCATAAAGGCATTAAGAAACCTTAAGAGTTGCTTTATAATTATCTTAAAATACCTTACCTTTTTTATCGTAAAGGAGAAATCGTGAGTGATTTCCTCAATACAATCCATCCTGCAAAATAGACACTTCGGTAATTCTCTTTTTATAAAGATGGTCTCTCTACTGATCTTTGCTTAATAAACAAAAACAGATATCATGAAACATTTATTATTTATCGCCAGTCTGGTTATTTCGATGGCTACCTCTGCCCAAACCAATTACGAAAAGGGCATGACCAAAGCCTTCAGCCTTTGGGAATCCAATAGCTTGGCAGAAGCCGAACAACTCTTTGAGCGTATTGCCGCAGCAGAGCCTAACGAGTGGCTTCCCAATTATTACATTGCCCAAATGAACAGTCTAAAAAGTTGGGAAGAAAAAAATCCAGATATTTTAAAGGCGCAACTGGACAAAGCCCAAGAGTATCTTAACACTGCGAAGGCTTTAGCGCCTAATAGCCCTGACGTACTCGTTATGCAAGCCCATGTGTATACCAATTGGATTGCCTTTGACGGAATGACTTATGGCATGAAATATTCTGCCAAAGTGAATGAACTGTACAATAAAGCGTATCAATTGGCACCAGAAAACCCAATGGTCGTTTTGGGCAAGGCAGATTGGAATATCGGGAGCGCCAAATATTTTGGACAAGACATCAGTGCCTTTTGCAAAGATGTAGAAAAAGCCATGGAACTTTTTGCTAACTTTAAACCGGAAACGATTTTTCACCCAAATTGGGGACGGGAACGCGCCAAAGAGATATTGGCGTTCTGTAAATAATCCATCATTCATTAAGTGTAAACAATCATGAGCAAATTCGCAAAAAATATCTATCTCACCTTTTTGATTGGTTGTGCGGTTTATGTCTTTGGAAACCTTCTTTCGAATGGATTTGACTACGAATCTGTCAATGATTTTTTAATCGATTTTAGCTTTTATCAGTTGTACAGTTTTTTGCTGGGGTACACCAATTATTACTATTTTGATTATCTCGAAAGATTAACATGGAGCAAAGAGGAGCGTATCAAGCGCATTGTTATTGGGATTGTAGGTTCTGTCGTGTTGACACTTGCTGGGTTATTTTTGTTGAATGCTTTTAAATTTATTGTTTACGATGGCTATAGCGTGACAAACTTCTTAAAGATTCAACGCTGGGGTTATTACAGTTTTGGACTTTGGATTACCTTGACCATAGTAATCATTTTTCATGTCATCTATTTTTACAACCAATACCAACAAGGCAAGGTCAAGGAACAAAAAGTTATTGCTGGAACGGCCACTGCGCGCTTTGATGCTTTGAAAAACCAACTCGATCCGCATTTTTTGTTCAATAGCCTTAATGTATTGACGAGCCTCATTGAAGAAAACCCCGAAAATGCACAAAAGTTCACCACATCGCTCTCTAAAGTGTATCGTTATGTTTTGGAACAAAAAAACAAGGATTTGGTCAGTGTAGACGAAGAGCTGGATTTTGCCAGGACCTATATGTCGCTGCTAAAAATGCGGTTTGAAGATAGCATTGTCTTTGAAATTCCTGAAAGGGCTGAAAATCCAGATTGTAAGGTAGTGCCGTTGTCGTTGCAACTGCTATTGGAAAATGCCGTAAAGCACAACACAGTTACAAGTAACAGGCCTTTGCACATCAAAATTTACGAACAAGAGGGTATGCTGATAGTAGAAAACAATTTACAATTAAAACCGCTTGTCAAAAAGAGTAGTGGTGTAGGTTTGGAAAATATCAAACAACGTTACGCCTTATTGACCAACAAAAAAGTAACGATTAACCAACAAGCAGACCGTTTTGCATTGTCATTACCAATGCTTACCAAACAAATATCTATTATGGAACTTCAAACAATTAACAGTCAAGAAAATGCTTATTATAGAGCAAAAAAACACGTTGAGGACATCAAGGGCTTTTATGGAAATCTAATTTCCTATTGCCTAGTCATTCCTTTTCTAGCTTTTATAAATTACAAAACCTCTTGGGAGTTCCAATGGTTTTGGTTCCCCATGTTAGGATGGGGTATGGGCGTTATTTTTCATGCTTTCGGTGTCTTTGGTTATGGCAAATCGTGGGAAGATCGAAAAATCAAAGAAATAATGCAAAAGGAAGAACGAACTAATACATGGAACTAATGGATAACAAATTTATTGAACAGGAAAAATACGAGAGAGCCGCCAAACGCGTGAAGCGTATCAAGAGCTTTTATTCACACCTCGTGGTTTATGTGGTCATTAATATTATGGTTGTGATCATCAATATCCAAAATTTGGATGCTGGCGAAAGTTATTTTAAGTGGCAAAATTTTACCACCTTCGGATTTTGGGGGATTGGTTTATTGATTCATGGCCTGTCCGTTTTTATGCCTGATTTCATTCTAGGAAAAAACTGGGAAGAACGCAAGATCAAGGAATATATGGAGAAAGAACGGAATAATAGATGGGAATGAAGTTTGTGATTATTACTAATTTTGTTATCTAACAACCAAACTATGAACATCATTATTATAGAAGACGAAAAACCATCTGCAAGACGCTTACAGCGTATGTTGGTCACTTTAGGAATGGATACGGAAGTGATGTTGCATTCCGTTGAAGAATCGATTGATTGGTTTCAGAATAACGAACATCCGGATCTTATTTTTTTGGACATTCAATTGAGCGATGGACTGTCGTTTGAAATTTTTGAAGCTGTTGACATCAAATCGTCCGTGATTTTTATTACCGCTTATGATGAATACGCCTTGCAGGCCTTCAAATTGAATAGCATCGATTATTTGTTGAAGCCCATTGACGAAGATGACCTCAACAAAGCGGTCTCAAAATTCAAGGAGCGAATTCCCCCAAAAAAGTCCGTTACCTTGGATTTTGAAGACATTAAAAAACTATTGGTCAATCCTATTGAACGCGATTATAAAAAACGGTTTTCGGTGAAGGTAGGACAGCATTTAAAGCTCGTCAATATTGAAGAAGTAGAATGTTTTTACAGCGAAAATAAAGGTACTTACGCCTTTACAAAAGAAGGTAGAAACTATTTGCTCGACACGACTCTGGAACAGATTGAAACCGAACTGGAACCACAAAAGTTCTTTAGGGTCAGCCGTAAGTTTTTTATTAATATCGATTCCATTAAAGACATCATCAGTTACACTAATTCCCGTTTGCAGATTAAACTGCATACATTTAAGGAACAGGAGATTATTGTTGCTAGGGAGCGCGTCAAAGAGTTCAAGGATTGGTTGGAATGATACCTCTGCACTAAAAATATTGTGGGATATAGGGTACTTAAAATCGGGTATTTACTTCCTATGTATGATGCACAAGCCTGTTACGACTGTTGTAAAAGTCATCAAAAAATAATGATATCAAACTAAATATCATCGTTCAACTCGGCTTTTATGGCTTTAGAATCCTTTTTTATGCGTTTGATTTCTCTTTTAATGGATTCGGGATAACTATTGTCTATAGAAGGTTGTTCTTTCAGGTAGTTTAGCATCCAAAGTAGTTGGTTTACGAGAATGGGATCATGTTTACAATACGTTCTCAATGACGCCATAACGTAGTATAACAACTTCTTAAAAGTTGCCGTTTCTATTTTCATCACCGGATTGTTATCATCGTTGACATAAATTTCCAAATCTTTTTTCTGCATTCTTATGGCGAACAATTCCGTGAGATAATCGACTGCATTGATGGCAGTTCCCGGATCATTGATTCCTGGCGACATGGCTTTTACAGCGATTTCGGTAATTTGTTTGAACGCCAAGTTATAATTGTCCTTTACTAATTCACTTCTCGAAAAGTTGATATTGGAATGAAATGTTTTGAGTTGTTCATCAGATAATTCCTTTTCTGATTTAAAGAAAATCTGATTGCTTAAAATAAATAGGCCTTTCGGAATCAAGATGTGTATTTTCGTCTTGTGCTCATGACAGAAGGACACCAGATTTTTGCTTGTAAAATTCTGGAAATATCCACATTGTTGTGCTTTATAGGCATGCCAATTTTCTGTACTTTCAAAGTTGGTAGATACACTCAATTTTCTCTCTAGCTCCAATACAGTTGACAATCGCGTTGTTGCATCGCTATAAATGTCATTGAGGATGTTGGAAATCTGTATGCTTTCGGAGATGTTGTGAATAAAGTAAATAAAGGCGCACAGACATCCAATTGTAAGGATGATCCCTATGAGCAGTGAGAACCCCGGAAGTGTATATTTTTCAGCTGAAGGCTCGATGGTAAACATCGTAAATATATTGTAAATAATGGTGGATAGGTAAATTCCTAAAATGATTTGGTGTCGCTTATCGGAAATCAATCCAGGTAGTAATCGAGGGGAAAAATTACTAGACGCCTGACTTAACAAAAGCATGACCATCGAAAAACTAAAGACCATCATTGAGATCAGTCCACCTATGCACACACTCATAATGGTTAATGCTGTATCGCCATCTTCCACTACCAGTTGAGGTAGGGCATCAATAAGATATTTTGAAATTCCTTGCTCTTCAAATACATGCATCACAAGGGAGAAAACAAATCCAAAAACAGCTAAAATGCTTGGATAGAAAGCAATGTTGCTTTTGATGACATTAAAAATGGTATCGATTTTATTGAATAATTGCGTCATAACTCGTAATTGGAGATCCAATATAATCAAAAATGGTTTATGGAAGTTTGTAATGTTTTACATAATGATTGAGATAAAGTTTTAAGACCGCTGCGCTTCTAGAGACTAGAATCTAGACTAAAGTTCATAATATAATATCAATCAATAGTTTACAATTGATTCATTACAAAATCATTGATACCTGGGAAACAGTCTTGTGAACACCGAAATATAACAATTTTTGGGTCAATACAATGTGATTCGTGCACTATTACTGTGCTTGTAGGAGTTTTTATAGAATGTTATTTTTTAAAACGCCCTGAAAAACTAATGTCGTAACTAAATGAACCTGAAGTTGAAATTGAAATTGAAATTGAACTTGAAACTGAATTTGAAGTTGAACTTGAAACTTGGTTCAAACTGTCCTTCGTACTTCGCATTTAAAATTTGGAATTTGGAATTTTGCCCTTTATACTTATGACCTCTAGCCTCTAGCCTCTAGCCTCTAACCTCCAGCTTCCAGCTTCCAGCTACTACATTGGACTTCGTACATAAAATTTTACACTTCAGATACTTTCTGAAACCTATTGTGATTCCAAATGCACTTGGCCTCTATGAGGTTTTAACACATCCCTGATTGGTATTAAATCCGATTCGTCTATGACCATAAAGGCGATGCTGTGCAATTCGTGAATGGCTTCGACACCTGTTTCATATGCTTTGATTGATTGTACTGTGATATACTCCTTTAAATGAATTTCGTGATGCTCTGCAATTTTTTGCCCAGAAGGCCCTTTAAAATCCCAAATGAGCTTAAGCTTACGCATTGTCAACTGTTGATCCGTTTTCGGCAAATTTTTTAAAAGCCATCATAAATTCTTTGGATTGCTTTTTAAAAGCATTTGGCATCACCCAAAGCATCATACACATATGAAAATTGAGAGGTAAATATTCACTTTTAGATGTCCATTGAGTAAAACCATTTTCAGTTTCTTTAAAGTAGTTTTTCTGTATGTTTGTCATACCATTAATGCTATAGGTACCATGAAACTCATTAGGTAAATTGCGATGTGTAATAGTTTCTGTCATCTCAAAAGGCCGTTTTCTCATGAGATACTTCAATTTCATTCTGGCACCAACCATACCTGGAGTTCCTGAAATATGTTCGACAGACACCAAGCCTTTTTGCCAGTGCCTCATGTTCTCTGCGTTGTCAAATTTGTGCATAAACTCATGTAAAGGCACATTGACAATGACTTCAGATGTATATTTCATTTTTTAAATCACTGATTGGTGTTCAAAGATATTCAGTTTTTCCGAATTAAAGATATAGGATTGGCCAAGCGTCAAAATATTTGTTGATCTGTATGTTTAGCAATAAATTTGGAAGCTGTTGTATAGGTTTCTTTTTTTTAAAAATCAAAAGTATGTTGTTCTCCATTAAAAAAAAGGCGATTGAAAGTTCAATCGCCCAATAACAGGTTAAATTGTAAATTTTTCTTCTAATTCAAAACACTTTTAAAGGTTTTTCTAAAATTTAGACCTTCCACATTGATAAGGCAAATTTGATTTTTTGGTAAATAAAAAGAACTTCTAAATGCGGCAGAATTAACATTCTTAACCTCCGAATTGATCAATCTTCCAGAAATGTCGTAAATTGAAATAGTCAATGGACCTTGGAAATTTTGAGTGATGATCTCATCTTTTACAATCCTTACTTCTGGAACATTTGAAAATTCTTGAACACTAAGTGTAGCGCTATCTACTAAATCTATAAATAAATCTACAGTTTGGTTGTTACCTCCGCCACCAAATTGGTTTTGAAAAAGCAAATTAAGACCTAATACAACTGTGCCTTCTGGAGCTGACGAAAAATAATCCGCCAAGTTGATGGTTATACTGTACGTATTAGGAGCAGCATTATTGTCTGTATCACTTGCTACTAATAGAAGTTTAGGCTGCGCTGACAAATCCGAAAAAGAAGGGGCAAACTGAAAATCACCATCATTGGTTTTCAAACCACTGTATTGGTAGATTTCATTTTGAAATTGGGTGTAGAAATTATCGATGATATTGGCGTCCTCAAATACTATAGTGATATCATCATTGACAGTTGCCGTTGTAGCGGTAAGTGTCATTTGAGCTCCGTCATAACCGGAAAAGGTGAATACCTCTTGTGAATGCATATGGAACGCCGATAAGCATAAGAGAAATAACATGTAATTTTTTTTCATAATAAAATGTTTTATGGGTTTATATCATAAATATAAAATTATTTACTCATCTTTTAAAATGACATGGTTACTACATCGTTTTCGTGTTTACAACTTTCTTTACTTATGAATTATGCTGCCTTAATTCAAAATACTAAATCCAAATGCTAATCGTTTAAAAAAAGCAACTTGTTTGATACATGATTTTATTATTTTTGCGACAAGTTTTCAAACTAATATAACATGATGGATCAAAAACTTTCTTTAAGTATTATAATGTTGTTTATTACAGTATTTTCATTTGCCCAAGGACAAGCAGATGATGTTTTGTTCACGGTTGATGGAGACCCCATCAAATCGTCAGAATTCGTCAGGGTTTATAACAAAAATCTCGATTTGGTAAAAGACGAATCACAAAAAGATGTCGATGCATATTTGAAACTTTTTGTTAATTATCAATTAAAAATTAAGGAAGCAAAGCGGTTGGGCTTTGATACGATTCCAAAATACAAGAGAGAATTTGAAAACTACAGGAAGCAGCTTTCCAAAAATTACCTTTCAGACACCAATGTTACAGAGGCATTGATTAAAGAAGCCTATGATAGGTCGACACAAGACTTAAAAGCGTCCCATATTTTGATTCGTCTAGACGAAAGTGAGAAGGACACCTTAAAAGTTTACAACCAACTCATGGAATTGCGTCAACGCGTGCTCTCTGAAGGATTTGATAAAGTAAAAAACGAAGTGCACAACGGAGCCACTATTTTTGCAGAAGAATTAGGCTATTTTTCAGCCTTTAAAATGGTCTATGAATTTGAAAGTGCTGCATATAAAACCGAAGTAGGAGGTATATCCAAGCCTTTTAGAACCCGTTTTGGCTATCACATTGTTAAGGTTGATGAAAAACGTCCGTCAAGAGGAGAGCTAACCGTGGCACACATCATGGTTTCTAATGAGAAAAAAGATAGCCTCTTTAATCCAGAAGTGCGGATCAACGAAATCTATAAAAAAATCAGTCAGGGCGAAAATTTTGAAGCTCTGGCCAGACAATTTTCTGACGACAAAAGCTCTGCCAACAATGGCGGATTATTAGTGCCTTTTACCGGCGGACAGTTAAGTTCGCAAGAATTTGAATCGATGGCTTTTAGTCTGTCCGAGCCTGGTGACATCTCACAGCCTTTTGCGACTGATTACGGTTGGCATGTGATCAAATTGATTTCCAAAAAGGGAATTCAACCTTTTGATGAGGTAAAAATTGAATTGGAAAATAAAGTCAAGCGCGATTCACGTTCTAGCCTTATCAACACGGCACTGGCCAAAAAACTCAAAAAGCAATATGGAGTGCAGGTTGATAGAAAGAATTTGAATTATTTTACTTCCATTCTAAATCAAGATTTTTATAACAGAGCTTGGACACTTCCTGAAGATTTTGAAGTCGATAAAGAGCTGTTTAAAATCAAAAATACGACCATTCCTTACAAACAGTTTGGAAGCCATTTAATCGCTGCCCAAAAAAGTTACAATGGAAAAAACACTAATTTTGCAGATATTGTTGCCAAAGAATATGAGAACTTTGAAGAAGCTAGCATATTAAAATACCAAGAAGATAACCTTGAATATGAAAATGAAGATTTCGCACAGATTGTAAAGGAGTACAGAGATGGCTTATTGTTGTTTGATTTGATGGAAAAAGAAGTGTGGAACGCTGCAGTACAAGACAGTATAGGATTACAAAGGTATTATGATGCGAACAAATCAGATTATATCTATAAGGATCGTATCGATGCAATTTTGGCCACCTGCGCAAAAGAAATTGACATTAACAAGGTAAAGCTATTATTGCAACAAGGCCTTACAGAAGAGGCCATCAATAGTCAACTCAATACAGAATCCGAACAGAAGGTCATTTTTACCAAAGGCTTGATGGAAACAGACCATCAAAGTCTTCCATCAGTATTGGATTTAGAGAAGGGAATTTCTAAAGTTTACCAGTACAATGATGCATATCATGTGTTGTTGATTAAAGATATTTTGCCGAGTACCAATAAAACTTTTGAAGAAGCCAAAGGAAAGGTCATCAGTGATTATCAAAATTCGATTGAAGAGCAATGGCTAAATTCGCTTAACGATCGTTATAAGGTAGAGATCAATCCAAAAACTTTGAAAAGCGTAAAAAACCAAATTCGAAATTAATTGAATAACAGATTCCTCCATATCTTCTTTGTATTTTTTTGCCTGGTGTCCTGTGATTATTTTAAGCAAACAGATGATAGGAAACCTGTTGCGAGAGTTAATGATACGTATTTATATGAAGACGACATTGACGATTTGGTTGCAGAAGGTACTTCTCCAGAAGACAGCACACTTCTTGTTAACGGCTTTATAACACGATGGGCTACCCAACTTTTGTTGGTAGACGGGTCTCAACGCAACTTGCCACAAAGGATGCAAGATGAATTTAATAAATTGGTTGAGCAGTATAAAAAGGATTTGTACACGAAAGCCTATTTGGAAGCCCTTGTCAAACGATCGATAGATACCGTTGTCTCCTATACCGAAGCCAATGAATTGTATCAAAGCAATAAGGAAACCTTTAAGCTCAACGACGAACTGATACAATTTAGATACATAAGTATTCCGATTAATGGCGTTAATACTGAAGATATCACAAGACGTTTCAAGCGTTTTTCGGACAAAGACAAAAGACATCTTGATTCCATCTCGGTTCAATTTAAATCCTTTTCACTCAATGACTCCATTTGGATCAAGGTTTCGCAAGTCGTAGAAAGAATTCCGGTGGTGAATACCGAAAACAAGAAAGAACTGTTAAAAAAATCTAATTTTATACAACTCAAAGATTCATTACACCTATATTTGATGCATATTAATAACGTTCGATTAGAGAACGAATATGCTCCGTTAGAGTATATAAACCCTACTATTAAGCAAATTGTCATCAATAAAAGAAAACTTGAACTCATCAAACAACTTGAAACAGATATAACAAAAGATGCCATTAAAAACAATCAATTTGAAATTTATAACCAACAGTAAGTTTGCCATCGCCATAATAGCCATTTTGAGCTGTTCCATTGGCACTGCACAGGAGATTATTGAAGACCAAGTGGCAGCAAACACCACAGTCTTGGATACCGCAAAAGTTAATAGCAAGCGAGTCAAAGTAGATGGAGTTGTGGCAGTCGTTGGTGACTTCGTGGTTCTAGATTCTGATATAGACAAAGAATACCTTCAACTGCAAGCTCGCGGAGTTTCTACCGATAAAATAACGCGCTGCGAATTATTTGGGAAGTTACTCGAAGACAAATTGTATGCCCATCATGCCATTCAGGACAGTATCACCGTGAAGGAACTCGAAATAAGATCTAATATCGATCAACAAATCAGTGCCTTTCTTGAGGAAACAAATGGCTCTATGGATCAATTGTTGAAATTATATAACAAAGATTCCGAAGAAAGTTTAAGGGAAGAGATGTTCGAAATCAACAAAAACCAACAATTGGGCTTTGAGATGCAGCGCAAAATTGTTGAAGATATTGAAGTGACTCCAGAAGAAGTTCGCGAATATTTCAATAATATTCCCAAAGATGCACGTCCTATTTTTGGTACCGAGCTTAAAGTTGCACAAATTGTAATCATTCCGAAAATCACAGAAGAGGAAAAACAAAAAGCCATCAATCGATTAAAAGAATTTAAGGCCGATATTATCGAGAACGGTGCGAGTTTTACAACCAAGGCAACGTTTTATTCTGATGATGTTGGATCAAGAAAAACTGGTGGTAAACTGCCAACCATGAATAGAAACCGTCCTCAAATGGTAAAAGAATTTCGTGATGTTGCCTTCTCACTCGAAGAGGGCGAAATTTCAGATCCTTTTGAAACAGAATTTGGATACCATATCGTTTATCTCGAAAAAATTAGGGGGCAGGAATATGATGTCAGACATATTTTGCTGCGTCCGGAAGTAACGCAAGATGCCATCAGGGAAGCTAAAGTTAAAATAGATACCATTAGAGCGCGCATTGTGCGCGGTGAAATAAAGTTTGCCGATGCAGCAAGGGAATTGAGTGACGAGAAGGAAACCAGACAGGATGGGGGTCAGTTGATCAATCCCAAAACACAGGATTACAATTTTGAATTGACAAAAATGGATCCGGAATTGTATTCTCAAATTCAAAACCTAAAGGATAATGAGGTGAGTTTAGTACTTCAGGATGAGGATAGAATCAATCGAATAAAATTCAAAATAATCACTGTCACCGATAGAATCAATGAACATGAGGCTGATTTTGCGAAAGATTATTTAAAAATCAAAAATTTAACCGAGCAGGATAAGCAATTCAAGGAGATAGGAAAGTGGCAGGATAATAAAATTAAAGACACTTATATCAATATCAATGCTGAATATAGAAATTGCGAATTTAATAGCAATTGGTTAAAAAAGGAATAGTATGTCTGATGTCGCAGCTGTAGAACAGTTTGTAAAAAAATATAAAACATTAAAAAGTGAAATTGCCAAAGTGATTGTAGGACAGGATGAGGTTGTCAACCAAATTCTTATTTCAATTTTTTCTGGAGGTCATGCACTGTTAATTGGCGTGCCTGGGTTGGCAAAAACTTTAATGGTCAATACCATTGCGCAAGCCTTGGGATTGGATTTTAAACGCATTCAGTTCACACCAGATCTGATGCCAAGCGATATTCTGGGTAGTGAAATTTTGGATGAGAACCGACATTTTAAATTCATAAAGGGGCCTATTTTTGCCAATATTATTTTGGCTGACGAAATCAACCGAACACCACCAAAGACGCAGGCTGCGCTCTTGGAAGCCATGCAAGAACGCTCTGTTACAGTGGCAGGTCATAATTATCAATTGAGTTTGCCTTATTTTGTTTTGGCCACTCAAAACCCTATTGAGCAAGAAGGTACATATCCGCTGCCAGAAGCACAATTAGACCGTTTTATGTTTGCCATTTATCTTGAATACCCTACCTTTGAAGAAGAGGTACAAGTCGTAAAATCGACGACAACCGATATACAATCAAAAGTAAATCCGTTGTTTACGTCACAGGAAATTATAGATTTTCAAAATTTGATTCGTCGTATTCCTGTGGCTGACAATGTTGTGGAATATGCGGTAAAGATGGTTGGGAAAACGCGGCCCAATGGAACAACCGCTTCCGAATTGGTCAAAGAATTCGTCGATTGGGGAGCAGGTCCGAGAGCCTCACAAAACCTGATTTTGGCGGCAAAAACACACGCAGCCATCCAAGGGAAATTTTCACCAGATATTGAGAATGTGCAAGCAGTTGCGAGTGGTATTTTAAGACATAGAATCATCAAGAACTACAAAGCTGAAGCCGAAGGTGTTTCGGATGAGCAGATTATAAAAAGTTTGTATTAAATGAAAACAAAGCAGTTTGTAATTCCTATTATAATGTTGCTAATAGGTTTGGCTGTGATTTCTGTGGGCGCATTATTCAAAGTTCTGCAATGGGAATGGGACTTTATTACAGGCGATTTTTTATTGGTTGTTGGGACGCTGATTAAAGTACTAGCGCTGATTTTAGTCATCATTAGACTTGTATTCGTCTATCGCAATAACTAGTAGTCATCTTAAAAATTGTTTTTTTAAACCATTGTTCCCCATCACTCACTTCATCTTTAAAGAGACCTGCTATCTGAAGTTATTATCTTTTGAAAAATTGTATACTTTAATTATGAATGCGTTTCATATAAAAATCGACTTCAGTATTTAGTGCATTAACAATGAATATCAAATAGTCTAAATAGCGAATTTTATTAAATTAGTATTTTACACTATCATATATTGATAATAATTCAATTATATATCGATAAAATGCTGATTTGATGATTTATATTCATGGATACTTACGTTTTGTTACATATTTTTAAAAGTGCTCTAAATTTTGTACTTTTGCAATCCCGATACTTCGGATTACATTTATAACATCAACCTTAAAATAAATACTATGGCATTTGATATTGACATGATTAAAAAAGTTTACAAAACTATGCCCGAGCGTGTAGATAAGGCACGCGAGATAGTTGGTAAGCCTTTGACTTTGTCAGAAAAGATTTTATACGCCCATCTTTGGGATGGTACTCCAACAACAGCTTTTAGAAGAGGGAAAGATTATGTTGATTTTGCGCCAGATCGCATTGCGCTCCAAGATGCAACTGCACAGATGGCTTTATTGCAATTTATGCAAGCCGGTAAACCAAAGGTAGCAGTTCCAACTACAGTACATTGTGATCACTTAATTCAAGCAAAACAAGGTGCGGTTCCAGATTTGAAGCGTGCCAACGAAACCAGTAACGAGGTTTTTGATTTTTTGGCATCCGTATCCAATAAATATGGTATAGGATTTTGGAAACCAGGCGCCGGAATTATCCATCAAGTAGTATTGGAAAATTATGCCTTCCCAGGCGGAATGATGATTGGTACCGATTCGCATACCGTGAATGCAGGCGGATTGGGAATGGTTGCCATAGGAGTAGGTGGTGCCGATGCTGTGGATGTGATGGCTGGAATGGCTTGGGAATTAAAATTCCCTAAAATGATTGGTGTAAAATTAACAGGAAGCCTCAATGGTTGGACCGCTTCAAAAGATGTTATATTAAAAGTAGCCGGAATTTTGACCGTTAAGGGTGGTACTGGTGCCATTGTAGAATATTTTGGACCAGGAGCAAAAAACCTTTCCTGTACAGGAAAAGGAACCATTTGTAACATGGGTGCTGAAATAGGTGCCACCACATCTACATTTGGTTATGATGATAGTATGGAACGTTTTTTACGTGCCACAGATCGCTCGGAAATAGCCGATGAGGCCAATAAGATAAGAGAATACTTAACAGGTGATCCAGAGGTGTATGAAAACCCTGAACTTTATTTTGATGAATTGATTGAAATCGATTTAGATACACTCCGACCACATCTCAACGGCCCATTTACACCCGATTTGGCAACACCTGTTGGCGAACTTGGACCATTGGCTAGAGAAAAAGGTTGGCCAATTAAAGTCGATTGGGGTCTAATCGGTTCATGCACTAATTCATCCTATGAGGATCTTACTCGTGCTGCTTCCATTGCGAAGCAAGCGGTTGATAAAAATATAAAAGCAAAATCAGATTTTGGAATCAATCCAGGTTCGGAACAGATTCGCTTTACAGCTGAACGCGATGGGATCCTCAAAGTTTTTGAAGATCTCAATGCCACGATTTTCACGAATGCCTGCGGACCTTGTATTGGACAGTGGGATAGAAGTGATATGAAGGGCGATGAAAAAAACACCATTGTTCACTCATTTAATAGAAACTTTTCAAAACGTGCCGATGGTAATCCAAATACACATGCATTTGTAGGCTCACCAGAAATGGTCGCCGCAATTGCTATCTCTGGACGTTTGGATTTTGATCCAATGAATGACTTTTTAATTAACGAAGATGGTGAACAGGTAAAATTGGACATTCCAAAAGGAATTGAATTGCCACCAAATGGTTTTGACGTTGAAGATGCAGGCTATGTTGAACCAGTCGTTGATGGTAGAAACGTAGATGTTTCCGTAAGCCCAACTTCAGAACGTTTACAGTTGCTCGAACCTTTTACACCCATTGGAAGCACAATAAGAGGGGCAAGACTTTTAATTAAAGCCTTTGGAAAATGTACAACTGACCACATTTCTATGGCGGGACCTTGGTTGCGTTTTAGAGGACATCTCGATAACATTTCCAATAATATGCTCATTGGCGCTGTTAACGCGTACAATATGAAAACTAATTTTGTCAAAAATCAATTGTCAGGCGAATACGAAGGTGTTCCTGATGTGGCACGTGCATACAAGGCAAATGGCATCAAATCGATTGTTGTTGGTGATCATAACTATGGCGAAGGTTCCTCTCGTGAGCATGCAGCAATGGAGCCACGACATTTGGGAGTGGCAGCCGTATTGGTAAAATCGTTTGCTCGCATCCATGAAACCAACCTTAAAAAACAAGGGATGTTAGGATTGACTTTTGCCAATGAAAGCGATTATGACTTGATTCAGGAAGATGACACTATCAATTTCTTGGATTTAAACCAATTTGCGCCAGACAAACCATTGACATTGGAATTTGTGCACGCAGATGGAACCAAAGATACAATAATGGCAAATCATACCTACAACCAGCCACAAATTGAGTGGTACAATGAAGGTTCTGCATTGAATTTGATTAAAAAAGAAAATGCAGCTTAAGTAATTTCCACGATATTTTTTATAAAAGACTCCTAACTATACTGTTAGGAGTTTGTTTTTTAAATTTTTGTTATTATATTGCTTTAGATACGACAGCTAAACTATCTAACGAAAAAATATCTCTATGAGGGCAATCTGGTTTTTTGAGGATGTCAATCTCTTTAATATACTCTGTCCTCACAAGTTCAAGAGATTTAAGGCAGACCATGACTTCTGTAGTTATCGAAAAAAGGATTACATCTATTTTGAAGATGATGCGTCCTCGAAAGTTTATCTTATTGAAAAAGGTAAAGTGAAAATTGGTTATTATAGTGAAAATGGGGATGAGGTTGTGAAGGCTATTCTGTCGACAGGTGAATTATTTGGCGAAAAAGCCATTTTTGGCGAACAAACAAGAGATGAGTTTGCACAATCCATAGATAATAATACGTCCATTTGCCCTATCGGAGTTGACACCATGCATGATTTGATGCGGAACAATCAGACCTTTAGTTTTAAAGTCTATAAATTCATCGGGTTTCGGTTTAAGAGATTGGAGCGACGTCTTCAACTATTATTGTTTAAGGACACAAAAACAAGATTGATGGAGTTTCTTCAAGAGTTATGTGATGATTACGGTTATGATTGTGAAAAAACAGGTGACCATGTTGTAAAACATCATTACACTCAAAAAGACATAGCGTCCTTAATTGGTACTTCTCGTCCCACACTAAATATTTTAATGAACGAGTTAAAAGAGGAAAATATCATCAAT
>JBGTCT010000200.1:0-9438 GCA_041748695.1 Aquaticitalea sp. | reverse complement strand
AAAAGGCCCAGTGCAATGAGCATGTATATGTAGATATTTTCCATGAAATAAATCTGAATTATGCAAGTACAAATTTCACCTTTTAAATTGAACGCAATGTTACCAAAATGTTATCTCTAAGAGTGTAGTGAATGTGCTTAAGATTTTAAAAAACATCAAAAATATTTGGTATATGGACTGATTATATGACTTAAAATCTATTTTTTATATAAAATAAAGTATTGAAAAACAACGTAATATAACTTTAATGTTAAATTAATGTTACCTAAATGTATATTTAATGTAAAAATATTGTATATTCGTTAAATAATTATTAATTAATACCTACTGTAAAATGAAAAATTTAGTTATTGTTGCGTTGATGATGGTATCAGCAATTTCTTTTGCACAAAACGAAAGAACCTTAAAATTAAACCAGGACTCTAATACTATTGATGTAGTATATTACCATGACAATGGAGCTGTAAGCCAAACAGGAGCTTACACATTAGATGGAAAGTTGCAAGGCGAATGGTTGACGTATGATAGTAATGGAGTAAAAACTTCATTTGCGAAATATGATGAAGGAAAAAAAGTAGGCACTTGGTATTTTTATCAAAAAGACGTTCTACAGGAAGTACACTATACAGACAATAGAATTGTTGAAGTTACAACTTGGAAAGATAAAAAGAGCCAAGTAGTAAGTAACCTATAAGAATACAATTGGGCTGAAATAAAAAAGGTTTCGAAATATTTCGAAACCTTTTTTGTTTTTAAAATTTTAAAATTAAAAATTCAAACTATATCCTATTGAAAAAGCCGTACCTGGTTGTCTTAAAGAGAATGGAACTCTTTCAGCACCGAAAGATTCATACAGGCTTTGTCTCTTTTCATCTAACATATTATCAACTTTAATACTAACGGCAGATTTTTTATCTTTTCCAAAAGTTTTGGAAAGGTTAAAATTCAAACTGTTAAAAGGTCTAACAAATACATCTGGATTTTTCCCAAAACCTACAACTTCTAAAGTTTTTCCTTGAACGTTGTAAAATAATCCTGTTTCTAATCCAATAGTCTGATTATTGTAGTTTAACCCTGCATTAACTAAAAACGGTGACTGACCTTGTAAAACTCTGTTGTCGTCAATCGTTTCTCCATCACGCGCAAAGGCTTGTCTTGAATCGAATTCTTGGCCTTCTCCTTTGTTCATATCAATTTTCGATTCTATGATGGATAGGTTCAGGTTAATACTTAAATCATTTAAACCCTCTGTCAAAAATCCAAAATTCTTTCTGGCCTCAAATTCCAAACCCAAAACTTGTGCAGATTCAGAATTTCTTGGGGTAAATTGGTTTGGAGCAATTACAGAAAATGCCACCAACTCAATAGGATTATTAAATCTTTTGTAAAAGCTACTAATAGCGAACATTTGAGACTCTTCACCAAATATTTCAAATCTAAAATCGAAGTTATTAATGTACGACGGTTCTAATTCAATGTTTCCAAGATATATAATTCCCGTTAATAAATCTGAAATTTGTACTAATGACTTTTCTTTGAAGCTTGGCCTGGCTGTCGTTCTTGAATATGAGACTCTTAAATTTGTTTGCTCATCAAATTCGTAAATTAAATTTGCAGACGGGAAGAAGTCTAATTCGTCTAATAGTTGTTCGTTATCTAAAATAACTGTTCCATTATTGTTTTGACCAGTGAAAAAACTTGTAAAATATTCTGTTCTTAACCCCAATATGGTTCTCAATCTGCTTCCCAGTTTAAATTCATTGGAAATATAGGCTGCCGCCGTATTTTGATTGGCATCAAAAGAGTTGGCTGGTTCGAAATTACCGCGAATAAACGATCCTCTGTTGTTCTGACGGGTATATATATTTTCATCAGCTAAAATAGCATTTGGATTACCTTCAAATACAGTAGGACTTAAGTTAAAGAACGCAATCTCATAACTATAGATATTGTATTCACGCTGTTTGTAACTATATAATCCACCAAATTTAAAAGATGAATTCTTACCAAATAAATTGTATTTTTTTGTAAAATCAAGCTTTCCTACAGCATTTACCTCTTCTAAATCTCGCCAAATTCTATTTGGGAAACCAGCGTCAGAGCTAATGGTAAAATCTCCGTTTAGATCTTCAATAAACGTGGTTAACCTTACATCTTTGTCGTATACTCTAGATAGTGTAGGAGATAGTTTCCATTCGGTTATAAAAGAAGCATCATCACTGGTGTGCTTTCCACCAAACAGTAAATTGGATATCGATCGTTCTGTGTATTCTAAATTATCTTTAACAACATCAATAGCATTAGAAATCTCGGTTCTCTGATCAAATAAGGCCGCTCTGCTTTCCCCATTTTGAATATGAAGAATGTTTAAAGTATATTTTGATTTTGAAGTTTTATAGGATAATCCGGCAAGAATAGAAGCTAAAACATTGTTAGAACCCAAATCACCTGTTTGACGTCTATCAAATCGTAAATTATAAGAATCGCGTTCTTCGGGTTTTTGATAAATACCATTCTCAAAACCTTCATAAAATGCAGTTGTGTTTTTGTAATCTAACGAAGCAATAACGCCTAATTGGTTATCTCCGACTTCAAATTGATTTCCATAACTAAAACCTAAACTAAAATCTGGTAGGCTAGAGTTTCTTTCAACCGCCATTTTTGGATCAAAAGCTCGGGTTATATTGTCTAGAATTCCGTTATTTTGGGATGCAGGATTTGGTATATTCTGATTGGGTGAAATAGGTAAATCCCTCGTACCATCATCAAAACCCAAAAAATCGGTTGCACCACCTTGATAGTTGACATAGTTTTCTTTAAAATGCATACTTGGATTGTAGCCTCCTGAAAAGGATAAACGCATTTGTTTTTGCGTTGGAAAATCTTTTGTAATAATATCCACAACGCCACCAGTAAAGTCAGCGGGCAATTCAGCCGAAGCGGATTTCATCACCAAGATATTTTCTAGAATATTGGTTGGGAAAATGTCCATTTGAATTGTGTTCTTGTCTGGATCTAAACCTGGAATATCCATCCCATTTAAAATCGATTTAGTGTAACGATCACCTAGACCACGCACAAAAACATATTTTCCTTCTTGCACGGAAACTCCGGGAACACCTTTTATGGCAGAAGCAATACTACTTGCCCCTGTTTTATTGATGCTTTCTATGGAAAGGCCATCCATCAAAGTGGCCGAGTTCTTTTGTAAGTTTAAAACCGCCTGTTCTGAATTTCTTCTGGCGGTTGTAGTGATGACAACTTCATCTAAAGAAGCAGTTGATGGTTTAATTGTTACGTTTAAATCGGTTACTTTTCCACTTCTAACGACAACCTCTGTTATTTCTTGCGTATCGTATCCAACGAATGAGAATATTAATGTGTAGGTACCTGGTTCAAGCTCTAATATATAATTTCCATCAAAATCTGAAGTGGCTCCTTGTGCTGTGCCCTTCACCAGGACATTAGCAAATGGTAAGACATCATTATATTCACCATCTAAAATTTTACCAGTTACCTTACCTGTTTGGGCATTTACAAATTGTAAGGCCAATAAACATATTACTGTAAAAACTACTTTGTTTAGCATTGTTAATTTAGTTTAAATACGATATTTTTTATAAATGAATAAAATGCCCATAGCTTTTAAAGCAAATGGACATTTTATTTATAGTGTTTCAATTTTTTTATTAGAAAGCATTTACAGATTTTGCGTACGTCCAAGCAAATACAGAAGTATTTGCACCAACGGTAGCGGCTGCAGGAGACGCGATTGCTGTAGCATTATTTACAAATTTAGCTTCATCACCAGGTAAGGCACCAGTAATGATACTAGCCAAAGTAACACCAGCAGGAAGCACAATTTCCCATTTGGAAAAAGTAATTCTACCAGCAGCCAATTCTAATTGAGAATCTGCTCCGTTAACTCTTATTTTGGCATCAGCACCAAAACCATAAGCCAACACATTGTTCATGTTAGCTATAAGTCCGTCTCTTAAATCAGCATATCTCGAAGAAGTTCCAGCTCCAATCATAGTAACATTTTCAATAGTATAACCACCTTCAGTAGCAGCAGACCCAGCAGGACCATCAAGTTCCAGTGCAGAATCAGAATCTACGCCTAAAATAATTAGTGCATTTGTCACCTTTCCTGACCAAGCTTCATCAGCATCTAAACTATCGTCCCCTGGTGCATAAGTAACTACATTGGTTACATTAACTGTTCCACCAAACCATTCAATGGCATCGTCTTGATTTGCAACCACTTCGATGTGGTCAATAACAGTTCCAGAACCAACACCACCTAGTGTTAGACCGTTAATTTCATTGTCATTACCTATCGTAATACCTCCATGTCTGATAGAAATGTATCTAAAGACACCAGAATTATCATTTGGTAAACTACCTCCATATTGACCAAAAGAATCAGTTGCAGGAATACCTTCTATCTGGTTAGTCTCAACATCACCGCTAACAGAGATAGGCGCTCTACCTAAAACAATTAAACCTCCCCATAAACCTGTATTCGCTATAGTTAAATTAGTTCCAGCTTTTTGACCTACTTGGATGTTATCTAGTATAGAGGTAAAGATGATCGGTTCAGCAGCAGTGCCATCAGCAATTAATTTTCCGCCTTGATCAACAACCAATGCAGATGCTAAAGATCCTTGACCTTCTGCGCCTTTAACAATGGTTCCTTTGTTTATTGTTAAAGTTACGCCGTCGTTTACAACAACTTTTCCTGCCAAAACATATATATTGTCTGCAGTCCAAGTTTCATTGGCATTAATGATGCCTACCTTGGTGATTACATTACTGACTGGAGGCTCGCCGCCACCATCATCATCATTTGAAATAATAGCGTCATCATCATTACCGCAGCTTGTAGCAAAATTTAAGGCCAAAATTGATATTACTAAGTAATAGAATTTTTTCATGATTTTTTTAATTTAGTGTTGTTTGATTATTGATTTAAAATTTTTACAAAGAAACCACGATAGTGTAAAGTTGGTGTTAACTCAAGGTTAAACCTATTTCATAAAAAAGTTATCTAAACGTTACCGACACGAGCATAATTTTTAAAATGGATATGTTTAGTTAACATTGAAAATATGTATCTTGCCAGCTTTAACCTTTATCAATGAATTGGGAACAATTGCTCTCCTTAAAACGCCACGGAGATACTAACAAACGCTTACGCAAGGAACAGGACGAAACACGATTGGGGTTTGAAGTGGATTATGACCGCATTATATTTTCTTCCGAGTTTAGAAGTCTTCAAGACAAAACCCAAGTCATTCCATTATCGAAAACAGATTTCGTACACACCCGATTAACGCATAGTTTGGAAGTGAGCGTCGTCGGACGTTCATTAGGACGCAGTGTAGGGCAGAAGTTGCTCACAAAGTATCCGCATCTGCAAACGGTGCATGGATATCAAATCAATGATTTTGGTGCTATCGTTGCAGCGGCATCATTGGCGCATGACATTGGGAATCCACCTTTTGGTCATTCTGGTGAAAAATCTATAGGAGAGTTTTTTAAAACAGGTAACGGTCAACAATTTAAGGACGAATTGACTGAAAAGGAATACCAAGATTTATGCGATTTTGAAGGAAATGCCAACGGGTTTAAAATTTTAACCGAAAGCAGAATAGGGCGTGAAGGCGGATTGCGATTGAGTTACGCAACACTTGGGGCATTCATGAAGTATCCAAAAGAATCCTTACCCAAAAAACCCACAAACCATATCGCAGATAAAAAATACGGATTTTTTCAAAGTGAAAAAGAATCATTTATTGATATTGCTAAGGAACTTGGATTAAAACAAACTAGAACGGGTAATGACATCAGCTTTGCAAGACATCCATTGACATTTTTGGTAGAAGCAGCCGACGATATTTGCTACACCATTATCGATTTCGAAGACGGCATTAACCTTGGTTTAATAAAAGAAGAATACGCACTCGAATATTTAATCAACCTTGTAAGGGACACTATCAATAAAGAAAATTATTACACCCTCACCAATACAGAAGATCGCATTAGTTATTTGCGTGCACTAGCAATTAATAGTTTGATTAATGAATCAGTTCAAATCTTTATGGCTAATGAGTCTAAAATACTGGAAGGAAATTTTGATAAGGCCTTGCTCGATATGAGTAAATACAAAGCACAAATTAATGACATCATTAAAATAAGCGTTGAAAATGTATACAACTCCAAAGAAGTCATAGATAAAGAAATTGCTGGCTACGAAGTCATCAATGAACTGTTGAATATATTCACTAACACTATTTATAGTCATCAGACTGGGAATTTAACAAGTTATCATCGCTTAATATTGAAAGTTTTCCCTGATACTTTAGACTTAAATCAGAATACGTTTTATCAAAATATGATGTCTATCTGTAATTATATTTCAAAACTATCTGATAGCAATGCCATATTAACACATCGAAAATTAAAAGGAAACCATTTATAAAATTAACGCATGAAAAAGAAATTACTGATTATTACTTCCATTTCCACATTAATTGTTCTCGGTGTTATTGGTTTTAAGATACCACAAAAGAGCAGTGTTGAAAAACTTCGTGAAAAACACCAAATGTTTCTGGACAATAGTCCATTTAAAAACACACAGCTTTTATCAAAAAAGGAACGTAAAGCGTTGGCCATGCCTCCCAATGCCTATTATGAGCAATTATGGGAATTAACCATGGACCCCAACACTGGCAGACCTATGCCAGAACGTTTGGAAGCAATCCAAGCCGAATTAACTGCCCGAAGAGGATTGTTTAGAGGTTCAGGTGGCGAGGCTTCAAATCCCTGGATTAATAGAGGCCCCAACAATCAAGGAGGACGTACAAGAGGTGTTATGTTTGATCCTAATGATATAGGGAATGCAAACCCTGCAGACGATTACACGCGGGTTTTTGCAGGAGGTGTATCTGGAGGTTTGTGGGTCAATGAGGATATTACCAAGGCAAATTCTTCATGGAATCTGATACCAGGCCTTCAGTCTAATATACCTGTGACCAGCATTATATCAGACCCGAATGATTCTAACATTTTTTATGTCGGTTCTGGTGAATCGTTCACTTCTGGAGATGCCGTGGGCAGAGGCGTTTGGAAGTCATCAGATGCAGGTGCTACTTGGCAGAATATTTTTGGTGGTTACACGGGCTTTGATTCCAGTAATGGCATTGTAAATGGAATATTTTATATCAATGATATCGTAGCTCGAAATGTCTCTGGCACTACTGAATTATATATTGCAGTAGCCAGTGCTATATATCGTTCGGCATCATCCCCTAATAATTTTAACGGAGTCTCTGAAACTGGGGTGTATAAATCCGTTGACGATGGCAGAAATTGGACGCGATTTAATATACAGCATGCTAATGGTGCTTTCAAAAACCCTTGTGATATCGAAATAGATATTGATAATAATGTTTGGTTTACCACTACACGAAGTGTTTTTGGAGATGCTGGAGGCGACATTTATAAATCGATTGACGGATCTACGTTTTCATTAATTCACACAATTTCTAATGCTGCTAGAACCGAACTTGAGGTTTCTAACAAGGATGCCAATAAGTTTTGGATAGCTGCAAATGTAAGCGGTGCTGCCAATCTTTATTCAACAGTTGATGCTTTCGCAACCGTAACTCAAATGAATGAACCAAACGACGCAGACAATGATATCCCGGCAACAGATTATACGCGTGGACAGGCATTTTACGATCTTCCGATTGAAGTAGACCAAAACGATAAATTGTATGTAGGTGGTATTGATTTATTCGTGTCTGTGACTAATGGTGTTATCTGGAGCCAAATTTCAAAATGGTCCAATAACAACGAGTTGAGGAGGCTCAGCGTGCCATTGGTGCATGCAGATCAGCATGCCATCGTTTTCAGACCTGGAAGTAATGGCAACCAAGCAGCGATAGGCAATGATGGAGGTGTCTTTTTCGCCAATGATCTTTCAGCTGCTTCAGGAAGTAGTAGCGCCATCCAATCTCGAAATAAGGATTATATTACCACACAGTTTTATTATGGAACAATTGACAGATCTGGCGGAGCCAATGGAGATGACATCGCTGGTGGAACTCAAGACAATGGAACCCAAATATTAGTAAATGGTGCTGTTGGTCCTAATCCATTCTTTGATCCGTTAGGCGGCGATGGTGGATTTACTGAAATTGATGATATAGGCACTCCTTACATGATCTCAACCTACCCATCTAATAATCATATTTATTTAAATTATCCTAGCTTTTCCACTCGTTATCAAATATCAAGTGGGAATGGTGGAAGCTTTATTAATGAAGCCGCCTTGGATAAAAATCTAAATATACTTTACTCGAATGCTAGTTCGGGAGGCACAATAGTTATTGAGAGAACCTCCAACTTCACAAATGGAGAAGGGAATGTAACTAATACAAATATAACGAATGCGCTATTGAACTCGTCTCCCAGCGCCCTAATAGTATCATCATTAAACACGGGTTCTTCAACTTTATTTGTTGGGCTAAGAAGTGGAAGACTTTTAAGAGCAACTTTTGCCAATTTTAGCCCTATTTGGACTAACATTACTGGACCTAATTTTGTAGGCAGTATTTCAGACATTGAATTTGGTCAAACAGAGCAAGAACTATTCGTTACCATGCACAACTATGGTGTTCAGAGCATTTGGCATACTACTAATGGTGGTAGCACGTGGAGAAGTCTTGAAGGAAATCTTCCTGATATCCCAGTCAAATGTGTTTTGCAAAACCCATTGATTCCAAACGAACTAATTATCGGGACAGACCTCGGGGTTTGGGCAACATCAGACTTTACAGTTGCTAGCCCTGTATGGACGCAAACTTTTAATGGCATGAGTGATGTTAAAGTGGTTGATTTGGATTTAAGACCTTCTGATAACACGATACTCGCCACTACATACGGCCGCGGATTGTTTACTGGTACGTTTACCGATATACCTTTAAGTATTGGTGAAAACGAAGTTGCATCGAGCAATTTCTCAATTTTCCCTACTATATCCAAAGGTCAGGTGAGTATTGCTGCTAAAAATAGTATAGGAATGACCAAAGTTGATATTTATAATTTGGGAGGCCAAAAGGTATTTTCCCAGACATTGGATTTCGCTTCGGGTACTCAAAATGTCTCTTTACAATTGAGTTCTGGAATGTACATGGTTAAGATTATCGGATATAATGTAACAGAAACAAAGAGAATCATCATAAAATGAAACAGTTTTAATGCATTTAAAAGGAAGCCTAACACGCTTCCTTTTTATTTTCAAAAAACATTTAATCGGAAAAAATTGCATTTTAACGATATTTCACTATATTTGAGGACAAATCTAATTTTAACACGCTTATCATGAAAAAAAACCTACTCGGGGCTATCGTTATCTTCTTCGTGACATTA
>JBGTCT010000199.1:0-11992 GCA_041748695.1 Aquaticitalea sp. | reverse complement strand
TATTAAAGAGGTGAGGTATTTTATGACCTTCATGTGAGACTTTGGCCAGTAGCGTTTACTAAACTGCCATACATCTATAATATCACCGTTTAAAATAACCTTTTCTGGTTTAATGGATTTTAGGTAGGTCAATAATTCTTTGGCATGACATCCATAGGTGCCCAAATGCACATCAGATATGACAACAATATCAACAGCTCTTTTTTTCATGTGTTAAGGAGGTTTTGTTGTTAATTGCGTTTAATTCTCGGGGAAGTGAATAGGTACTTAAAAAAGTAGGTGGAAAATTTTCTACCGAAGTAGCGAGATGATTTGAAGAGATCATCATGTTCTTAAAAATTGAGTGTCTCAATTAGTCTTAATCTAAGACACCAAAAAAAGAGTTTATATTTTAAATATCAGTTAACAGATTGTTATTAAGGCATTAATATTATGGTTTCACACCACCATATGGCAAAAACAAATCGTTAAGCCCCCACTTTAGGGCGATAATCGAAGAACATCAGGGATTTAGCGCAGCTTACTGCAAAGCATAGTTGAAATATATTGAATGAGTAGTTTTTGAATTGAAGCTACCAGTAGCATCCTATTTTTAGCGTACTATAAAAATGCCTGACCTAAACGTGTCAGGCTTCTTTGTATTAAGCCGCCAATCAACATTTGTAGTCATTTATTGTCTCAATGTTAAATAATTTACACTTCTACATCATCATATATTTATCTAAATGTTATCGCTTAACACTTTGTAAATATTCCGCAACAGTCATTTAATCATTTCATAGGTTTTTGTTTAACATTAAGTATCAAATAAAAGGGAATTTTACACTTATAATCTTAACTATCTAATCATGCAAAAAACTATTCTCAAAGGCGCGATAACGTGCTTTTTACTTTTACTTATTCAGTCTGCCAGTTGGGGACAGAATTTGGTTCACTACTGGAACTTTAATGATAATACTTCTGCTACAACTGTTACGGCAGTTTCGCAATCTTTAGTGACAGGTGCAACACTTACTACAATTCCAGGCGGAAGCAGTGTGATCGACTTCGCGGGTGGTACAGGACAGAATTTTAATGTAGAAAACTTAAATGCCCAAAATGGCGATTTGGCTGGAACACATTTACGCTTCAACAACCCAATCGGCGGTGCTTTGGAATTTGCATTGCCAACCACAGGTTTTGAAGACATTGTGATAAATTTTGCAACACGTCGTTCAGGTTCTGGTGCGGGTAACCAGTTATGGTCATATTCAACCAATGGTACTGATTACATAAGTTTTGTAACAATTATGCCTAATGATGGTAACCCAACCTTACAAACTTTAGATTTTACATCTATTACAGATGTGAATGACAATCCAAATTTTAAATTAAAAGTAGAGTTTGAACAAGGTACTGGCGGCACAGTTGGAAATAACCGTTTTGATAATTTTACATTGGATGGAAACTTAGTTCCTGTTCCTGCGCTTATTCACTATTGGAATTTTAATGATAATACTTCTGTTACAACTGTTACGACAGTTTCGCAATCTTTAGTGACTGGTGCAACACTTACTGCACTTCCTGGCGGAAGCAGTGTGATCGACTTCGCGGGAGGTACAGGACAGAATTTTAATGTAGAAAACCTAAATGCCCAAAATGGCGATTTGGCTGGAACACATTTACGCTTCAATAACCCAATCGGTGGTGCTTTAGAATTTGCATTGCCAACCACAGGTTTTGAAGACATTATTGTGAAATTTACAACACGTCGTTCAGGTTCTGGCGCGGGTAACCAGTTATGGTCATACTCAACCAACGGTACTGATTATACAAGTTTTGTAACAATTATGCCAAATGACGGTAACCCAACCTTACAAACTTTAGATTTTACAGCTATTGCAGAAGCCAATGACAATCCAAATTTTAAATTAAAAGTAGAGTTTGAACAAGGTAGCGGTGGCACAGTTGGAAATAACCGTTTTGATAATTTTACTGTTGATGGTAATGTGATTGGCGGTGGCGATACGTTTGCACCAGTAGTAACGATTACACCTGCAAACTTGAGCACCAATCTTGCGGTAACAACGCAACCAGCTATCAGTTTTAATGAGCCTATTCGCTTAATAAATGATGACGTGATTACTGACACAAACATTGATGCTGTTGTGGAATTGCGTTTGAATGATGCTTCTGGTGCTTTAGTTGCTTTTGATGCAACGTATGCAGATAATACAATTACAATCACACCATCATCCGATTTATTAAATAATCAAACTTATTATGTTGCTTTATTAGCGAATACGGTTGAAGATTTAAGTGATAATGCAGTGGCTTCAACGGTTGCAAATACTTTTACTACTATAGCTGTTCAAACAGAATTTCAAGCTGGCGATTTAGTGTTTGTAGCATACAGAACTAATGCCACTTCAACAGAAGATGAGATTGCATTTATCACATTTGTAGATATTGACCCAGGAACGTTTATCACATTTACAGATTCAAAATATACATCTAACGCTCAAGCACAATGTCCTAACGGAATTGTTTGGACTGTTGGAGATGATGAGTGTATTCCAGCGGGTTCAGTGATTACCATTCAAACCGCTGCGCTTGTATCTAACAGAGGTACCGTAACCGGTTCTGGTTTTGGATTGAGTTCTAATGGGGAGCAAGTGATTGTTTACACAGGCACAGCGGCAGCTCCAAGTTATATAACCGCGTTCAGCTCTAACGGTTGGGTGGATAACAATACAAGTTGTGGTGGAAGTTTATCAATGTTGCCAGCCGGATTAATTGATGGTGTAAATACATTAAATACAAGTACTGCTCCTGGTAATGTTTCTGGAAATTCTGTGAATGCTTATTACGATGGCACACAGTCTGGGACGGTTGCAGAATTAAAAACTGCTATTTTAAATCCAGCAAATTGGGTAGCCATTGGTGGCGGAACACCAGCACAGACGTGGCCAACTTGGAACTTCCCAACATCCATTCAAGTTCAGTCGGTGGCTGTTTTAAACAATACAACTTTAGAAGTGACTTTTAATGCGAATGTAGATGTTGTTTCTGCTTCAAATACAGCTAATTATACTGGTGTTGCAGATTTAACGTCTGCTTCAGTTCTAGATAATGTGGTTACTTTAACTTACGGAACTCCTTTTACAACAGCAACTACTTATAATTTAACTATTTCGAATGTTGAAGACACCACAAACCAAGCGATGGCGTGTCCGTTTAGTTTCGAATTTAGCTTTAATACAACGGTGGCTTTTGCATCTAACTTTATTACCGTTAATGAAGATGCAGGAACCTTAGACTTTATTATCAATTTAGAAAGTCCAGCAACAGCATCTGTAGATTTAGTAGTAAAAACAGCACCATTTAGTACCGCTGATAGTAATGATTTTACTTTAAGCACACAAACCTTACAGTTTACGGGTGGTAGTACATTGACACAAACCATCACGATTCCAATTGTTGATGATACAGAAGAAGAGCAACAAGCTGAATATTTTGTGTTGAGTTTAGAAAATCCTGTTGGATTGAGTATTACAGGCAATGCGAATGCTACTATTTACATCATAGATAATGACCGTTTAGCACCAGTCCCAACTCAAGAAATTGAGTTAAATTACATAGGAAGTTTTGATCCATCAGGTACCAACAGTAGTACGTGTGAGATTGTTGTTCACGACCCAATATCTCAACGTTTATTTACAACGAGTGCTGTTGCAGGCTTTTTAGATATTATTGATTTTAGCGACCCAACGGAGCCACAAGTGATAACTTCAATTGACATCAATCCTTATGGAGGTGTGACAAGTGTTGCTGTAAAAAACGGGATTGTAGCCGTTGCTTCTCCAAATGTTGACGAAACATTAGACGGTACCGTTGTGTTTTTTGATACGAGTGGTGTGTTTCAAAATCAAGTAACAGTAGGCGCATTACCAGATATGGTGACGTTTTCTCCTGATGGCACTAAAGTGTTGACTGCCAATGAAGGCCAACCAAACAGTGATTATTCGATAGATCCAGAAGGTTCGGTAAGTGTGATTGATATTTCTGGTGGCATTGCTACACTGACACAAGCGGATGCAACAACATTATTGTTTACAGATTTTAATGCACAAGAAGCAGCTTTAATCGCTTCTGGTGTTAGAAAATTGAAATTGACAAGTACCTTATCACAAGATTTTGAACCAGAATTTGTTGTGTTCAGTGATGATTCACAAAAAGCTTGGGTAACACTTCAAGAAAATAATGCTATTGCTGAAATCAATTTGGTAACGACAAGCATTGCTGATGTTTGGGCATTAGGCACAAAAGATATGAGTTTGCCTGGTAACGGCTTTGATGCATCAGATAACAATAATCAAGTGTTGATTGCCAACTGGCCAGTTCAGTCTTATTTTATTCCAGATGCTATGGGAAGTTTCACTATAGGAGGCACCACGTATTTGGTTACTGCCAATGAAGGTGACGAAAAAGAATATACAGGTTTTGAAGAACGTACCACTGTGGGTGCTGCAAGTTATGTGTTAGATCCTGCAATTTATCCAAACGCTTCTGTGTTGAAAGCATCTTACAATTTAGGACGTTTCAGAGTGACTAATTTGTATGGTAATACAGATATGGATGCTGAATACGAGCAAATTTACAGTGTAGGTGCACGTTCATTCTCAATTTTTAATACCGACACAAAGCAGATTGTATATGACAGTGGTGATGATTTTGAGATGTACACTGCGGCAAACTTCCCAACTATCTTTAATGCGGATCACGAAAATAATACACCAAAAGGAAGAAGTCGTGCCAAAGGTCCAGAGCCAGAAGGCGTGACAATTGCTACAATAGCAGACCAAATATTTGCTTTTATCTCATTAGAGCGTATAGGTGGTGTGATGGTGTATAATGTAACCGACCCAAATGCTCCAGTATTTGTAGATTATAAAAATACACGTAGTACTTCCACCTATGCTGGTGACCACGGTGCAGAAGGCATTACTTACATTACTGCAGAAGACAGCCCAACTTCAAATGGTTATGTGATTGTTGCCAATGAAATCAGTGGAACGTTAACCATTTTTGAAGTTGATGCGAATGCGTTATCAACCCCTGACTTTGAGTTTACTAATCCAAACACTTTTGCGGTATTTCCAAATCCGTCAGTGAATGGTCAAGTGTATTTTAATAGAGTTGCCGATGTGACTTTGTATGATATGACTGGAAAGTTATTATTTAGCAAAGACCAAGCGACTTCTATTGATACCTCAGCATTACCATCAGGTATATATGTACTAACCACTTCTGAAGGCATTAGTAAGCGATTAATCGTTAAATAAAATATTAGTCAATTTTATTACTTTAGTTAACTCCCGTCAAGTATCTGCTATTGGCGGGAGTTTTATTTAAGGTATATTAAAAGGCGTAAATTAAAGTAAATGCTAATATTCTTTCTGCATCTGTTCAACTGTTAAAGAACCACCCTTTAAGTCTACTACAATAAATTCCAATTTGATTCATAGAGAAACCGCGGTGTCAAATCCTCCTTAAAGGTATTCAGTAAAAAACCTCTTGTCTCAAAATAGAGCCAGATACCGCTCCAATACCGATACCCACCACCAAACACATTCAAAAAGAACGCCTGCTCGCCTTATTAATGGAACACATCAAGCAGCAACGGGAGGCGATTAAAACCCTGGACCTCTCCAAAACCTGTCTCGATTTTGAAATCCCCGGTTACGGACCCTTCACACGCCAAGAATGGTTGGGCTTCAATACCATACATTCAGAGCGGCATAATTATCAGTTGGGGAGGATGATAGGTTATTTTAAAAAGACCAAGATTACATACACCATTTAATAGATACTTATTGTATGTAGACTTAATGTATACATAAAAGTATATTTGAAGTATGGATGAAACGGTGTTAAAATCTTTTGGAGATAGAATAAGAACACTTCGAAAAGAAAGAAATCTTTCTCAAGAAAAGCTTGCAGATTTAACTGGGTTTCATAGGACATATATTGGTATGGTAGAAAGAGGAGAACGTAATGTTTCTTTAAAAAATCTTAAACAATTTGCCACAGTTTTCGAAATGTCTCTTGAACTTTTAATGAAAGGTGTAGAATGAGTGCGCGGGAAAGACTATATAAATACATCCTTAAAAATGGCTTAAGGAATTATACTGGAGAGGAGTTGAGGGAGGTAGGCGCCATAAGCGAGTGGGCGAGAATTTTGAGACAATTACGTCAGGACGAAATTTTGGATTTTGAATATGACACTGCGAATTCCACTTACAATATAAGTTCAATAAACGCGTATAAAAAATCCAGTATAAGGGCAGGTTTGTCCTCAAAAGATAAATATAGGATCAGGCATAGAGACGGTCATCGTTGTCAATCTTGTGGCAAGGGGGTCAATGATGGAGTTAAATTACACGTGGATCATAAAATACCCTTGGATTGGGGAGGTTCTAATGTGGATGATAACCTATGGACGCTTTGTGATGTGTGCAATCTAGCTAAAAAAGCCTTTTTCCAAGATGACTTTGATTCAGAAATTATGAAACTTGTGTTTAAGGAATCTAGTGGGTATCAACGATTGAGAGTACTGTTTGAACAATCACCAGGCATCAGGTTTTCGCCCTCAATTTTACAGGGTATTTCAGGTATCAGGGATTGGACCCGAACTTTAAGAAACATTCGTGATAAATATAATCTACCTATTACGTGGTTTAAACCTTCACCCGAATATCCTAATGGCTATTATTCAAATAGTGAATAATTTTTTCCGCAGTAGCCTGTATAGCTGGCACAGCGACTGAATTTCCAAACTGCTTATATGCCTGTGCATCGGATACTACGATTTTGAAATTGTCAGGAAATCCTTGTAATCGTGCCCATTCCCGAGGGGTCATCTTTCGAACGCCTTCTCGATTCACTTTACCTGAAATGTTAGTAACCGGTTTATATGAAGTGAGTCTATCGTCTAAAACGAGATTCCGTTCTCTACCCATGCCTCCACAGACAACGGCATTGGCAATACCATCATTTGGAATAATTTCATAACCAAAACCATTTCCTTTATTTTCATGGCGCGCCCTATGGTTCTTTAAAGTATTTAAATAGGTAGTGGAAAGGTAATATTTTACTGATACTTCATTGTCTTCCAAAATATCCTCCACAGTGGCAGTGGTATCAACAGGTTCTGGATATTGAAAGCTGTTTACTCCCAAATCTTTTCTGAATCCTACGATAAATATACGCTCTCTATTTTGTGGCACACCAAATTGTTTGGCATTCATGATCTGTGGTTCTGGTACATAATAATTTAATTCTTCCCGAAGAACATTTAGGATGGTAGCTAAAGTTTTTCCTTTGTCATGATTCCTTAAGCCTTTTACATTTTCTAAAAAGATGGCTTTGGGTTGCTTCTTCTTAATAATTTCGGCAACATCAAAAAACAAAGTACCTCTCGTATCTTCAAACCCACCGCGCCTTCCTGCAATTGAAAAGGCTTGGCAAGGAAATCCTGCGCAAAGAACATCGAAATCGTCGGGAATAAAACTTTTCGTTTTTGCTTTGGTTATATCCCCAAAGGGAGTTTCGCCAAAATTCGCTCTATAGGTCTGTTTCGAATATTTATCCCACTCACTGGTAAAAACACACTTACCTTGAAGATTTTGTAGTGCTAAACGAAAACCTCCAATTCCAGCAAAAAGATCTATGAACTTAAATTTAGCTTTATTCGGAGGAGGGAATGGTATCGATTCTTGTTGTTCAAACAATAGATACTGTAGTGCTTCTTCAGCAGCCTCAAGGGTAATATCTATTTCAGGATATTTGTTCTCAAGTTTATTTTTTAAATGAGAAATAGCATCTTTTTTGTAAAAATGAGAAACACCATTCTTACTGTTATGTAAATAATGTGTAAATGCCGCTTCTCCATAATCTTCTCCTTCTATCAATGTGACTTGAAATTTAGAGCCATACACTTCTTCAATTGATATTTTCTCTTTTAATCGCATTCGTTTGACTATCTTAATTTAGTGCAATTTACAAATGATTTCCTTTTTTTAATATTCAAATTCAAACGTTTATATGTGATTTTTCAACAATAGTATCTTCCTGTGAAATAAACGTTGTTATTATTTTATGGGAATTGTAAAAATTAAAACCGAATTGAATTTGCGCCACCAATTATAATTAGTTGCTGCGGCAAGTGCTCATCACGAAAATTGTATAGGAAGGATGAGCGGAATTAACCGTTTAAGGTTTTGCGTTTCAGCCGCTCGGTCACCTCGTAAGATAGCGGGTCTTAATTTCGTTTCTAGTCCTATCTTTAATATTGTAGCATATGGTAATGGATTTTTGACTAATAATAAACAGAGAGAATTTTTGGGATTTTGGGAAATGAGGTTGGCCATTGATAGAATTCATTGCAAACAAACGTTAGTAGGGAATTATGTTTGTTAATTTTTTTGGCAGACTATTATCAGGAAGTAATTTAGATTTATATTAAAGCTAGAGTTTTTGTCTCTTTTTATATAAAAATCAAGGAAGTAAGTATAAAAAAAAGAGTAGACTTAGCCTACTCTTTCCAATTTATTTAATTCAAAAATTAACTTGCTTGCGAATAACCCTTGCTATAAACTACAAGCATGATTTCATCATCTGTTAATGGATGTATTTTTTGATTTAAATGTTCAGATTTAAAATCAACTAATAACTTACCATATTTTAAAATCCAATTAGTCAATGACTTTTTATCCAACGGATGCTTACCTTTAACATCTCTAAGAACAATATCGCCATTCTTACCGGATGGACTAATATCTTCAAGCATGCTCGTATCCTTGCTAATAAAATTTCTTATTGCAAATCTGTAGAAACAACTTAAATTACTGTTAGCGGAATGTTCCAATCTTACCACATATTTAGGCATAAATATAATTGGTTTATTAGCATAAATTGGCAACTCAACTTTCTTGGAATACCATTTAAGCGTTCTATAATCAAACATATCCCTTTGCTTAACTTCTTTCATTGGAATTCCCAACAACTTGCATTGAGCCTGAGTATATTCGATTAACACTTCTTTGATTATTTTAGTAGTTATATCTGAGATCCTATCACTCCCAATGTCTTCAATAAAAAGTTCAACATCAGCGAAATGACTTAAAACACCTGTTTTCACAGCTTTGTTTCTTTGGATTGCATCTATAATTTTTGGTTTAAGTTTTGGACCAACAGAATTACCTGAAGACTTACTGAAGGAATATCCCAATCTTGTCTCATTTGGTTCACTTAAACCTGACATCAAAGAATTAATCTTAAAATGGTCTTTTGCCCTTACGGCTTTGATTAGTTCAGCCCAAAATGTCTCAACTCTTACTTGCATTTGTTTTGCAAGAGCTGTATTTGAACTCTCTATTAATCTAGGATCAGCAAACAAAAGATTGTCTGTATCCAATTTTATATCAACAAAATCCAATTGTGGTTGCTGATATTTTAATTTAAAAAATGTACTTATATGCATTTTTATCAAAATTTAGTTATTAAAAATATTTTTATACGTCAATTTTTTGCACTCTACAATGGTGCAACGCCAGCGATTGACAACGTTCAATGGATTAAAAAATATTTTCTACAACTTCTAATTTTAAAATTTACATACACTTTAACATTTTTATTAACAAATTGTTTATATCTTTGCACACTGTTATTCACCAAATAACTCAAAGTAAACAATCTCGAAAAGGGCTTAAAATCGTTTTATAGAAAGATAGTAACTCTCGATATAAAATTATGATTTAGGGCTTTATTTCAAAAAACATAGCTAATACAGCTACAAAAATTGTGCCATTATGTCAATTATGACATTGTGGCTTTTTTTTATATAGTTATTCCGGGAATTAGCTTAATTCCCAAGCTTAATAATTGACATGTCAGTCTTTTATTTTAAATAGATGTCAGTTTGCAACTCAATTTACTGTCAATTATTTATTTCGCCACTAATGCTCATTTCATACCAACGCCCAAAACATTATGAAAACATCAATGATCAATGATCAATCGTTATCACTAATCATTAATTGTCAATTAAAGCCACCTCGTTTCAACCCAAGACTCTCCAACAACACATAATCATTAAATATTTAGAAATCGGCAATACTTCTCCTCGCCAGCGTTCGATAGCATCGATTGACCATCCCAATTCAAAAAAAAGCCCATAGAAAAACACAATAAGCAATCCACCCATTTCAAAACTCCAAACCCTAAATAACAGCCTCAAAGCACTACCAAATTACCCTAATATATCGTATATTGGGAGCAAATCAACCAATTGACTGTAAGTCCAGTAATCCCAAAAATGGCAAAAATAATAGGAACAATAGAATCATTAAAATCTCTAAAATCCGAATTAAAAAATAGAGGGATTTCCAGATTTAGTTCGGTGAAAGAAATAAATGATTTTTTATCAAATTATGATTCAGAAAAACTCGCCATTCTTAATGATACATCAGAAAAGTTAAACACACAATATGCAGAAACCTGCATGAATCTCAAACAGCGAATTGAGACCAAAACTCAAGCAGTCAATTCTGAAACAGAAAAAATTGACAAGCGAAATTCTGATTTGCAGACGAAAGTTGATGTATTTGATAACAATAAAGACCTTCCACTTTTTAAAAAAATCATACTTGGCATTGATATTTTTATTTACAAAACATCGATTAAGAAGGTTTGTAAATGAAAATACCAATCTACTCAACGCAGCATTACAAAATATTTCCATCAAGATTAAAAGTGATGAACGATTCATTAAAGAATACGAAACAAACAGACAACACCTAATTGTTCAAAGATCAAAATCCAAAATAGAAAATTTAGAATACACTTGTAAGGTGATAGAAAGCCTCAAGAATACAATTGCAGGAGCAATCGGAGAAAATCTGGTGGTTAAAGAAATTGAAAAGCTCTCGGATGATTACGTTTTGATCAATGATTTTAATTTAGGTTTCTCTCCACATATTTTTTATAAAAGAAATAACGAAAGAATTTATTCCATCCAAATTGACCATCTTTTGATTTCAAGAGCAGGCATCTTTATATTAGAAACAAAAAATTGGAGCAAAACATCAGTCAATTCGTTTGATTTAAGGTCACCTATTGAGCAAATAATAAGGTCCAATTATGCATTATATGTATATCTGTCAGAAAATATCATTTTGAACGAACATCATTGGGGCGAACAGAAAGTATCAATACGCAATGTTATCGTTATGATTAATAACAAGCCCAGAGCTGACTTTAAATACGTGAATGTAAAATTATTACAAGAATTAAACGATTATATAAGATACTTCGAACCTATTTTAACCGAAAGACAATTCAATAGAATAGTAAGCAAATTGACTTGAAAAATTTTAAGTTCCTCTAGCTAGCCATAGCGCAAATTCCTGTTCCAGTACCATAATGAATAGTATAAATAGGACAAAGTAGAAAACACCGCATTTCTATAAATCACCCCACCGACAAACATCCATAGCCCGCCCATTTTTTATGGCAACAATAGTCCCGTTAAACGCTTTCCCAAACACTACCCCACACAGATCACTCCGTGCAAACCCAGCACCGCTAACGGAACTAATCAAGCCAAATTAATACGTAACACCCTCCCGATATTTAAGGTACAATTCCTGTACCAACACAATCACAATCACCGTGATGGGAGTGGCAAGGATCAAACCCCAACCGCCGATAAGGGAGCCCATAAAAAGTTGCGCAATTAAAATCAGTGCGGGAGGCATCGCTATCAGCTTTTTTTGAATATAAGGGGTGATTTGAGAGCTATCAAGCATCCATGTGATTGGCTTTCCAAAAAGGAATCCGTATAAAAAGGAATAGCACAAGTTTCCCCGTGCTATTCGCTCCCTCAATAATAGAAACTCTACTGTACAGTAGTTTTTACGAAGAAGTTTGCATTGGGTCCGCCTGCCTGTCC
>JBGTCT010000198.1:0-50824 GCA_041748695.1 Aquaticitalea sp. | reverse complement strand
TAGCGACGGGGCTCACCTCTTACCATTCCGAACAGAGAAGTTAAGCCCGTTTGCGCCGATGGTACTGCAGTTATGTGGGAGAGTAGGTCGTCGCCTTTTTTAGGGTCCCCAACATTCATTTGTTGGGGACCTTTTTTTATGCACACGTGTGAGTAAAAAGTGCGCGCACAGAACAATAGTGCTCAAATTATTGATTTAGTATAGGCACGATTGTTTAAGAGCAACTAATTTTTGTTTTATCACTCCCTAGAGACACAACTTATTTTTTTGTTCCTAATAAATGCTCGCTTTAATAAGGTGGGTCTATTATTGAGAGCCCTCTTAATAGGTAATAAAGAACTTGAAATAATCGTTTATTACTATAAACCCATATGTGAACATATAAATCATATATATATTCTTTACAATTCTTATATGTGCATTTATGAATATTTATATTATGATTTTAATACGCCAAAATAAATACAAACAACTGGTTTATAAGTTTTTACATAAGTTGTTATTCGATGTGAACTGCTAAAGGGAATAATTTTGTATATATATATGCAATTATTTCCTTTTTTTGCTAAATAAACGTAGATTTTACTATCTTTGGAGATTATTAACCTAAATTTTAAATTTATGAAACTTAACAAACTACTATTATTGATGGTGCTTGCCGCTTTTACATTTTCCTGTTCACAGGATGCTAATGAAGATCAATTAGACTCAACCACTAGGTTGGCTGCTGATCAATTTGATGACTCTCATTTAGGTGAGTACAAAGGATTATTCACAACTGTTGATGGTCTTACCAGAGGAAGTGTTGTGGTGATTTTGACTCCCACAAATGAAGGCGTTGCCCAAATTACTTTAAGTACAGGAGAAGTTGTTGAACTGAAAAGTTTACCTGTAAAAATGACTGCTGACAATACTGTTAGCAACTTGCGTTTTTCTTCATTAGGATTGAGCTCAATCGAGGCAGAATTAAACTTTTCTGTTGAGGCTAATGGTTTAAATCCAATGATTTCGGACGTATCTTTTGACAACAAGGAATCGGACATCCTAATTGCAAAGAACTTATCTAGAGCTCCTGCGACTGCAATTACAGGTACTTACGATTGTACAAATTGTGCTGAAGTTGGCGTTGGTTTTCCAAATGGACGCACATGGAATGTAATGACTATGGGTGCGGGTGGCAACACTACTTATGCTGTACAAATATCTTATGATGGACGTGTTTACAATACTACGGCTAACCAAGGTGGTTGTGGAGTACTTCCTTTTTTCCCTTCAGTAACTGCTTGTACTATTTCAGGATCAGCACAAATATTGGGATTTGATTTAACCTATGCAGGAACACATTTTTACTCAACTTCACCTGATGAGTTTTGCTCAAGTGTTTCTGGAACATGGGATTCAAATTATGGTACTGGTTCTGGTGCCTCGGGAACATTTACAAGTGATGATGATAACTGTTTTTAATCACTAATAATCTTTAGTCGCTAAATATATTAAATTAGAGATAAGCGCTTATATATTAACAAAACCCACTAACATAAGATGCTAGTGGGTTTTTTAATTTATCAAGAAGAAATTATTATTTATTAAAAATGCTTTTCATTATGATAAAGATTCCCCTAAATAAGAAAAATATCGCTAGAAAACAAACAACAATTGAAATTATCAAAACTAAAATATACGTCGGTTTTTCCTGATTGCTAAAGGCGATGTATAACAATGTTGGACCCAAAAACATAAGAACAAGACAGATTCCCATGTTTTGAATTCCCTTAACCAGTAATTCCCTATTTGTTTTCTGCTGCTCCATCGGTAGAATTTTGAATAGCTGCTCTCACACTTTTATGTTGTTCCAATAAATTTTTTGCGTCTTGATGCGAAATATGTAATTCGTTCATGATCATGTGTATGCCTCTGTCCACAAGTTTGTTATTACTCAATTGCATATCCACCATTTTGTTACCTTTGACTTTTCCAAGTTGAATCATGGTGGCAGTAGAAATCATGTTTAACACTAATTTTTGTGCTGTTCCTGCTTTCATACGTGAGCTTCCTGTTACGAATTCTGCTCCTACAATAACTTCAATTGGGAATTTTGCTGTCAATGCTAATGGACTGTTGTGGTTACAAGTGATACAGCCCGTGATTATTTGATGATTATTAGACTCTTTTAAGGCGCCGATAACATATGGCGTGGTGCCAGATGCCGCAATACCAATTACCACATCGTTGTTAGTGATATTACATTTTAATAAATCTTCCCAACCTTGGGTTATGGAATCTTCTGCAAACTCAACAGCTTTGCGAATGGCGGAATCCCCTCCGGCAATCAATCCTATAACAAGATCTTGGGAGACGCCAAATGTCGGTGGGCATTCTGAAGCATCGACTATACCCAAGCGTCCACTTGTTCCTGCACCAATATAAAACAAACGTCCACCCGTTTTTAACTTTTGTACGATTTGATCTACCAAGGCTTCGATTTGTGGAATGGCTTTTTCTACTGCTAATGGAACTGTTTTGTCTTCGGAATTGATGTTGGTGAGCAAATCCAAAACACTCATTTGTTCTAAATGATTAAAATAAGACTCTTGTTCAGTGGTTTTAATGAATTGCATATTTCAAAAATACGGTTTTTTGTTATGTGTTAGTGGTGGAAGTGGCATCCTTTTTATGCTTTTCTAAATTTTAGAATTGATAGGAAATGTCAATCCATAGAAAGATACAGTGTACAGCATGTCTATTTTGAATATGGGAAGCGGAAAAATGTGTAACCCCCAAATTATTCTACTGTATATATGAGTTCTGCAACTTCCGAAAGCCTAAAGTAGCCAAGTGGGAAATTATTTGGGTCGGTCTGGTTGATGCAATTGCCACGAACAGTTGCGGGTTGCGTTTCAAAAGGGCCGCCACCATCTTCGCTGTTTTGCTGAAGTAGAATGAACATGAATTCATAAAATTGTTCGGAAATGCCGTAATTCCTTATGATGACTTCATCTCCCGAACTCAAATTTCTATCGGTATAAAATCCGAAAATTTGATTACCATTGGTAAATTTATCTTCATAAACTTCCAATGATATTACTTCAGGAATATCGCTAATGAATTCAAAGAAATAATAGTTTGCTTCGTCTATTGGGTCGGTGTAAAAAGCTTTCAATTGGGTTTCTTCGCCCGTAAATCCGCCAGTGTTATTTTGTCCCACAAAATCAATGGGTACTACAGATTTTAAGGTTTCGGTGGCTGTGTACATGTCTCCATCATAATTGATAAAAAGGGTGTAAGTCGCATTAATGACAGGTATAAATTCTGTATTAAAATAAATTCCTGTGTTTCCTGCTTCGACAAAATTAAATGTATTGTTATTAGTATCAGTTATATATACTTGGGCGCCATTAGCTGGAGGAATGCTTTCTGAAAAATACGGAGCAGTAAGGGTGAGTTTTATGGTTTGATTAGATCCTGTCGAGCCTTTGAACCAATTGATCGAGGCATCTATTACCAATTTTGGTTCGGCTGTATCTAAAGCGATATCTATTACATCTTCACAAGAAAAGTTGAGAAAGAGCACGATTATGATAAGATAATTTTTCATCTCCTAAAATTTAAAATTATAAGCCACGGAAGGAATGATCCCAAAAATAGCTAGTTGATTTGCTTCATTAATGCCTGTGTCTCTGTTCTGCCTAAAGGTTATTGAAGCTGCATTTTTGCGATTGTAAACATTATAAATGCTAAACACCCATTCGTTTTTCCAACGTTTTGTGGAATTTGGTTTTGGTTTGTAATTTGCAGAAAGATCAAATCTGTGGTAGGATGGCAGTCTGCTAGAGTTTCTGTCTTCGTAATTTGGAATGGTAATGCCATTATACATATATTGCCCATTAGGGAAGGTGCTTGGCTGACCTGTTTGAAACAAAAAATTACTGTTAACTGTCCATTTTTTATTGAGTTCATAAGTTCCGGTGAGCGACACATCATGTGTTTTATCATAGGGTGTGCGATACCAGTTGCCGTTATTGATTCCCGATTCCAATGGTGTGCGACCTTGCGTTTGCTGTTCCGATTTTGACAGGGTATAGGCTATCCAGCCTTTAAATCGGCCTTCATTTTTGCGAAACAGAATTTCCAAACCATAGGCTCGGGCCTTTCCGTTGAGAATGACCTGTTCAATGGCATTATTTGCAATAAGATTGGCTCCGTCTATATAATCGATGCGATTTTTTATGGATTTGTAAAAACTTTCAACCTCCAAAGAATATAAATTGTCTTGAATATTTTTGAAATAGCCAATAGCATATTGATCTAGTAACTGGGGTTTTACATGTTTGCCGCTTGGTGTCCAAACATCCAAAGGGGTTGGCGAACTCGTGTTGGACAACAAATGCAAATATTGACTCATACGATTGTAACTTGCTTTGACGGATGAAATGTCGTTAAGTTGGTATGCAATAGACAAGCGTGGTTCTAGATTTGCAAAGGATGCGATGACATCAGTTCGTTTAAAGTTTTCCGTTCCGATTGGAGTTGCTTTTTGATAAATTTGAAGTTCTTCATTAAAATTAACTGGATTATCATTCGCATAAATGTTTAATTCATCTTGACCGAGCCTTAAAAAGGAACTTAATCGCAGACCATAACTAACGGCGAATTTGTTTGAGAGTTGATGTTCGGCATCGATATAGATAGCGTTTTCGAAGGCGTATTTATCAATTAATTTGAATTGATTTATGCCTGATGTTGCGGTGGACGGCTTGATATCACCTGGATTGAATTTGTAATAAATGCTGTTTAGGCCATATTCCAGCTTGAAGTTATTGCTGATGTAATGTTTGAAATCGTATTTGATATTAAAATTTTGAATACCTGAATCCCAATTAAACTCGACAAAATTCAAGTTCAGACCATAATAATAATCTGAATAAATCAATGAGAGATTGGAAAACAGCTGATCTGAAAACAAATGATTCCATCTAAAATTAACAACGGTATTACCATAGGTATTTTCAAAACTATCGGAAATGTTGAACACATCTCTTCCAAAATATCCTGAAAGGTAGATGTTGTTATTATCATTGATTTTGTAGCTCAATTTGGTATTCAAATCATAGAAATAGGCAATATTATCGATGTCAAAGAGAGGTAAAAACAAATGCGCATAGCTTGAACGTCCGCCAAATAAAAAGGATCCTCGGTCTTTTTTGATAGGACCTTCAGCCAATAATCTGCTCGATACCAATCCGATGCCGCCATTCATATGAAATTCTTTACTGTTACCTTCCTTTTGATAAATATCGAGAACAGATGATACCCTTCCACCATATTTGGCAGGAATGCCACCTTTATAAAGTTTTAGGTCTTTGATGGCGTCCGGATTAAATACAGAAAACAATCCGAATAAATGCGACGAATTAAAAATTGTGGCCTCATCCAAAAGTATCAAGTTTTGATCTGCAGCACCACCACGTACGTTAAAACCTGAAGAACCTTCACCTGCATTGGAAACTCCTGGAAGCAATGTAATTGATTTTATAATGTCAACTTCACCAAGTACAACAGGCATCTGCTTGATTGTATTAATAGAAAGCGAATTGACACTCATTTGTGGTTTCTTGATATTGAGCTTTTCCACATTTTCGGTGATGACCACTTCGTCGAGACTTTCAGTAGATTCTGATAATTGATAATTGACGGTTTTATTTTCAATTAGGGAAATGCTTTGGGAAAAGGTGTTAAATCCTAGGTAGCTGATCTGCACTTTATAAATTCCAGCTGGTAGCGTGATGGAATAAAATCCATACTCATTGGTTGTGGTGCCGGATTGAATTTCAGGAAAAATAATGGTAACACCAATAAGTGTTTCGTTACTGCTTTGATCGGAAATGGTACCGCTAAATGTGATTTTTTCCTGTGCAATTGAAAACAATGGAAGCAAAAGAAAGCCAAAGAATAATATTCTTATATGCTTGTTCATTACAATTTTTGACAAAAATAGAAAAGCTCCTTGGATATAAGGAGCTTTTTGGATAGTTTGTTTAATTATTTTAGAATTAATTTAAACGTTTAGGATCAGATTTGTTATACTTTCATCATATTTTGAATGATTGCATTAAAGGTGCTGCTAGGGCGCATCGCACTACTGACCAAAGATTCATTTGGTTCGTAATACCCATTTAAATCTAAAGGTTTCCCTTGTACTTCATTCAATTCAGTCACAATTTTTTCTTCATTTGATTTTAGGACATCAAATACCGTGATAAACTGTGATCGCAATTCTGCATCCAAATTTTGATGCGAGAGAGCTTTCGCCCAATAGAGAGCCAAATAAAAATGACTACCTCTATTGTCGAGCTCTTTTACTTTTCTTGAAGGCGATTTTCCGGATTCCAACAATTTTTCTGTTGCAGCATCTAATGTATCGGCCAAAATCTGTGCTTTTGGATTGTTGTTGGTTTTTGCCAAATGTTCCAACGAAACCGCAAGTGCTAAAAATTCACCCAATGAATCCCAACGCAAATGATTTTCTTCTAAAAATTGCTCAACATGTTTTGGTGCAGAGCCACCAGCACCTGTTTCAAAAAGTCCGCCACCATTCATCAACGGAACAATGGAGAGCATTTTTGCACTTGTACCCAATTCCAAAATAGGGAAGAGGTCAGTCAAATAATCACGCAAAACATTTCCTGTGACAGAAATTGTATCTTTTCCAGCTTTAACACGTTCTAGGGTGAATTCGGTAGCTTTTTCTGGTGATAAAATTCTAATATCCAAATTAGATGTATCGTAATCTTTTAGGTATAGATTCACTTTCTTGATAAGTTCGGCATCATGAGCTCTATCTTTATCTAGCCAGAAAACGGTTGGAGACATTGTAGCTTTGGCTCTCGATACCGCCAATTTTACCCAATCTTGAATAGCGGCATCTTTAGCTTGGCACATTCTCCAGATATCTCCAGCTTCAACAGAATGTTCAATCAAGATTTTTCCTTCTTTGTCAATAACTTGGACTAGCCCTTTTGATGCTATTTCAAATGTTTTATCATGGGAACCATATTCTTCAGCTTTTTGGGCCATCAACCCAACATTTGGAACTGTCCCCATTGTTCTAGGGTCAAAAGCTCCGTGTTTTTTGCAGAAATTAATGGTTGCTTCATAGATTCCTGCATAAGAACTATCAGGAATAATCGCTTTGGTATCTTCTTGCTTCCCTTCTGCATTCCACATTTGTCCAGAAGTTCGAATCATTGCTGGCATCGAGGCATCAATGATTACATCACTCGGGACGTGAAGATTGGTTATGCCTTTATCTGAATTGACCATTGCCAAACGAGGCCCATTTTTAAGAGCTGTTGCGATTTCAGATGCAATTTCTTTTCTTTCATTTTCAGGAAGATCTTTCAGCTTTTCAACTAAATCACCAAATCCATTTTTGACATCAACATTGATGTTATCGAAGGTTGCTTGATGTTTATCAAATAAATCCTTAAAAAACACCCTTACAGCATGTCCGAAAATAATTGGATCAGAAACTTTCATCATGGTTGCTTTCATGTGCAACGACAATAAAACATTTTTATCCTTGGCATCTTTTATTTGCTCCGATAAGAACGTAAGGAGCGCCGTTTTGTTCATAACAGCAGCATCAATAATTTCTCCTGCGAGCAAAGGTGTACTTGACTTAAGTATAGTTTTGGTGCCATTACTGTCAATATGTTGTATGCTGACATCGGTAGATTTTTGAATCGTCAAGGATTTTTCGGTATGAAAAAAATCGCCATGCGTCATAGTTGCTACATGCGTTTTGGAGTTTGAAGACCATTGTCCCATGGAATGCGGATTTTTTTTCGCATAATTTTTGACGGCTTTTGGTGCACGTCTATCTGAATTCCCTTCACGGAGTACTGGGTTTACAGCACTTCCCTTTAGTTTATCATATCGGGATTTTATATTTTTTTCTTCCTCATTTTTTGGATTTTCTGGATAATTTGGAAGTTTATAGCCTTTGGATTGCAGTTCTATGATGGCTTCATCCAATTGAGGCATTGAGGCACTGATATTTGGTAATTTGATAATATTTGCTTCGGGCTTTGTTGCCAATTCGCCTAATTCATTCAAGGCATTTGGTAATCTTTGTGAATCATTCAGAAATTCAGGAAAATTTGCGATAATACGACCGGCAAGTGAAATATCTTTAATTTCAACATTGATATTTGAAGATGCCGTAAAGGATTTAATTATAGGTAAAAGAGATTGGGTTGCTAGTGCAGGTGCTTCGTCTGTTTTAGTATAGAAAATGGTAGATGCGTTTGCCATGAATACGTTCGTTTATTTTAGGGATTGATAATATTTAATAGAATTACAAATATACGAAATGAATTTATGCATAAAAAGCCATACTTATATAAAATACAAAAGCCATATCAATGTAGTTAGACTACTCTGACATGGCTTTTTCGAAACAGCTACTTCATGACCTATGCAATATTGCTATTGTATCAGCCGATTGGAATTTGCATTCCAGCTCGTCTTTTTCAGTTCAAGTTTCACTATTTCAATGAAACATTAGGTAACTACCAAAATGTATTGATCACTTACAAAATGTTTCAGTTAATTGTTTTTCTTGATGTTTTAAATTTTGCATTTCGTTTTCACAATTTACAACCTCTAAAACATTGCTTCCTACCTTGACTATCACTTTCGATTCAGTCCTCTTTGGAAACTTTCAACCTTACTAGTTACTATCTGCTTGCACATACAGCACTTTTTAAGTTATCATGATTTTTCTACCACACACGCATACACGTGGCGTATAAAAATCTCAAAAAACAATTTTATAAAGAACGTTACTTTACACGATCTAACTCAAATTCAATTTTCGAAACTGAAACCAACCCAAGGGCTGTTGCTAAATCATTTCACTAAATTACAAAAGTTTTGCATAAAAATGCAAAAAATCAAGTATTTAGTTTTCAACCTTTTATCAACCAAAGTTATTAACAATAGTTAATAAAACAAAAGCCTTGATAATTCAAGGCTTTTGTTTTGGTATGAAGAGGAAATTTTAGTTTCTCTTTTCTTTGATTCTAGCTTTTTTACCTGTAAGGCCTCTAAAGTAGTATATTCTTGAACGTCTAACTTTACCTTTTTTGTTCACTTCTATTTTTTGAAGTGCTGGCAAGTTTACTGGGAATATACGTTCAACTCCAATGGTTCCAGACATTTTACGGATAGTAAATGTTTCAGAACTACCTGTTCCTTTACGTTGTAAAACAACACCTTTAAAGAACTGTGTACGTTTTTTCTCACCTTCACGGATTTCGTAATAAACAGTAATGGTGTCACCGGCTCCAAAATCTGGAATCTCTTTTTTTTCTACAAATTCGTCTTGTACAAATTTTACTAAAGAATTCATCTCTTCTAATTTTATAAGATTGTTTCAAACCAACATTCACGTATATCGCCAGAGGTTAATCTGAAATTGGATGCAAAAGTAAGGAATAATTTATTATTAACAATTTATAATGAATGTTTTTAATGGTCAAAAAGCACATTTTACAGTGTTTTATTCCTCCAACAAATCGGGTCGTCGCTCTTTGGTTCGCTGATGTGCTTGATCTTCCCGCCATTTTTCGATTTTAGGAAAATTGCCACTCAACAATATTTCGGGAACTTTAAGTCCTTTGTATTCCCTTGGCTTGGTATAAATTGGTGGTGCCAACAAATTATCCTGAAACGAATCGGTTAAGGCAGAGGTTTCATTGCCCAAAACACCTGGAATAAGTCTTATTATGGCGTCACACAAAACAGCTGCAGCAAGTTCACCTCCAGAAAGCACATAGTCGCCAATACTTATTTCTCGTGTAATAAACAGATCCCGAACGCGTTGGTCTACACCTTTGTAATGACCACAAAGTACAATGATATTTTCTTTTAGTGATAAGTGATTGGCAATGCCTTGCTTTAAAGTTTCGCCATCTGGAGTCATGTAAATGATTTCATCATAAGTGCGTTCAGATTGGAGCTGCGAAATGCATTTGTCGATAGGCTCCACCATCATCACCATTCCTGCTCCACCACCAAACTGTGTATCATCAACAGATTTGTACCTGTTTGATGCATAATCCCTTAAATTGTGAAAATGGATACTGACCAAATTGGCTTCAATGGCACGTTTTAAGATCGAAGCTTCAAATGGACTTTTGAGTAATTCCGGTAGTACCGTAATGATATCGATTCGCATGATATAGGATTAAGAATTGCAAAGATGCGAAAAATTACTTGTCATATTAAGAAGAATTCCGACACAAAAAAATCTGTAATTGGATTTACAGATCTTGAATTTTTTATTTTCCCTTCTTTTGTTTGTTGAGCTCATCTTGCAGTTGACGACGCACTTTCTGTTCGCGCTCTAGGGCGTTTCGTCTGTGTTCTTCAAATTCTTCCTCTATTTCTGATAAGGATTTTTTGGAAAGTTTAGTCACCGCATTGCTATCTCTGAACTTATAGATAAAGAACAGTAAAAAGGCAAATAAACAAGCAATGATGCTCCACATTAATATATTGTAACCTGTTTTGCTCATTTGTAGACCAAAAAGCGACATGTTGTCCTTTTCTTCTTTGGTAGCTGACAATGTGGTGTTGGTGGACGCTAATTTATCCTTTAACTCTAAAATTTCATTGGACTGGGTTTTAACAATAACTTGCGTATCACTTAAATCTTTTTGAATCGCCTTAATGGTATCAATTGTATGCGATTTAAGTTCAAAAAGCCAAGTTTTCTTGACCACTTTATAGTCTTGAAAGTTGTTTGAACGTTGTATTATATATTCAAACTGATTGTCAATTGAGCCTTCCGTCAATGAAAGCTTATCATCTTCTTCCGTTTCTGTTGTGGTTTTCTGGGCATTTACGTTCATGTAAAAGAGCATAGAAAAGATGACAAAAGTTAAAGTTTTGATAGAATACATTTAGCTGGTTTGTTTTATGTGATTAATTTTGAGCAATATAAGAAATAAAAATTGTTATTGATTTCAATTTAAACAAATAGCCTCACATATGTAAGGCTATTTAATATACGATCGATTTTCAATTATGGACGTTCTGTTAATAGTATGTATAACGTCTAACTTTAGAAATATATTTTGCCAATCTAATAACTTGATGACTGTATCCATATTCATTGTCATACCATATATATAGGAGAATATTTTTTCCATCGGTCCTAACAATTGTGGCTTTACTGTCGTAAATGGCAGGAGCAGAGATGCCAACAATATCACTCGACACCAATTCGTCGCTCAATTCGTATTTAATTTGCTCAACCAGATTGCCTTCCAACGCATATTTTTTCATAATGGTATTGATGCCATTCAACGATGTTTGTTTTTCCAACTCCAAATTTAGAATTGCCAACGATCCGTTCGGAACTGGAACCCTTATAGCGTTTGATGTCAGTTTCCCATCCATCGATGGTAAGGCTTTAGTTACTGCGCTTCCAGCTCCAGTTTCCGTGATCACCATATTTAAGCCAGCAGCGCGACCACGTCTGTATTTGTCATGGTAATTATCGACTAAATTTTGGTCGTTGGTATACGCATGAATGGTTTCTATATGACCAAATTTAATACCCAAGGTGTCTTCAACTGCTTTTAAAACAGGCGTAATTGCATTGGTTGTACATGAAGCTGCCGAGAATATATGAACTTTATCAGGATCATAATCCAAATGGTTAACGCCGTGTACAATATTTGGAACCCCTTTTCCTGGAGCGGTCAACAATACTTTGTCTATGCCTTTGGATGATAAATGTCTTGCGAGTGCTTCTTTGTCCCTAAATACTCCTGTATTATCAATAACCAAGGCATCTTTAATTCCGTATACTGTGTAGTCAATATCTTCTGGAGCGTTTGCTGAAATGATTTTAACTGTTGTTCCGTTGATAATTAGCGCGCTATTTTTTAAGTCGGTAACGACTGTGCCTGAAAAATCTCCGTGAACGGAATCATTGCGTAATAGGGAGGCTCTTTTTTCTAAAACGGTTTGATCGATTTTGCCACGCGTTACAATGGCTCTCAAACGCATTTGGCTGCCTTTGCCAGTTTTTGTCATCAATTCCCGAGCGACCAAACGACCAATTCTTCCAAAGCCATACAGCACCACATCTTTGGGCTTGATGGTTTCAAATTTACTGGCACCTTTTAGTTTGTCAGCAACAAAACCCGTGGCATTTGAATATTTTTGATCCTCTAAATGAAACTCATAGGTCAATTTACCAATATCCAGTTTGGCTGGTGGGATATCCAATTGCTTGATGGCTTGGGCAATTTCGACAGAGTCAAAAATCGAGATTGGTTTTTGTACAAATTCACAGGCATATTCATGCAAGTTGAGAATATCGCTGACATTTTTATCAATAAGTTGGTTTCTAAAAAGTACCAACTCAATCGATTTATCGTACCAAAGATCGCTCACGATTTTTATAAATTCTACCGTTGCGCGTCTTCTGTCCGCTTGAAAAGCCAATTCTTTTTCATAAATTCCGTTCAAAGCCATAGTCTTGTTTTTAGTTTCTTGTTTTAGATTTTTTGCAAAAATAGTATAATTCAAACGTTTTCGTAAAGTTTTTTTCAATAAAAAACCCCTCAAGATATTTCTTTCTTGAAGGGTTTTATATAACAAACCAAACTGATTTACTTAAAAATAAAACTTTCTTTTTGTCCGTTTGTATTAATGACGCTGATCTTACTGATCTTGTCGCCATATTTTTGTTGTAATCTATTGATATCGTCTACTGAACTGATTTTTTGATCATTGATGTCCGTAATGATATATCCTTGGTTGATACCTAGATTTTTATATAGCGCATAGTTTTCATTTTTAACTACCAAAACACCGTGCTCTATTTTATATTTTTCAAGCGCTTTTTTTGGAATATTTTTAAGCTGCATATCCAAATATTCAACGGTCATGATTTCGCTTTTTGATAGTGTTACAGGGATGACTCTTTCGCTATTATTTCTGGAAATCGTAACATTTACAACATCGTTTGGACGTTTGGTGCTTAAATATCCACTCAAATCGGAAAATTTCGAAATTTTAATATTGTCAATTTTTTTGATGACATCACCATTTTTTATTCCGGCTTTTGCCGCACCAGAATTTTCTTCTATTTCACTGACATAAACGCCATCCAACTCATTAAGACCATTTTCTAGGGCATACTGCGAATTCCTGTTGAGGATATTCACACCTAAAATCCCAGTCTGCACATTTCCAAATTCCATAATATCTTCTACAACTTTTCGTGCGATATTGCTTGGTACTGCAAAAGAATAACCAATATAGGATCCTGTTTGAGATGTAATAGCTGTATTGATTCCTATTAAGTCACCATTGATGTTTACCAAAGCACCACCGGAATTACCTGGGTTAACGGCAGCGTCTGTCTGTATAAAAGATTGTGAATTAATTCCCGATAAATCGCGTGATTTTGCACTTATAATTCCCGCTGTAACGGTTGATGTTAAATTGAACGGATTGCCCACAGCCAGAACCCATTCCCCCACTTTTGCTTGGTCAGAGTCTCCAAATGTGGCATATGGCAAGTCTTCATCTGCATCGATTTTAAGCAATGCAATATCTGTTTTTTCATCGGTACCAATCAATTTGGCTGTATAAATTTTATTGTCATTCAATGTAATGGAAAGTTCTCTAGAACCATTTATCACGTGGTTATTGGTGATGATATATCCGTCAGGGGAGATAATAACTCCACTACCAGTACCAATTTGAGTTCGTTCTTGGCTACGACCATAAAATAAATCTTGAAGAGTTACTGGGCCACCTCTATTGACCGTAATATTCTTCACGTGGACTACTGCATGGATGGCGTTTTCGGCGGCAACTGTAAAATTGGGTGCGTTCGCATTGTTATAGACCAGACCGGAAGCTGTATTGTTTACAGGCAAGAAGGTAGGTTTGGTCTCTTGTGAAGAAACAAAAAATTTAGCATCTTTTTCAATCAGTAATTTATAGGCAGATAAGGTCATAATTCCACCTAATACAGAGACGAATAGCAAGGTTAAAATTTTTTTCATTTGTGTGATTTATTAAGGTTAAGGCTTTTAAATAACGATTAAAATTAAATATTTATTGAGCACGCATGAAAGCTTTAACGATTTTTAACGTCACTTTTAACGCTCATTTAACAATCTTAAATGCTTTATATTATTCTTATATTTGCCAACACTTATGACCACTGAATTTTATAAATACCAAGGAACGGGAAATGATTTTGTGATGATTGATAATCGTCTGGAATCATTTGATAAAACTAACACATCACTTATCGCACAATTGTGTGATAGACGTTTTGGCATTGGCGCTGACGGTCTGATTTTGTTGGAAAATCACTCTTCAGCCGATTTTAAAATGGTGTATTATAATGCCGATGGTAATGAAAGTACGATGTGCGGCAATGGCGGACGCTGTATAACGGCTTTTGCAAACTTTCTGGGAATCATTAATAATAAGGCTACTTTTGAAGCCATTGACGGATTGCATCATTCGGTCATTGAAGAAGAGACCATAAAACTTCAAATGCAAGATGTCAAATCAATCGAACTGCACGAAAAACATTTGTTTCTCAATACAGGTTCTCCACATCATGTGCAAATGGAGTCTGACCTAGAAATTCTGGATGTGAAAGCTAAAGGTAGCAGAATCAGATATGGCGCTCCTTATTTTAAGGAAGGTAGCAATGTAAATTTTGTCAAAAAGCTTTCGGAGGATGAGTTTTTAGTGCGCACCTATGAGCGTGGTGTGGAAGATGAAACTTTGTCCTGTGGCACTGGAGTTACCGCCGTAGCTCTTGCAATGAATTTTAATCGCGAAACCGAAAATAGCTTGGTTAATCTTCGAACTCGAGGAGGTTTATTACAAGTTTCATTTGAAAAAGACGGATTGGATTATAAAAATATATGGTTGATTGGCCCTGCCATTCAAGTTTTTAAAGGAAATGTATGATTACTTTAAAAGGAAAACATATCTATTTGCGAGCTTTGGAACCTGAAGACCTTGAATTTGTTCATAACATTGAGAATGATGAAACGTTCTGGGAAATCAGCAATACACAAACCCCATTTTCAAAATACATTCTCAAACAATATTTGGAGCAGTCGCACAAAGATATTTTTGAAGTGAAACAATTGCGATTGGTTATATCTGATTATGAGGATAAGGCACTAGGAATGATAGACTTATTCGATTTTGATTTTAAGAACAGTCGGGCAGGAGTTGGTATTTTAGTTAAGGAGACGGCTCAACGCCAACTTGGTTATGGCAGCGAAGCTCTGGAGTTATTGGTAAATTACAGTTTCACACACCTCAATCTACATCAATTGTACTCTAATATCACTGAAGACAATAAAGCCAGTCTTTCCATGTTTAAAAAGCAAGGATTTCAAGAAGTTGGCCTTAAAAAAGAATGGAATTCCATCAATGGAGGTTTTCAAAATGAATATTTGTTACAACGAATCAATCACTAAATGTATATCAAAAAAATTCTTATTGCTGTTGTTCTTATCGGATTAGTCATCGCGGCTTTTGTCTCCTATAATATTTACACCATCATGTTCGATTCCAATACGAATTTCAACAATGATGAAGCCTATATTTATGTTCCAACCAATGCTAATTATGAGGATGTAATAGAGCAATTAGAACCTTTGCTGAAGGACATTGAGAGTTTTGATAGGCTTGCAAAACAAAAAAAATACACGAATAACATTAAGGCGGGGCGTTTTATCATTAAAAAGCAAATGAACAATAATGATATCATCAATTCCATTCGCAGTAAAAATGTGCCTATAAAACTATCGTTTAATAACCAGGAAACTCTGGAAAATCTTGCGGGACGAATCGCATCTCAAATTGAAGCCGATAGTTTGTCCTTGATGGAGGCGATGAAAGACCCGAAATTTTTGAAGGAGAATGATTTCTCAAATACAACTGCTTTAACTATGTATATTCCGAATAGTTATGAATTTTTCTGGAATACATCTGCCACAAATTTTAGGGATCGAATGTTGAAGGAATACAATCGTTTTTGGAATGAAACGCGACTCAACAAAGCCAAAACAATTAATTTAACACCACAACAAGTGATGGTAATGGCATCGATTGTTCAGAAAGAAACCGCAAAAAACGACGAACGCCCGCGTGTAGCTGGTGTTTATATGAACAGACTAAAAATAGGAATGCTTCTTCAAGCCGATCCAACAGTGATCTATGCCATCAAAAAAAGCACCAATGATTTTGACCAAGTGATTAAGCGTGTCCTTTATAAGGATTTAGAATTAGACTCGCCATACAACACTTATAAGTATGGCGGATTACCTCCAGGTCCTATTGCAATGCCTGATATTTCTGCTATCGATGCCGTTTTGAATTATGAAAATCACGATTATTATTATTTCGTAGCTGACGTTAAAAATTTTGGTTATCACAAGTTCGCAAAAAACTTATCGCAACATAATGCCAATAGGCAAGAATATGTACGTTGGATCAATGAACAAGGAGTTAATCGGTAATTTTGAGACGGTTGTTAACATATATCCTTTTTGTTTTTTTATTTACTTATCCCGTTTATTCCCAATCAAAACTTGAATCCTTTCTAAAACCAAGTGATTCCCTAAATAAGTCACGACGAAAAGCTGTTTTTATTACGGAAGCATCATTAGCCACTCTATCTTTAATTGGATTGAACCAATTGTGGTATGCCGATTATCCTCGATCAAAATTCCAGACAATCAATGACAACGACCAATGGCTTCAAATGGATAAGATGGGTCATGTGTTTTCGTCCTATCAATTGGGCAGAATCGGAGCCAATGTTTTGGAATGGAGTGGTGCAGATCAAAAAGATCGATTACTTTATGGTGCTTCACTCGGATTAGCATTTTTGACCACTGTTGAAATTTTTGATGGTTTTAGCGAAGAATGGGGCTTTTCGTGGGGCGATATGATCGCTAATGCTTCTGGAACCGGATTGTATGTTGGTCAAGACTTATTATGGGAAGAACAACGCATTACTTTAAAATATTCCTTTCGTCAAACACGTTATGCTTCTCAACGTCCAGACAAATTGGGAAATGGTTTTATCGAAGAATCATTAAAAGACTACAATGGCCAGACCTATTGGTTAAGTGTCAATATGCATTCATTCTTTAAGCAAAGTAATATTCCGTCGTGGTTAAATGTAGCATTTGGATACGGAGCAGATGGCATGCTTACGGGAAGCCAAGATTCTGTTAATAATTTGATTATAAGTACTTCACAAAAACGTCAGTATTATTTGAGTTTAGATGTAGATTTGACAAAAATAAATACAGATTCACACCTGTTGAAAACTGTATTTGACGTTTTTAACGTCATTAAGGTGCCTTTCCCAACATTGGAATTGGATAGTGAAGGTGCGCTAAAAGCGCATTTCATCTACTTTTAACATACGTTAACAGTCTAATTGTCAGTATCTCAATTAAAGTCGTATATTTGCAGGCTGAAAATTTAGAGCCACGAAACACAAATTTTGGTTCTATAACATTAGGAATTATGATAAAAAAAGTGACTAATTATTTCGCAATCCCTCTTGCAATTATAATGATTACAGTATTTGCATTATTTCCGAACAAAACGGTAGATATGACAAAATTTTCTACTGCGGGATTAGATTTAAATTACACGGTTCATACAGATATAGCCATGTTGGATGACAGTTCCCGAGAGATGAACAATAAATCTGATAGTAATTTTTCCCCGTTTTTAGGAAAGGGTTATATAGGATTTAAAGAAGCAGTTGCTTTTAAAGAATCTAGGGGGAACTATAGAGTTGTGAATGATTTTGGGTACATGGGCAAATACCAATTTGGAATTGAAACCTTAAAGCTTCTCGGCATTTACAGTGCCGATCAGTTTTTATCCACTCCAGAACTTCAAGAAAAAGCATTTTTAGTAAATGCACAGAGAAATAAATATATCCTACGAAAGGATATTTCTCGTTTCGAAGGTAAAAAAATGAGCGGGATTACCATTACCGAATCGGGAATACTGGCTGCCGCACATCTCGCTGGCCCAGGCACCGTAAAGAAGTTTTTAAGAAGCTATGGCAACGACACGTTTTCTGATGCTTTTGGTACTTCGGTGAGGTCGTATTTAAAGAAGTTTTCTGGTTATGATACGTCTTCAATAATTCCAGATAAAACAGCCAAGGTTACCTTATAATTTATCTTTGTGAACGATGAACATCGCTGGTCGTTTATGTAAATCGACTTTTGTATGTTTCCAGTCTTTGATCGTCATTGTTTTAATATATTCAGATGTTAGGGTTAGGTCGCAGGCAACGCATAAACGTGTTTGAGCTTGCAATGAGTCACACAAATCTTCTAGCATTTTATTGTTCCGATAAGGCGTTTCTATAAAAAGTTGTGATTGATTTTGATCAAACGATAGTTTTTCAAGCCGTTTTAGTTCTGCTTTACGTTCTTGTTTGTCAATGGGTAAATAGCCATTGAAGGCAAAGCTCTGCCCATTCATTCCTGAACCCATCAGTGCCAAAATAATACTTGAAGGTCCAACTAAAGGCACTACTTGTATATGATGATGGTGCGCCAGCATTACAATATCCGATCCTGGATCGGCTATTGCCGGGCAGCCTGCTTCCGAAAGCAATCCCATTGGTCTTCCGTCTTTACAGGCGTTTAAGAAATAGGGGAGCTCTTCTTCGGATGTATGTTTGTTTAACAGATGTAGATTTAAACTCGATTGTGGTTTTTCTGGGCAGACCATTTTAATAAAACGTCTTGCGCTTTTTTCATTTTCCACAATGTAGTCATCTACGGATTCAAGGATCTTTTTTATTGAAGTTGGCAACACTTTCAAGGGTGGATTTTCACCAAGACCTGTGGGAATGAGATATAATTTACCAATGGTATTTTCCATTAGTTTTTGAGTAGTTTTTCCATTGCTGTGTTTCCTTCGGAATTGGTGATTTCGACAAAATACATTCCACTAGATATGTTCTGCATTGATATTGTTATCAATTGCTCGCCCAATCTGTCATGAGATAAAATCAATTCGCCTTGAAGACTGTAAATTTTGATCGATTGGATTTGCACTGTTGAGTTGTTAATTTTAAGCGTAAGTTGACTTTTGACTGGATTTGGAAATAATTTTACTGTAAAACCGTCATTTTCATCGACACTTAAATTAGATTCCACAATTTTGTAGACCGTCCCAGACTCGAGTCCGGCAATATAAAGTTCGCCGTTAACATCTTCGCCAAAGGTTGTCCATCCATTATTTGCAAAGGGGTCTGTGAAGGACATATTCCAATTCGTTCCGCTTGATTCTAGAATTCCGATTTCATTGCTGCAAAAATCGGCAAAGAAATAAAGACCAGTCAAGTTGGGCTGTGCTGTGCCTCTATAACGAAAACCTCCAGTAATTGAACATTTAAAAAGTCCGCTATTATTGTGTGTATATTGAGCTATGGGAAAAGTTAAAGTTGCGTCGGACGAGCAATTTCCAGATTGGTTAAAAACCGAATTCCCTTCATAGCATCTCCATCCATAATTAACACCTGCGATATTTGGAGCAACCATATTAATTTCTTCAATAACATTCTGTCCTACATCGGCAATCCATAAATCACCAGTAGTACTATCAAACGAAAATTTCCAAGGATTTCGCAATCCATAAGCCCAAATTTCCTGCATGGCGCTATTGCTTCCAAAAAAAGGATTATCAGCAGGTATGGCATAGTTGTTACCATTACTTGTATTATCAACATCTATGCGCAACAACTTTCCTAAAAGTGTTGTCAAGGATTGTGCTCTATCACCAGGATCGCCACCAGAGCCTCCATCTCCTGAAGAAATGTACAAATAACCATCTGGCCCAAATGCCATATCACCTCCATTGTGATTTGAGAAAGGTTGGATATAGGTGAGGAGTTGCAGCTGCGATGTTGAATCGGCAATATTGGGATTAGAACTGCTTCGAGTATATCTAGAAATTACGGTGTTCCCACTATTGTTAATATAATTGACATAAAAATAACCGTTTACAGCATAGTTGGGATGAAAGGCCAATCCTAATAATCCGCGTTCTCCACCTCCATCGATAACGATGGAATTGATATCTAAAAATGGTATGCTGTTTTTTGTACCGTCAGAATTAAGAATTTGAATGACTCCAGCACGTTCTACAACAAATAATCTAGAGTCGCCTGCATTTTTTATGTTTATGGGCGCATTTAAACCTTGAGTAAAAACTTCGAGTTCAATATCTTGAGCACAAATTACACTACAAAAGAATCCCATTAGGATGTAGGCTGCATATTTCATTTGTTCATGTTTTAGGGAGTATGTAGTGAAATTTACAAAAAAAACACCACAATTGGAAGTGAATTACGCTAAATGCTTTTGCGATGTGTCAATGCAATTGCGTCGCAGGCTTTATCCAATAAATTAAAAACTTCCTCAAAATCTTTGTGGTCTCCGAAGTAAGGATCGGGCACTTCGCTTGAGGTTGAAGAATCATTATCTAGAATCAACTTTACTTTTGCAATATCATCAGGGTTACGTGCCATCTTTACGACATCACTGAAGTTTGAAGCATCCATAACATATACCACATCAAAGTTCTCAAAATCGGAAATCTCAAATTGTCTGCATTGTTGAGTTGAGATATCGATGCCATTTTGTTTTGCAATGGCTATAGATCGTTTGTCTGGTTGTTGTCCAATATGGTAATTCCCAGTTCCTGCCGAATCAATAAAAAATTTATCAGAAGGCAATTTAGATTGTAAGATACCATGTGCCAATGGCGAACGACAGATGTTGCCCAAGCATACCATGAGTATTCTGGTCATAATAATGAATATTTAAAGCGATAGTTTTTTAGAAAGATCTTCAACATATTTTCTAAACTGCTTGTCTGTTGACGACAAATTATCAACCGTTTTGCATGCATGGAGTACGGTTGCATGGTCGCGCTTCCCAATTTGTGATCCAATACTTGCCAAAGATGCTTTTGTAAACTTCTTGGCAAAAAACATGGCCAATTGCCTAGCCTGAACAATATGACGTTTTCTGGTCTTGGATTGCAAAGTACTCACATCCATTTGGAAATAATCTGATACCACTTTTTGAATGTAGTCTATAGACACTTCACGTTTGGTGTTCTTTACAAATTTTTCAACAATTTCCTTGGCAAGACTTACTGTGATTTCCTTTTTATTGAAGGACGATTGTGCAATCAATGAAATAATGGCACCTTCAAGTTCCCTAACATTGGTTTTGATATGCTTGGCAACATATTCGATAATGTCATCGTGCATATCGACGCCATCGCGATAGAGTTTGTTTTTAAGAATGGAAACACGCGTTTCAAAATCGGGTGTTTGCAATTCGGCAGAAAGTCCCCATTTAAAACGAGACAATAAGCGTTGTTCTATATCCTGCATGTCTACAGGAGCCTTGTCACTTGTGAGAATGACTTGCTTTCCGTTTTGGTGTAAATGGTTGAAAATATGAAAGAATACATCTTGAGTTCCAGATTTTCCAGAAAGAAACTGAACATCATCAATGATTAGCACATCGATAATTTGATAAAAATGGATGAAATCATTTCTATTGTTTTTCTTAACAGAATCAATGTACTGCTGGGTAAACTTTTCAGCAGAAATATACAATACCGTTTTTTCAGGATATTTATCTTTGATATCCACACCAATGGCATGGGCCAAATGCGTTTTTCCAAGTCCAACACCACCAAAAATCAACAATGGATTAAACGAAGTGCCTCCAGGTTTATTGGCAACAGCCAATCCAGCATTTCTTGCCAAACGATTCGAATCACCTTCGAGGAAATTTTCAAAATTATAGTTGGGATTCAGTTGCGACTCAATCTTAACATTGCGAATCCCTGGAATTACAAATGGATTTTTTAATTCCGGGTTTTTGTTTTGTAAAGGGATATCAACATCTTGCGATTTTAAAACACCTCGATTAGAACTTGGTATTCTTTCTGTGAATGGTTGTTTGTTGCCATAGCTATTCTCCATTTTAATTACGTAGACCAGCTTTGCAGTGTCTCCAAGTTCTTTGGTCAAGGCTACTTTTAATATTTTTACATAGTGCTCTTCGAGCCATTCGTAAAAAAATTTGCTTGGTACTTGTATACTTAAGGCATTGTCGGTTAGCTTTACTGCTGCTATAGGTTCAAACCAAGTTTTGTATGCTTGTGGTTGTATATTGTCCTTTATAAAAGATAGGCAATTATTCCAAACCGTTTGAGCAGTTAAATTCATTCTTAAATAAGCTTTTTTATTGATAGTTGATTAGCAAAAAAAAGAGAATTCCGAGCTTCTCTTGAATATTTTATTACGACAAATATGTGAACAAAATTCTTAATAAAAAAATGAAATACTATAGAATATTAAGAATTTTTTTCTCATGTTTAAAACTTGTTGAATTTACAAAAAAATAATTAGAAACAATGATAGAATCTTTAAAATACGACGAAGTAAAATTCAGGGTGCGATATGGCGAAACGGATCAAATGGGTGTTGTATATTATGGTAATTATGCCCAATATTTTGAGGTTGGGCGTGTTGAGTGGTTGCGAAAATTTGGAGTCTCTTACAAACACATGGAAGAAAGCGGTGTAATGCTTCCAGTGATTTCACTAACTGTAAAATATAAAAAACCAGCGCGTTATGACGACCTAATTAAAGTAAGAACACAATTGGTAAAATTACCTTCGGCTTCGATAGAATTTAATTATGAAATATTAAATGAAACCAATGAACTTTTGGCAACGGGAAATACGACTTTGGTTTTTATGGATATTTTTAAGAATCGGCCTACGAGATGTCCAAACTATCTTTTAGATAAACTGCGAAATTAATCGTTTAAAACTTTGATGTTTATTTCATGCAAGCGCTCAAAAATTTCAAAAATTGATTGGGTTTCTTTCATTCTAACGGAAATTATTATTTTACAATTCAACTCCAAGGTTTGATCTCTAATCCCCAATTTCTTTTCCTTTAGAATCCGCATGACGGTATTCATGTTTTTGTATTCAAAAACGATTTCAAAAAATGCATTAATGGTTTTATTAACTAATATTGAAGATCCCAAAGCCATTTGAGCCGCAGTTTTGTAAGCTGTAATCAATCCGCTGACTCCTAATTTTGTTCCACCAAAATATCTCACAACCGCTACCAAAACATTGGTAACATCAAAAGATTGCAGTTGACCATATATTGGCATTCCAGCGCTATTGTTTGGTTCGCCATCATCATTGGCTCGAAATATCACATCGTTTTCTTGTGTTCCGATTTGATAGGCGTAGCAACAATGTCCTGTAGAATGATGTTTTTTCTTCAGTGCTTCGAGATGGTGCTTCACTTCTTCTTCAGTTGTGACAGGGAAAGCATAGCCAAAAAACTTACTGTTTTTGTCCTTATATAGGAATTGTTTCGAAGGTTTTTTTATGGTTATATAGGTGTCCTTCTCAATCATTAGGCAAAGGTTACTAAAATAATAGCCACAACGGCTAATCCGATGCCGATCCAATTTTTCGGTGTAATTTTTTCTTTGAAAAACACAAGTCCCATCAAGGTCGATAACATCACAATAGCTACATTGTTAATAGTAAAAATAGTAGAACTTTCAGTGCCCTCAAAATAAAGGGCTTTCAGAAGAAAATAAATGGAAAAATAATTGACAACTCCGAGTAATATCCCAAAAAGCACACTTTTATAATCGAAAGTCAACGTATTTCTAAAAGCTTTCACGATTAAAATTACAATGCCAATAATGGCCGCAATAAAGAAAATGGTTGCAGAAAATATTGGAATACCATTTTCGGACAGATAAGTGCTTTCAAGATATTTAATGGACGTATCGATGATACCAGACCCAATAAACAATACAATAGGAAACAACAAGTTTTTCTTAAAATTGACCTTCGTTTTTGATTTTACAGAAGCAAGATACACAGCCACCAATGCCAACAGAATACCAAATATTTTTTGGAATCCAATACTTTCGTTATAAGCGTAAATTCCAAATGTGACGGGTATGACCACGCTCATTTTTGATGCTACGGAAGCCACCGACAGACCATTTTTTTGGCTGGTCATAGCCATAATGTTAAAAATGGAGATAAACAAAAAACCGAGTAAAATAGCACCCATAAACCATTCGGAAGTTATAATAGCCGAAACGTCAATCGCTTCCTCATAACTCAATATTCCTGTGATACACGCCACAACATAATTAACTACAATAGCCAAGAGCGTATTGAGTTTAAATTTTTCCAGCAATTTAAAAATTAGAAAAATTAGTGAAGAAGCTATGATGCTTAATACAAGATATATCAAAATAGGTGACGATTAATGGTGAATATATCGGTAATGTCTTGGGTTTTTGGATCCAAGTGCCAAGTAGGGATGCCTAACTTTGAGGCTCCCAAAATGTTTTCTTCAGTATCATCAATAAACAGAACCTCATTTGGATTGAGTTGATGTTCATCCAATACAAATTGATAGATATCTAGATTTGGTTTTCGCAACATGATTTCATGAGACAAATAAAAAGCATCGAAACAATTTTTAAAATCCTCATAAAATGACACCTTGTCTTTTATCCAATTTATGTGAAGTTCGTTGGTATTGCTCAACAAAATAAGCTTAAATTTTTTATCAGCAGCCAATTGTTTTATAAATTCCAATCGATGCGCAGGAAAGTCTTTGAGAATGTATTGCCATGCATCTAGAATTTGTTCAGAAGTCAAATTCGGAAAATTTTCTTGGTAAAATTCTAAAAATTCTTCCGTAGAAATCAATCCTTGTTCATAAAAACTATTGAAGGCAATCATTTCTTCCGATAAATCTTTCAGCTCAAACAAATCAAGTGCATTTTGCATGGCACCTTTTTTATCGAGATTTATAAAGATATCTCCAAAATCGAATAGTAAGGTTTTAATCATTCACATAATATTTTAAAGTATCATCCAAGATTTTTTCTTCTGAAATTTGTTTCCCTTTAAATTTAGGGGGTTTGATACCATCAACAAATTCCATATTTCCCGTAAAAATTCGGACTTCATCCCAAAGGTTTTCATCGATAAAGGTTTGAAGCGTCCGGCTTCCGCCTTCAATAATCAAAGAATTAATATTATTGAAGAATAAAATATCACAAATCTGCTGGGCCAAAGGTTGTTTAAAATCGGCATTTTGATTGGAAATTACCAGAGTAGGAGCGATGCTGTCAAATATTTTTAAGTCCAGAGAAAGTTTTTTGTCCTTGTCAATCACAATTCGGATTGGGTGTTTTCCTGTCCAGTCCCTGACCGTTAAACTCGGATTATCTTGAAGAACAGTCTCTGTCCCAACTAAAATAGCTTGCTCTTCGGCACGCCATTTATGTACCAATTGTCTCGACAGCTTATTGGTAATCCAGACAGGTTCTATTTTGTTCTTTGATATTGGCGCAATAAAACCATCCCTTGTTACGGCCCATTTTAATATGATGTAAGGACGCTGTTTGTTGTGAAAAGTAAAAAAACGTTTGTGATGTGTTTTGCATTCATCTTCCAAAACACCAACGCTCACGTCACAACCAGATGCCTTAAGTTTTTCTATTCCTCTACCTGCAATTTTACTATTGGTGTCCATAGTTCCAATAACGACCTTTGGAATTTTATGAGCTATAAGTAAGTCGCTGCAAGGTGGCGTTTTGCCAAAATGCGAACAAGGTTCTAAAGTGACATACAAAGTAGACTCCGAGAGCAGCGATTTGTCTCTAACGGAATTGATTGCATTAACTTCGGCATGAGGACCACCATAAGCACTGGTATAACCTTCCCCAATGATGTGATTGTCATCCACAATAACACAACCCACCATTGGATTAGGAGCCGCCGTGCCTAATGCATTTTTGGCAATTTGGATACAGCGATTCATGTATTTTTCATGTATATTCACGGCCACAAAAATAACATTTAAAAGTGATTAAAGATACCATCATTATTAGGGAAATTGATAAAAATGACAACGAGCAGATTGCAAAAGTCATCCGTTCAGTATTGATTGATTTGGGCGTACCAAAAGTAGGTACGGCCTACGCAGACACTTCATTGGATAGTATGTTTGAAAATTACAATGCACCAAAATCAACCTATTTTGTGGTCGATAACAACGGAATCATCATTGGAGGGGCCGGGATTGCGCAACTTGATAATTTTACAGGTAATGTCTGTGAATTACAAAAAATGTACTTTTTGCCCGAAGCTCGAGGGAAAGGATTTGGTGCTGCGATGATGGCGAAATGTTTATCGAAAGCCAAGGAATTTGGTTTTGAAAAATGTTATTTGGAAACCATGCCATACATGACGGAAGCCAAAAAATTATACGCCAAAGTAGGATTTGAATCGCTTGACAAGCCTATGGGTGATACCGGTCATTATTCTTGTAACGTTTGGATGATAAAGGATCTTTAGGAAGTAAATAATTTGAATGATGGTTTTAAAGGGGTTACAGAACATATTTCACAAAGAATTAGATGCCCTTTATGGTCGTGATGAAGTTGATAGTTTTTTTTATACATTGATTGAAGACTATTTAGATTTAAAGCGTCTTACCTTGGTCTTGCAACCTGAATATTCAATAACTAAAGAGGAAGAGCAGCCACTGTTTGAAGCGCTGTCGAAATTGAAATTAGAACAACCCATTCAGTATATTCTTGGTAAAACTGAATTTTTTGGACTCTCTTTTAAAGTAAATGAACACACCTTAATCCCACGAACTGAAACCGAAGAATTGGTTGATTGGATACTGAAGGCAGTAAGTTCAAAATCGCAGCAATTAAACATATTGGATATCGGTACGGGAAGCGGCTGCATCGCAATTGCATTAGCTAAACATTTACTCAATGCCAACGTTTTTGCCTTGGATGTAAGTGATGGCGCGCTAAAAGTTGCAAAGGAAAATTCTAAATTGAATGATGTTGAAATCACATTTACTAACGCTGATATTCTCAAAAGAGCTTCTTGGAAATTGATATTAAAGGATCAGCAATTTGATATCATTGTGTCCAATCCGCCGTATGTGCGTGAGTTTGAAAAAACCGAAATCAGGAACAATGTTTTAAATCATGAGCCAGGATTGGCATTGTTTGTCGAAAATGACAATCCGTTGATTTTTTATAATGCCATTGCCGATTTTGCAACCCAGCGACTCCGAGATGGAGGCCATTTATATTTTGAAATCAATCAGTATCTAGGAGCCGATATGATTGCAATGCTTCAAAATTTTCCGCTAAAAAACATCGAATTAAAAACAGATCTATCGGGTAACGACCGCATGGTGAAAGCTATCAGGTAATTGGTTTGACGGCCTTGGTGCTTATAGCATCCTTTTGAGGTTTTATAAACTGATTCAGCGTTTTTAGTTGTAAATCATCAATAGATCCAGATCGTGTTTTGAACTCAATGATTTTTCGCTCGTTCGGCATCAAATCAAAAAAGTTATCACTAAAATGTCCTTTGGATCCACTAAAAAGAAAGACATCCTTTTGAAGCGTTTCACTCATCAATTCAATCGTAAAACCAGAATCGGTTCTTGCGATTGTTTTTTCGATGTCTGAACTTGGCAGTAATAAGTCCTTTGGTCTAACAAAATAAAAATAAGAAATTTCATTGTTGAAGGAAGTTTCCAATACCACGCTATTTTTTTTGAAATTCGTCGTTTTTAAATCCACAATGTATTTGAGTTCGCTACTTTGTTGTTCTACGCTTATCGTATCGCAAATAGACCAAAGTTCCTCACCATTAAAATCCAACAATCGAAGTGAAAGCGATCCGCGTTGCAGTTTCATTTCATCATTAACCACATACGTTTTAAGCGTATCATTTTGAACAATGGATGAGGTAATCACATTTTTAAAGGATTTTTTAGCCTTGTAGTGCAAGGCTTTCCAATTGCCCAAATAATCGATACTCGACCATGACGCGGCTGGCCAACAGTCATTAAGTTGCCAATACATACTGCCCATGTTATAAGGTTTGGCGCGTCTGTGTGCTTCAATTCCTTTGGTAATGCCGTAAGCTTGAAGCACCTGACTCATGTATACATAATCTTCAAAATTAGTTGGAACAGGAAAATCCCTTTTCATGTAGTTTTCAATCAATTCCATGCCTTTTGGATGTTTTTGATGAGACATAAATGCAATGGAGTCCATTGCTACGGAATCATTTTGGGTAGCATATTTTATAGTTTCATAACTTGGAAACGATTGGAAGCCAAACTCACTCATAAAACGCGGAACTTCTTCCTCAAAATGTTCAAACGGGTAGGCATCATGCCACACAAACCAATCGTGTGTATCGCCTTCGGTATTGTAACTTTCATTGCCTCGACCGAATTTTGGAGAGGTTTCCCAGTAAGAGGTTTGGTCGGTATAGTCCCTAACAATATTGGGAAGAATGTCATTAAAAACTTTGATGTAATTGTTCCAGATTTCTGCTTGCTGCGCTTTTGATTTGCCATCTTTCCAATTCCAGTTTTCCCAACCTTCAGAATTTTCATTGTTGCCACACCATAAGGCGATAGACGTGTGATTGCGGAGACGTTTTACATTGTCAATTGCCTCTTGCTTCACATTGTCCAAAAACGGCTTATCGCCAGGATACATGGCACATGCAAACATAAAATCTTGCCAAACGAGAATTCCTTTTTGGTCACATAAATCATAAAAAATGTCATTTTCGTAAATTCCACCGCCCCAAACCCGGAGCATGTTCATGTTGGCATCTACGACATCATCAATTAATCTGTGATAATCCGTGTCTTTGACGGCATGTTGCAAACTGTTTTGAGGCACATAATTCGCACCTTTAATATAGACAGGAACATCATTGACCTTAAAATAAAATGATTCACCAATGGAATCTTTCTCGGTCACTAGCTCAATAGTGCGAAGACCTTTGGATACGCTTTTATAATCGAGCGTAGTCCAGCCTTTTTTAATACGAACGGAAATATCATAAAGATGCGGTTCTCCCAAATTGTGAGGCCACCAAAGTTTCGGATTTTCAATTTTGAACGGAACAGTGTAGTTAGATTGCAATGAATCTGTTTTGATATCGATTTTATTGACGACGTCATCATTGACCATAATTTCAAAGACCAAATCCTCGCTTAAAGAAGTGTTGAGTTCAATTTGAGCAGTTAATTCGGCGACATTCTCTTCTATGGAATTTTGCACGATAAATACATCGTTAATTTTTAAATCATTCCATGAGGTTATGGATATAGGCCTCCAAATCCCAGAGGTGATGAGCTTTGGTGCCCAATCCCAGCCATAATGAAATTGAGGCTTTCTGGTAAAAATACGGTTACCTTCCGGTAACTGATAGTTTAATTTCTTTTTTGCTTCAGTTTCAAAATAGTTACTATTTTTAAAAACTACATGCAGTTCATTATCCTTTTTTATGGACGATTTTACATTTACCTTATAATTCCTGAAGGCGTTATTGGTTTCTAAAATCAATTTATCATTCAAAAATACGGATGCATAGGTGTCTAATCCTTCAAAATTGAGTTCGATGTGTTTCTTTTGAAATGTAGAATCATCTACTATAAATTTCGTTTTATATTCCCATTCGTTTTCAGTAACCCATTGCACTTTGAGTTCGTTATCTGCAATGAACGGATTGGCAATCAAGTCATGACTTAACAAATCGGAAAAGACATCGCCAGGAACGGATGCTTCTCTCCATGTGTTGTCGGCAAGACTTTTAAATTTCCAGCCAGAATCGATAAAAGTAGTTCTTGGAGTCCGATAATTTGTTTCGCAACTGAAACACATAGCAATTAATAGGAAATAAATAATATTATGCTTACTCATGAATTTGTTTTAAAATGGATTGAATCATCGCAATATCAGAATGTTTGTTGTGGGTTTCATCAAAAAATAATTTGCTGTTCGTTACCATTCTGTTTGCTGACATGATAGGTTTTGTAACTTCTGCAGAACAATGAATTTCATCAAATGCACCACCTTTGAAGACAAGTGCATTTTCAGAATTTATTCCGCCTCCTGGCAGAATTGTGATTCTTCCGTTGGCCAATTTTTTTAGTTGTTGAAGTACAAAAATACCTTTTTCTGCTGATGATTCTTGTCCTGAAGTTAAAATTCTATCCACATTTAATTCCACAAGCTGTTCCAAGGCTTTGTAAGGATTTGGTATGCAGTCAAATGCCCTGTGAAAGGTGAAAGCCAGAGGTTTAGAAAGTTCAACTAACTGTCTTGTTCTTTCTGTATCTATGGAATTATCAACATTTAACATGCCTGAAACAATTCCGCTGCAACCAACTTCTTTGCATAGTTGAATATCGTGTTTCATAATCTCAAATTCATCCTCCGAAAAAGTAAAATTGCCGCTGCGAGGCCTTATCAATACAAATACCGGAATTTTTAGAGTTGCAATCACATGCTTTATGAATCCGAAAGAAGGCGTAATGCCACCTACACCCAATTCCGAACACAGTTCGATGCGATCCGCTCCGGCATTTTGGGCATTGATGGCCGATTGATAGTTACTTGCACAAATTTCTAGTGTCATTGTTATTTAATTATAATTTCGTCAATAAAGGTCCAGGCTTTGTTTCCTGCGCCTTGTTTCCCTTGCGGAATGTTTCCGTAGTTTTGAATGTGTAATTTGATATAGCGTGCTTTTACTGTTTCAAAATCAATTCCTATTGGCGAGGTCAATTTTGAATCTAAATCTGATTCTGAAAATTTCAAATTAATTTTTTCACCATAAAGAGATTCATTTTTATCGTTCAATAACTCAATTTGGGATGATGCGGGAAGATAAATCCATTGTCCTTGAGCTTCATAATATCTTGTGTGTACTGAATTGATTTTCATTTCTTTGCCCAAATCAATCGTAATCTCAAGGTCATCGCCCCAAAATCCCAACCATTCTTTGTCGCCATAACGCGCATCGCTTCCTGCAATTCCGTTGATTAAACCTTGCGCTCCACTTGCGGCGTAAGCTTTGTTAGGGTCGACATTCAGTGTAATTTTTTTGCCAACAGCTTTATGGTAAATGATGGTTTGAGTGAATCTTTTTCCCAATTGCTTTTCAGAATTATAGACCGCGGCTTTTATGAAAGTGTTTTGGTTGATGGGTATTGGTTTGGAATAAACATCTGACTTCAAACTTGGTTCTGAACCATCTAATGTAAAATGTATTGCTTTGTCTTTGGTCAAGGTTTTCAATTCGTAACCTTCGGTTGTCAGAGTGCCCTCAACTTCAAATAAATGATTTGCATAATTGATGTCCAATGCATCCAATCGGAGATGAAAATTCTCCAATCGCGTTATAAAATTTTCATAATTTTTAAGCTCTGGTTTTGACCAAGCTACTTCGCTCATCGCAAGCATACGAGGAAAGACCATATATTCAACTTGTTTTTCGTCGGTCATATATTCTGTCCAAACATTGCCTTGAGCTCCCAAAATATAGTGCGATTCTTCAACCATCAATTCATCAGGTATCGGATTAAAACCATATACTTTTTCCAAGGGCAAAAAACCGCCGATTGCCAATGGTTCATCATCTTGGTCAGATTGATAATAATCAAAATAGCAATGCGAATTAGGCGTCATAATCACATTGTGATGTTGTTTTGCAGCTTCTACTGCACCTTTTATGCCTCGCCAAGACATGACAGTGGCATTGGGAGCTAAACCGCCTTCGAGAATTTCATCCCAGCCTATGATGTTTCGGCCTTTGCTGTTGAGGTACTTTTCAATTCGAGTGATAAAATAATTTTGAAGTTCATGTTCATCTTTCAAGCCTAAATCTTTAATTCGTTTTTGACATACAGCACATGTCTTCCAATTGGTTTTTGGAGCTTCGTCGCCTCCAATATGAATAAATTCACTTGGGAACAATTCTAGAACTTCATCCAAAACATTTTCTAGAAAAGTAAACGTTTCTTCTTTTGTACAAAAAATATCCTCAAAAACGCCCCATTTTGTAGCCACTTCTATTGCTTCACCAGTGCAGCCCAAATAAGGATATGCTGCAATGGCTGCTTGAGCATGTCCAGGCATCTCAATTTCGGGAATCACAGTCACATGGCGTTGTTTTGCATAAGCCACCACATCTTTGATTTGTTCTTGCGTGTAAAATCCGCCATACTGTTTGCCATCAAATAGCTGAGGATAGCTGGTGTAATGCCCAATCAGGGTTTCGTTGCGAAAGGCGGCAAACTCCTGTAGTTTTGGATGTTTTTTTATTTCGATGCGCCATCCTTGATCATCGGTTAAATGCCAATGAAACACATTCATTTTGAGCATTGACAAAGCGTCAATGTATTTTTTGATGAAATCGACAGAAAAAAAATGTCGTGCCACATCCAAATGCATGCCTCTATAAGGATATTGTGGAGCATCTTCTATTGATGCACAAGGTATATTTACGGTCGAGTCAATAGATGTTCTGTTTATAAATGAGGTGGGCAATAATTGCAGGATTGACTGTACGGCATAAAAAGCACCTTGGTCGGTTTTTGCTTTTATTTCTATTTGGGTTGGTGAAATTTGTAATGTGTATGCTTCCGGATTTTCAATGCCGTCATCCATAATGAAAACAATATCACTATTATGTTTAAGCTGAATGGTGCTTCCGTTTTCTATAAACGACTTTAGGAAATCAGCGGAGACTTTAAACGCTTCATTATAAGTGATTCCTGTTGAATTGCTCAAAACAAAACTTCCTTCATTCAATTGATAACTCGAAGGAATTGGAATTATTTGGGACCCCGGCATGTTATGAACCTGCGAATGACCGTTGTATAAAAAACTGATAAAAACGACTATCGCTGTTATTTTCTTGAATGTCATTTTAGTATATTAGACGCTTTAAATATAGAGTAAAAAGATAACTTTTTCAGAACAATTTTAATGGATATTCAACAACAAATTATAAGTCTTCGGGAAGAATTAAATCAGCATAACCATAATTATTATGTCCTTGATAGACCTAGCATAAGCGATTTTGAGTTTGATATTAAATTAAAACAGCTACAGGATTTAGAGGAAAAATATCCCGAATTTCAAGACGTTAATTCTCCAACAAAGCGGGTCGGTGGAGCAATCATTAAAAATTTTAAAACAGTTGTTCACGAGCACAGAATGTATTCTTTGGACAATTCGTATTCAAAAGAGGATCTACTGGACTGGGAAAATCGCATCGAGAAACAAATCGATGGGCATGTGCAATACACATGTGAACTGAAATATGATGGAGCGTCCATCAGCTTGACCTACGAACAGGGAAATTTTATAAAAGCAGTAACCCGTGGCGATGGTGTGCAGGGTGACGACGTCACGGCAAATGTAAAGACCATCAAATCAATTCCGTTAAAATTGAAAGGTGATTATCCTCAAAAATTTGATATCCGAGGCGAAATTGTTTTGCCTTTTAAAGGCTTTAATAAAATGAATGAGGAGCGTATCGAAATAGGAGAGGAGCCTTATAGGAATCCTAGAAATACCGCATCAGGAAGTTTAAAATTACAGGATAGTTCTGAAGTTGCAAAACGTCCTTTAGATTGTATGCTTTATTCCATTATCGGGAGTAATTTAAATGTTTCCACTCAATTAGAAGGCTTGGAAAAAGCAAGAAAATGGGGATTTAAAGTGCCAACAGCAGCAAAATTGGTCGATTCTATTGATGGCGTGCTAGAGTTTATTGATTACTGGAATGTGCATCGACACGATTTGCCTTATGAAACAGATGGTGTGGTTATCAAAGTAAATGACTTAAATCAACAAGAAGAATTGGGATATACTGCCAAATCGCCTCGTTGGGCAATGGCTTACAAATTTAAGTCGGAGCAAGCTTCTACACGTTTAAATGCTATAACCTATCAAGTGGGCCGCACAGGAGCTATTACACCTGTGGCTAATTTAGAGCCTGTGGAGTTGGCTGGAACTACGGTTAAACGTGCTTCATTGCACAATGCCGATCAAATTGAAAAGTTGGATATTAGGGTTGGTGATGAAGTATTTGTTGAAAAGGGCGGCGAGATTATCCCGAAAATCATTGCGGTCGATTTAACCAAACGCCCTGCAAATTCTGAACCAACACACTATATTACGCATTGTCCGGAATGCCAAACTCAACTCACGAGAACAGAAGGCGAAGCCCAACATTATTGTCCGAATTACAATGGCTGTCCACCTCAAATTATAGGGCGCATACAGCATTTTATTTCCAGAAAAGCCATGGACATTGAAGGGCTTGGCGGCGAAACGGTTGCGCTGTTGGTCAACGCTGGATTGGTTAGCAATTATTCCGATTTATACGAATTGCAAAAACAGCAAGTCATTCCTCTAGAGCGAATGGCTGAAAAAAGTGCCGAAAATTTGATTTTGGGAATTGAAGCTTCTAAACAAATTCCATTTGAACGTGTTTTGTATGCTTTAGGAATTAGATATGTTGGTGAAACCGTTGCAAAAAAATTGGCAAAACACTATAAAAGTATTGACGCACTGTCAAACGCAACAATCATCGATTTGGTCACAGTCGATGAAATTGGTATTCGAATTGCTGAAAGTGTCGTTGAATTTTTTGCCTCTGATAAAAATCAGCATATCATCGAACGATTAAAGAGGTTTGGAGTTCAATTGGAAATTTCTGCAGAACTATTAGCCAATCAAACTGATATTTTGAATAGTCAAATCTTTGTAGTTTCTGGTGTGTTTGAAACTTTGTCAAGGGATGAAATAACGACATTAATTGAAGATAATGGCGGAAAAGTTTCGAGTTCAATCTCTTCAAAAACCAATTATATCGTTGCAGGCAAAAATATGGGGCCAAGTAAAAAGACAAAAGCCGAAGCGCTGAATATCTCAATGATCAGTGAATTTGATTTAATTAAAATGATAGGGTAATTTCGTACAAAATAATTTATTTAATCGATTAAGTGCATTTTTATTCGTTTAATTGTAATAATTAATTATATTTGTCATATAAATATTCCTTTTATTATGCAATTAGGACAGATTCTTAAGGTGGCTTTGATAACAGTTTGCGTATTTTTCGTAGGCTTCCAAGTAATGAACTTTGAATTTCAGGCTTCGGGAGCAAGGTTATTATTAGTGTTTTTGCTTATGACATTATATTGTATAAATGTGAAGCCTAAACGATTGTTATTCTTCTTATTTTTGTTAAGTTTTTCTTTGGCCGAAATATTAAGTTTTGTCTCTTGGTTCGTTCAAATTGATTATTCCAAACACCCAGATTATTTTTATTATTCTGTAAATGCTTTCTACATATTATCCTATTTGTTTCTTATTATTAGGGTTATTAGGGAAATGGATGTCCGACATGTTCTTTCGAAATTTTGGATTCATTTAATAATTCTGACTGTGTTAGATATCTTTTGTGTAGTTATAGTCACAGCAACTGCCGAAAACAGGCTGTCCCCATCACAATATATGCTGGAATTGGTTTATAACTCAATTATCATGTTGCTATTGACAGGCGCCATGATTAATTACATGTCAAAAAACAGTCAGAAATCAATGAACTTGCTCCTTGGGTCTATATTTATCTTCTTTGCTGAAGTGATTCAGATGACCTATTTTTATATTTCGAACATCACTGTTTTGAATGTTATTTGTTCCTTATTTTTGGTGTTTGCATTTTTGTTCTTTTATCTGCAAGCTCGTATGACAGAAGAAACGGAGCATATTGAAATACCACGAGATAAAAACGTATAGTATTTTTCTTTATCCCTTCACTTTAATTAAGGCTATTAATTAGAATTGATCTTAACTTACATCAGCCTAAATTATATAAAGAGAATAAGTTATATAAATAACATAACATCTTATTTAGTAAATAGTTTCGCTTCTCAACGAACTTCTAATCCATCTTTTTGCCCTGGTCAAAACGAATTCATCTACAAATTTTTGATTAATTCAAAACTTTAACAATTTATTCGATGAAATGCATTTTTTTAAGGATTAAAGTCAATTATTTTATTATATTTGCATACCTACTTACTATATCTACTATGAAAAAAGTTCAATCACGCGCACCCCACGCAATATTGGCCCTAATACTTTTTGCGGCCTTTGTAATTAACGGTTTTGCAACCTATTTTGATTATGCTATCATTCCCATTGTCACCAAGGTAGTTAGTATTTTAATTCTTCTGACTTTTTATTATTTGTTTCGTAAACATATGGAAAGTGTATTTCTCACTATATTTTTATTGTTTTTTCTAGGGGATTTATTTTCCGCTATCAATTTTGGTGAGATGGCTCACAAACTATCTAAAGCATTTTATTTAGGTAGTTATTTGCTTTTAATTTTTGTACTTATGGGTAAGTTGAAGCATATAAAATATGAGGGCGTTGTATCTATATATTTGGTGTTGGTGCTGTTGCTCAATTCTTATTTTCTGTACTTGTTATTTGGTATGGTGAAGGAAAATTTTTCGGATAACGTCAATTTGGTACTTTATATCTGCCATGGTGTTACACTAATGGCGATGGCCTTCTTGGCTTTTGCAGTTTATTTGAGTAATGAAAGTAGACAATCCATTATTTTTTTAGTTTTGGTTTTTAGTTTTGTGTTTTCGGATGTTCTCAAATATATCTGTAATTTATACGTGTATTATTGGATATTTGAATATGCAGGAAATATGTTGCATTTGGCGAGTTTGTCCTTGCTTTATCTCTATGTGTACAACCGGAACACCTCCGTCAACAATCGAGAAGCTTTCCAAGAAAGTTTTGTTATAAGAAATTCTGAAAAAATCACAGCTTAACTATACAACGATAGATACTCCTTTGGCAGATTTATTTTTATCCACATCAAAATAAAAATCAATTCTCCCTAGGTTAAGTCCGTAACAACCTACCTGATTAACAAGCATGTTCTTGCCATCACTATTTTTTACAATTGTTGGCTTATCCAGAAATGTGTGGGTGTGACCTCCGATAATAAGATCGATATCTTTTGTAGAACCAGCAAGTTTTAAATCGCTGGGTTTGTCGGTTAAATTACTGTAATGATATCCTAAATGTGAAAGACATATGACCAAATCGCATTTTTCATTTTCTTTCAAAATCCGGGTCATCTCTATTGCTGTTTCTATCGGATTTAAATATTCAGTCTCCTTGTACATGTTTTTGTCGACCAAGCCTTCAAGCTCTATTCCCAATCCAAACACCCCAATTTTTACCCCATCCATTTTATAGGTTTTATAAGGTTTGACGTGGCTATCCATAATGGTATTGGAAAAATTATAATTGGATGAAATAAAATCAAACTTGGCATGCGGCAACTGTGCATACAAACCTTCAATACCATTATCAAAATCATGATTTCCAATGGTGCTCGCATCATACTTGAGCATGCTCATTAACTTAAACTCCAATTCGCCACCATAGTAATTAAAATAGGGTGTTCCCTGAAAAATATCGCCAGCATCAAACAATAAAGTATTTGGATTTTCTGCCCTAATAGAAGCAATTAATCCAGCACGACGCGCCACTCCACCTTTATTTGGGTTACGACCATCTTCTGGCCCAAACGGATCGATGTGACTATGGACGTCATTGGTATGCAAAATGGTGATTTTTTTAGTGCTGCTTGAAAACGATTGTAAACCAAATCCGCCTAATCCAACCAATACCGAGGCTGCTGCAGTATGTTGTATAAATTCTCTCCGTTTCATATTTGGTCTATTTTAGTTGAATAAATCTATCGTCCATCACAGGTCTGATCGTATCGGTTTTTGTTAGATAATCTATGAGTGCATTTCTGATTTTATAATCCAAAACATATACTGTATCTCGCTTTTTGAAGAAATCCATGCGATCTCCTCCATTGAGTAAATAGTCATTGGTCAACACATAATAAGATTTATTATAATCGATTGGTTGACCTTTAACGGTAGCATTATTTAATTTGCCTTCAGCATCCAATGCGATTTTTAGTTTTGCTATGGGATGCGCACGTTTAGCCTCCGAGAGATAATCGAGCAATTCTTTAATTTGTTCTCCTTTTAATTTGGTCACCACGATGGAGTTTTCAAACGGCATCAAATTAAATGCAGTTCGGGTTGTGATGTCGCCTTTTGAAATGATGGCGCGCATACCTCCATGATTTAAAAGCACAAAATCAATATCATGGGACGACCTTTTTTTAAAAACAGGATTCGATTGTTCGTACATTACATCGGCAACAAAATTGCCAATAGCTGTATTTAAATTGCCATCAGCTTTTGAGTAGGTGTCTACCGCGTAAGATAGCACACCGTCCAAGTTTTTATTGACATTTTCCCTGTATGGTTTTATAAAATTCTCAATGGTTTGGTCGGAAGGCAGACTCTCAGTTATTGTAATCTGTTTACCTTCAATCTTGTTATATGTTGAGGGTGTCTTGCAGGCTGCGAAAACAACTAACCCAAAACAGACCAATCGTTTCTTAAAATTCATCGGATATCTTCTTTATGAATAACAAAAAATGCTAAGCGTTTTATTACCTTTGCCAAAAACAAAAGTAAATGATTTTTAAGATACTCAGAGAAAAATCAAATCAAAAACATATTAATAAATTATTAAATTCTAGGACGGTTGCCGTCAATAAAAGAAAAATAGAATCTGTTGGTGTTGTTTTGAACTTTAATGAGTATGTTGATTTTGAATCTTTTCGAGGGTTTTTTAAAGAGCTGGGACTATTGTCTCCAAAGTCAAAAATCATTGCCTATGTCAATGAAGAAAACAAAACAGAAACCCTATGGGATACTAAATTTGACCAAAAAGATTTTGGTTGGAATGGCACCGTTAAAAATATCGAATTGCAGAGTTTTTTAGACACGAAATTTGATGCTTTGATTAGTTTTTATAAGCAGGACATCGTGCAATTGAATCTCATTACGGCTTTATCTAAAGCCAATTTTAAAATAGGAATTTCCAATAATGATCATCGTTTGTATGATTTGATTTTGGAAATTGAACCAAAGGATTTTCAACTTTTTAAATCAGAATTAAAAAAATATCTAATCGTATTAAACAAATTATAATGACAACATTTTATGGAACAGGAGTAGCCCTGATCACACCTTTTAAATCTGACAACACAGTCGATCACAAGGCATTGGCAAATATTGTTAATTTCAATATTGAAAACGGAACAAACTATCTCGTTATAAGTGGTACCACAGGTGAGAGTGTTACCATTACCAAAAAGGAAAAAAAGGAGATTATAGACACCATTCATAATGCCAATAACAGTAGAGTGCCAATGGTGTTGGGCATTGGTGGAAACAATACAGCAGAAGTGATAGAAGAAATCCATACTACTGATTTGAGTTATATTGATGCCATTTTGTCTGTATCGCCCTATTATAGCAAACCAACTCAAGAGGGTATTTATCAGCATTTTAAAGCAATTGCCGACATATCGCCAATTCCAATTATTTTGTACAACGTGCCGGGACGAACTTCTTCCAATATGCTTCCAGCTACGACGCTTCGATTGGCAAACGATTTCAAGAACATCATTGCGGTTAAGGAAGCGGGCAACAATGTTGCACAGTATTTACAATTATTGAAGCACAAGCCTAAAGATTTCCTTATAATTTCTGGTGATGATGATTTAGCATTAAGTGTTGTACTTGCAGGTGGCGCTGGTGTTATATCAGTTATTGGGCAAGGGTTTCCAAAACAATTTTCAAGCATGATTCAGTTGGGTCTGGAAGGAAAGGCTAAAGAAGCTTATGAACTTCATTTTAAATTAATGGATGTTACAAGTGCTATTTTTGAAGAAAACAATCCAGCCGGAATCAAAGGAGTTTTGAATGCTTTGAATCTTTGCGAAGATACCGTTAGATTGCCTTTGGTTCCAGCTTCAGAAGGACTCAAGTCAAAAATCAAAACATTGATAAAGGAGCTTAAATGATTATCTAAAAATTTAAGTGTTCTTTTGGTGATTATAATATTTCATCAATTTTAATGTTTATAAATGCAATGGTCGTTAATTTCTAATAGTCATCAATAGAATTGAATTTTTCTTTTTAAAAGGTAATTAAAATTTAAACATACCAAGAGACTGAATCCAAGACCTATTTTAGCCATAAAATTTTATTTTTTAATACGTTATAAATACGTACTTTTGCAATCTGTTTTTTAATTATGAAGAATTTTTTAGTTACTCTTTTAATATTCATTACATTAAGCTCTTGCAGCGAATACCAAAAAGCACTCAAATCGGAAGATGTGGCGGTAAAATTCGCCCTCGGAACCGAACTTTATGATGCAGGGAAATACAATAAAGCAAATCGCTTGTTTGCTCAAATTGTGCCAGGGTATAGAGGCAAGCCACAAGCAGAAAAGCTGATGTTTATGTATTCCAATTCGCATTATATGATGAAGGATCACTATTTAGCGGCTTATCAGTTTGAACGTTTTGCCGAAGCCTATCCAAAAAGTGAAAAAACTGAGGAAGCCTTATTTCTTTCTGCTAAAAGTTACTATAGACTATCGCCCGTTTATAGCAAGGAGCAATTAGAAACCAACAAGGCACTGGAGAAACTCCAAATATTTATCAATAAATATCCAGAATCCGAATACATGCCGCAAGTCAACCAGATGGTAAAGGAGTTGGACTATAAACTTGAAAAGAAAGCTTTTGAAATCGCCAAGCAATACAATCATATTTCAGATTATGAAGCTTCCATAAGATCATTTGATAATTTCTTATTGCAATATCCAGGATCAAGCTTTAGGGAAGAAGCCATGTTTTACCGATTGGATGCAGCCTACAAGCTGGCAATCAATAGTTCAGCACGCAAACAACAGGCGCGAGTTGATAATGCTTTAGCCTTTTATAGTACCTTTAAAAAATCATTTCCTAATTCAGAGCGTAATCCTAGTGTCGATGCTATGAATTCTGAATTGAAGTCAATATTCCAACAAAACAATACAAAAATCTAATTTTACACACAATGGATCTAAAGAAAACAAATGCTCCAATAAGTTCTGTGACTTATGACAGAAACCAAATTGACGAACCTACGGGAAACATCTACGAAGCCATTTCGGTAATTTCTAGAAGAGCAGAACAAATCAACACAGATATTAGAAGGGAACTTGTTGACAAACTGGAAGAGTTTGCAACCTTTAATGATAGTTTGGAAGAAATCTTTGAAAACAAAGAACAAATCGAGGTTTCTAAATTCTATGAGAAATTACCAAAACCTCATGCACTTGCTGTTCAAGAATGGTTGAACGACAAGATCTATTTTAGAAACACCGAAGACGACGTCCAAGACGCATAGCAATATGTCAGTTTTAAGCGGCAAAAACATACTCCTAGGCATTACTGCAGGGATTGCTGCTTATAAATCGGCCAATCTCGTAAGGTTATTTATAAAAGCAGGCGCTAACGTAAAGGTCGTTATGACGCCTGCTTCCAAAGACTTCATTACACCTCTAACACTTTCAACTTTATCCAAAAATCCAGTACATTCCTCTTTTATCAATGAAGAGAATGAGAATGCCGTGTGGAACAATCACGTCGAATTGGGCCTATGGGCTGAAGTATTTATTATTGCGCCAGCAACGGCCAACACATTGTCTAAGATGGCCAATGGTATATGCGACAATTTGCTTATGGCAACTTATTTGTCGGCCAAATGTCCTGTGTATTTTGCACCAGCAATGGATTTGGACATGTATAAGCACGAATCTACAATCCGATCTTTTAAAATATTAAAAGCTTACGGCAATAGTGTGATTCCTGCCACAAGCGGTGAACTTGCAAGCGGTCTTTTTGGTGAAGGCAGAATGGCGGAGCCAGAAGACATCATTGCTTTTATGGAAAAGGACATTCTTCGAAACCTTCCAATGAAAGGAAAGAGACTTTTAATAACCGCAGGGCCAACCTATGAAGCCATTGATCCTGTTAGGTTTATTGGCAATCATTCCAGCGGTAAAATGGGCTTCGAAATAGCAAAAGCAGCCGCCAATCTCGGAGCAGAAGTAATACTTATTTCTGGTCCGACCAATGAATCAGTATCGCACAGTCTCATCAATATTGTACAAGTGGTCAGTGCTGCAGAAATGTATGAGGCCGTGCATCAGCATTTTAAAGATGTTGATATTGCTATTCTCGCTGCTGCTGTTGCAGATTATAAGCCGAAATATGTGTCGGACACCAAAATAAAAAAGAACGATTCCACGTTAACTATTGAACTGGAAAAAACAAAAGATATATTGGCTTCTTTAGGGGAAATTAAAACCAACCAATTTTTGGTAGGCTTTGCCCTAGAAACCGATGATGAAATTGAACATGCAAAATCTAAATTCAAATCGAAAAACCTGAACTTAATTATTTTAAATTCGTTAAAAGATGATGGCGCAGGTTTTGGAGTTTCCACAAATAAGGTTACTTTTATAACTAATGAAAATGAAGTGATTCATCATGAATTAAAATCGAAAGCAGACGTTGCCGACGATATTATGAACCAAATTTTAAACCAAATCCATGCGTAACTGTATATTTTTAATGGCCTTGCTTTATGTGTCTCAAGCATTTTCGCAAGAATTAAATTGTAAGGTCGTTGTGAACGCACAGCAAACGGGCAATGAAAATGTACAGGTTTTTAAGACCCTCGAGCGTCAGTTAAACGAGTTCATTAACAATACACAGTGGACTAAAAAAAATTACAAAGCACAAGAGCGTATCGATTGCTCAATGAACATTATAATTACGGACTATAACAGTGATAATTTTCAGGCTTCGATACAGGTGCAGTCGTCCCGACCTGTTTTTAACTCTTCTTACAACACACCAGTTTACAATTTCAATGATAAAAATTTCAATTTTGAATATTTGGAATTTCAGAATTTACTCTTCAATCCTAATCAATATGAATCAAATCTTATATCAGTTTTGACTTTTCACGTCTTTATGATATTGGGTCTCGATGCCGATACATTTGCATTGAATGGAGGTGATCCTTATTATCAACAAGCCCAGATTATTTCAAACTATTCCCAACAAGGAACGGTGTACAAGGGTTGGAAACTGGAAGACGGACAGCAAACACGTTTTGTTTTGATCGATAATATATTATCTCAGACCTACAAGGAGTATAGAAGTGTATTATATGATTATCATATGAATGGCCTCGACATGATGTCTGACAACCCAAAAAGTGGAAAGGAAAAAATTGCTTCCACAATAAGCGAATTAAACACAATGAACCAAAGGCGTCCAAATTCATTTTTATTGCGCGTATTTTTTGATGCCAAAGGCGATGAAATTTCCGATATTTTCAGTGGTGGTCCAAGTGTGAATGTTACAGGTGTTCTAGATGTTTTAAACCGAATTGCTCCAACCTATGCTTCAAAGTGGCGAAACATCAACTTTTGAGGATTATATTAAGTCATTAGTTTTAATAGTTCTAATACCTATCCTGAAGACACAATTTTAAAGAATGCTAACCACACTAACCATAAAAAATTATGCACTTATTGACCAGCTTCAAGTGAGCTTTAGCAATGGTTTGACGATCATTACTGGTGAAACTGGTGCAGGAAAATCGATACTTTTAGGAGGTCTTTCCTTAATTCTCGGAAAAAGAGCTGATCTAAACAGTGTAAAAAATCTTTCCGAAAAATGTGTGATCGAAGCTACTTTTAACATTGTTAATTACAATTTAAAATCCCTTTTTAAATCCGAAGATCTCGATTATGAACCACAAACCATTATCAGGAGAGAGATTTTATCATCAGGAAAATCAAGGGCTTTCATCAACGATACACCTGTAAACCTCAATAGTTTGCAGGTTCTGGGAGACCGGTTGCTGGATATTCATTCACAACATCAAACCTTACAGTTGACCAATGATGATTTTCAGTTTCAGGTAATTGATGCGTTGGCCAAAAATAATGCCGCCCTAATTAGTTACACCGATGGCTTAAAGAAATTTAAAAGTCTTCAAACCGAGCTAAAATCGCTTCAAAATCAAAAATCAGAAGGAATTAAAGAACACGATTATCACTCTTTTTTATTGAATGAACTAGAAGAAGCCAAACTCACGATTGGGGAAATGACCGCATTGGACGATGAATACGAAACCCTCAATAATATCGAAGACATTAAACAACGATTGTCGCATTCAAATCAATTAATGAATAATGAAGAAGTTGGGGCCATTCGAAGTATAACAGAGGTAAAGCAGCATTTCTCAAAATTGTCCAATTATGGGAGTGTTTATAAATCTCTATTTGAGCGTATAAATACCAACCTTATCGAACTCGATGATATTTTTTTGGAGATAGAAACGCTTCAAGAACAATTGGAAGCAGACCCAAACCGATTGGAGGTTGTGAATGGCAGACTTCAATTGTTGCATAATTTAATACTTAAACATTCAGTTGCTGACGAATCTGGATTAATCGAAATAAGAGAATCCCTTTCCAAAAAATTAACCGATACAGAAAACCTCGATTTAAGTATTCTTCAAAAGGAAACAGAAATTAAAAACATCAAAAGCCAACTTGAAACCGATTCAAAAACAATTCATGTCAATAGGAGCAAGGTCATCCCGCAATTTACAGAACAGTTGGAGACATTGCTTTCAGAATTAGGCATGCCAAATGCAAAATTCAATATTAAGCTTCATCCTACTGAAATTTTTTTCCATAACGGATCAGATGAACTCGAGTTTCTTTTTTCTGCAAACAAAGGAGGGAATTTCAACGAATTGAAAAAAGCCGCTTCAGGTGGTGAATTGTCCAGAATCATGCTCGCCATAAAATCCATTCTTTCAAAATACATTCAATTGCCAACGATCATGTTTGACGAGATTGACACTGGAGTCTCGGGCGAAATATCCAATAAAATGGCTTCCATTATGCAGCAAATGAGTAAAACAATGCAAGTATTTACTATTACCCATTTGCCTCAAATTGCCGCCAAAGGCGATACACATTATAAGGTATTTAAAGAGGATGTTGATGAGGTTACTCAAACTCAGCTCAAAAAGTTGAATGCCGACGAACGCATTGTGGAGATTGCACAAATGCTTGGTGGTGCACAATTGTCAAATTCGGCAATCGCACATGCCAAACAATTATTGAACTGATTAAATTTCAAAGGAAAATAAATTGAAGTCACTATTTGAAAATAGGTTTGACCATCCCAAATAGAGAGCTATTGTTTTTAAGAATGGCGACTGCTACGGTGAACAAGATAAGCTTTTTGAAGAATTGAATACGAAAAGGAATTGATACATTTAAAGTTTTACTAACTTTGAAACTCGAAACGATAAACATTAAATTAATAAACACATGTCATACAATTTACTTAAAGGAAAACGGGGAATTATTTTTGGAGCACTTGATGCCAATTCGATAGCATGGATAACAGCCGAGCGCGTTCATGAAGAAGGCGGCACATTTGTGTTGACAAACGCTCCTATTGCAATGCGCATGGGTCAGATTAAGGATCTAGCAGAGAAAACTGGTTCTAAAGTGATCCCAGCAGATGCAACCTCTGTAGAAGACTTAGAGAATCTTGTTGCACAATCCATGGAAATACTAGGAGGAAAATTGGATTTCGTTTTGCACTCCATAGGGATGTCCATCAACGTGAGAAAAGGAAAACATTACACAGATCAAAATTATGATTGGACGCAAAAAGGCACAGATGTTTCTGCAATGTCATTTCATAAAGTGATGCAAACACTTTATAAAGCAGATGCTATGAACGAATGGGGTAGTATTGTGGCCCTAACTTACATGGCTGCACAACGGGTATTTCCTGATTACAACGATATGGCAGACAATAAGGCCTATTTGGAAAGTATCGCACGCAGCTTTGGTTACTTCTTTGGAAAGGATAAAAAAGTGCGTGTCAATACTATTTCTCAATCGCCAACCCCAACAACTGCGGGGCAAGGCGTCAAAGGTTTTGATGGCTTCATAGCCTACGCTGAAAAAATGTCTCCTTTGGGCAATGCCACAGCATTGGATTGTGCCAATTATACGGTAACGTTATTTAGCGATCTAACAAAGCGCGTCACATTGCAGAACCTCTTTAATGATGGAGGTTTTAGTAATATGGGTGTAAGCGATTCGGTGATGGAAACGTTTATAAAGTAAAGTTTAAAATAATAATGACTAATTTTTTTAGATAAAAATCTTAACTAATGAGGTAAATTATAATTGAGATAAAATTTAACAAGTGTCTAATAAAGTTTTAAATTTAGTTTTTGATAATTTTCGAGTTGCGAAACCATTTTTCATAAATAGGCCAAACGCAGTATTTGAAATCCGGTTTTAAAAGTTAAGTTTATAAGACTTCATTGTTATTTAATACACACAACTTTTCAAAAGCCACCATTTTGGTGGCTTTTGTGTTTTCCTTTAATTACCTTTGTGTGTTATGGAGCCATTATATTTTTCATTTATCATACCTGTTTACAACAGGCCGGATGAAATAAATGAACTTTTGGAAAGTTTTACAAAGCTCAATGGAGATTCTGACTTTGAGGTCGTCATTGTTGAAGATGGTTCTGAATTAAACTGTAAATCGGTTGTGGAATCGTATGAATCAAGTTTGCAAATCTCTTATTTTTTTAAAGAAAATTCTGGACCAGGAGACTCAAGAAATTATGGGATGAAACGAACCAAAGGCAACTACTTTATCATTCTGGATTCCGATTGTTTATTACCAGAAAATTATTTGGATATCGTTCGAAAAAGCCTTCAACAAGAATATGTTGATTGTTATGGAGGGCCTGATGCCGCTCATAGTTCCTTTACAAATTTGCAAAAAGCCATCAATTTTGCCATGACATCTTTTATAACTACAGGTGGCTTAAGAGGGGGAAATAAAAGCGAAAAAGACTTTCAGCCAAGAAGTTTTAACATGGGAATTTCTAAACCTGCTTTTGAGGCTTCAAACGGGTTTGGAGCTATTCATCCCGGGGAAGATCCCGATTTGTCAATTCGATTGACTAAACTCGGGTTTAAGAGAAAACTTATCAGTGACGCTTTTGTATATCATAAACGACGTATTTCTTGGAATAAGTTTTATAGTCAAGTATACAAATTTGGGATGGTAAGGCCAATCATTAACCAGTGGCACCCAGAATCTCAAAAATTTATTTATTGGTTCCCAAGTATTTTTAATTTGGGGTTTATTATGGCCATATTTTTGACGATGCTTCAAATATATTGGTTACTAATGCTATATGTATTTTATTATTTAATGGCATTTTTAATAGCATTGATCCGTACAAACAATTTTTCTGTTGCAATACAAGCCATATTGGCAATTTTTATTCAATTTACGGGTTATGGATATGGATTTTTAATGGCCACTTTAAAGTTAAAAACATCCCGTAAGACAGCAAAACAACAATTCCCACATTTATTTTTTGAACATGTTAAGTAATCTCAAATCAAAATTTCTTAAATCCATCAAAAGTAAGAAACTCAACGTATTTGGATCTTTCTTGCTCTTGTCTTTTTTGTTTTTGGTCATAGCAAAACTTTCAAAGATTTATACAGAAACGATGCCATTTTATGTTTCTTATATTAATGTTCCGGAGCAACATAGTATTTCCTCTAATCGCGATTCGGTAATTGAGGTTACAGTAAAGGCATATGGATTTCATTTGCTGATGCATAATTTCATCAAACATTCCGTAACAGTCAACTTTGATGATGAAGTAAGGCAGTTTAAAAAAAAATATACTTGGGATACTAGTAATAGCATTTCGAGCATCAGGGCGCAACTCGGAAATTCCATAGAAATGCTTTCCATTCAACCCGATTCACTGATATTTCCCTTCGAAATCATGACGGTAAAAACTGTTCCTATAAAATTAGATTCTGATATTACCTTCGCCTCGGGTTTTGATATTCATGACCGATTGCAAATAGAGCCCGATTCTGTTAAAGTCATAGGTCCAAAAAATAGCGTTGAAAAGATATCAAAAATCAAAACCAAAGAACTTAAGCTCAAGGACATCAATACGCCAATCAATCAAGAAATTGAATTATTGAACGACAAATCATTAGATAAAATAAAATTAAGCAAAGGTAAAGTAAGAGTCATTGGCTTGGTTGAAAAGTTTACCGAAGGTTCTTTTGAAGTGCCAATTGACATCATCAATTTACCCAATAATGTTAAGATTAATTACTTTCCAAAAACAGTTTTAGTATCGTATTATGTAAGTCTTAAAAATTATAAAGACATCAAAGCGCTCGATTTTAAGGTTATCTGTGATTATGCTGAAGTCAAGGATCAAGATAAAACTTTTTTCACACCACGTTTGATCTCTATACCAGAGTTAGTAAAGAGTGCACGCATGAAACAAAACAAAATAGAATTTATAACCATAAAATGATCGTAGTAGGACTTACAGGTGGTATTGGAAGTGGTAAATCAACTATTGCCAGACTTTTTGAAGCGCTTGGTATACCAGTTTATATTGCTGATATCCAAGCCAAAAGATTGATGAATTCTTCAAAGGCTATAAGACGAGAACTAATAAAACTATTTGGCGATGATGCTTATATTGATAATGATTTGAACAGAGCATACATTGCCTCTAAAATTTTTAAAGATGATTCGCTTTTGACTCAAATGAACGCTATTATCCATCCGGAAGTTGGTTTGGATTTTAAGCGCTGGTTAAAAAAGCAACATTCAAAATATGTGATTAAGGAGGCTGCCATTATTTTTGAACAGCAAATGGAATCACAGTATGACTATATCATTACCGTAACTGCAAATACACAAGACAAGATTGACCGTGTAATAAAAAGGGATGGAACAACAAAGGATAAAGTTATAGCCATCATGAATCATCAAATTTCGGATGAAGAAAAAATCAAAAAGTCGCACTTCGTGATTGTCAATGATCATATTGAGGACGCACAAAAGCAAGTGTTAAAAATACACGAGAAACTTCTTCAAAATAGTATTAAATCTTAAGAATTACCATTTTTGTTAAGGTAAGGTTAAAGGGAACAAATTGTAAATGTTAAAATGTTAAATTTGAGGGATGGGCAGAAAGCTTTTCGTTATGTTGATTGTGTTGATGAGTTTGTCGCTCATTGGAATTATTTCCGTTCAAGTATTTTTTATCAATAAAAGTTTAGAAAATGAAGGGAAACAATTCACTCTTAATGTGAAGCGATCTTTGAGTTTCGTATCGGATGCCATAGAAGATAAGGAATTTAAAAATTTTGCAGCTAGAATGCATAGATTGATTTCAAGTGGTGCTGTTGCAGATTCTACTGCTTTTAGGGAATTGATTGTAAAAACAGAAGACAATGCCTTAAATCAAACCATCATTTATAGAAGCGGCATCTTGGAGGAAAGCTATAAAGTGCCCTCGTTGTTCCTTGACATTGGATTAGATAGTGTAAACGTTAGCCGAATATCCAGCCAGCGTGAAACTTCGATTTATGAAAACAATCCTGTTGAAGGAAATTTGAATATTTCTTCCGAAAGAAAGATTTATGAATTCAGCAAATTGACAGAACTCGAAAAGAAGCAATTTGAATTGACCTACAGGGATCAGTTTAAAAATTACCCAGTTTATAAAAGGGTTTCAGAGACGGAAGTGAAGCTTTTGCTGCAAAAGCAACTCCATGAGGATGGTATTGATACTGACTTTGAATTTGCTATTTACGATAAGGATTTAGCTACTAAAGTTCAATCAAATAGTTTTGACTTAATTAAAGGCTCAACCTATGGAGTTCCATTGTTTTTGGACAATAATAATGAGAGTAATTACAAGTTATATGTCAATTTTCCGGAGCGAAATAAATATTTGTTCAAGACTATTTTGGGTATGACCATTTTGTCCATTGTTTTTACCATGATCATTATTATTGCCTATGCAAGTGCCATTCATCAATTAATAAGGCATCGTCAAATATCACAGATCAAGACGGATTTCATCAATAATATGACGCACGAGTTTAAGACACCTATCGCAACGATCAACCTGGCTTTGGATTCGATAAAAAACCCAAAAATCATTAATGATCAGGAGAAAGTGAAACGATACTTAAATATGATTAGGGAAGAGAATAAACGTATGCATGCACAAGTAGAAAATGTATTACGAATTTCAAAGCTTGAAAATAATGAACTCAACATTAGTAAGGATAGGGTAAAACTGCACGACCTAATAACGGATGCATTAACCCATGTAGAATTAATTGTTGAGGACAGGCAAGGGTATATTAGAACACATTTAAATGCCGAAAAGTCGTCTGTATTGGCAAATGATACGCACTTTACCAATGTTATAGTGAATATTTTAGACAATGCGATAAAATATTCGGACGATGCTCCCAAAATTGATGTGTACACAGAAAATGTGGGAACCAATATTTTGTTGAAGATTACAGATCAAGGAAATGGAATGTCAAAGCAAGTGCAAAAGAAAGTATTCGAAAAATTTTATAGAGAACATTCCGGAAATGTGCACAACGTTAAAGGTCATGGATTAGGTCTAGCATACGTTAAGCGTATGGTTGAAGATCATCAAGGTCATATATCAGTAGAAAGTGAAAAAGGAAAAGGTAGTACCTTTACAATTAAGCTACCATTAATAACATAATTATGGAAGAACAAAATAAAAAAATTCTATTAGTAGAGGACGATCCAAATTTCGGAA
>JBGTCT010000197.1:0-13180 GCA_041748695.1 Aquaticitalea sp. | reverse complement strand
TGTTGCTTTCGGGCTCGTTTGGGGTTTGCTCATCTTCAACCTCGACCGTTTTATCGTCTCCACCATCAAAAAACGAAACAGTTTTTTGGATGAGCTGATCCAAGCTTCACCTCGAATTATTTTGGCAGTCATTATAGCCGTGGTAATTTCAAAACCTTTGGAATTGAAAATATTCGAAAAGGAAATCAATCAAGTATTGTTGGAACAAAAAAATGAACTGACCCTTGCCAATATAGCTCAAATAGCATTGCAGTTTAATCCAGGCATTGATGGTTTGCAAAATGAGATTAAATCTTTGCAATCTCAAATAAACACCAAAGAAACCGAAGTCAATGCGCTCTACGATACTTATATCACAGAGGCCGAAGGGACTGCCGGAACAAAGTTACTGGGGAAAGGTCCTGTGTATGCAGAAAAACGGGAAAAGCACGATGCAGCTCTGGCAGAGTTGCAACAGCTAAAAATTGATAATAATGACAAAATCGCAACCATCGAAACCCAAGTATCCCAACTTCAAACGGACTACGACACAAAAGTCGCGACAACTCAACCTATAATTGATGGGTTTGATGGTTTAATGGCTCGCGTAAATGCTTTAGGGGAATTACCTTGGCTACCTTCCTTTTTTATCTTCCTGCTGTTCCTAGCGATTGAAACCTCGCCCATCTTTGCAAAGTTATTGTCTCCAAAAGGCGAATATGACTATAAGCTCGAAGATGAAGAAACCGCTGTAAAAACTTGGGTTGAACAAAAGGTAAACGAACGCAGTATATTATTAAAAACCGATATGGCCATCAATAATAGAATTTACAATGACATTGCCGATGAAGATGAGTTATATCAATACAAACGCAGTAAAGCACGGGAATTAATGCAATTGCAAGCAGACGCTTTTTTCAAACATCAAAAAAACGCACTTTAAAATTAGGCTGCCTCTTCTTCCGATTTAAAATGCTCATACAAATCATCACAACCCATACCAATTATGGATAAATTTTTGTGTTTAGTAATAGATTCATTGTTCAATTGTGCCAAAGCATTAACGCCATAGCGATCAATACTTGTAATTTCTTCAATATTCAACGTTACTGAATTGACCTTTTCGAAGATGTTTTTAAATTCATAGGCAAACAAATGAACGTTTTGTCTATTTAGTACGCCTTTGATTTTAAACTGATTGTTGTAACTTGTGATTTCAAGATTCATAATATATTAGCTAAAATTAAATAATAGATCGGGCGCTATTAATCCGATTTTGTTGTTATTATTCAAATATTATAATGCAAAGTTTACCTTATTGAGTGATACAGCAAAAAATATTCGTTCAAAGGTCATAACTGTGGATGAAGGAGAAAAAGATTCATCTTATGTCGTTTAAAGACACAATATCAAGAAATTGAATCTCAATATTTTCTATCAGGATGAAACATTTCCATGTTTAAGGATGGGGTTTTGTTATCGATGAGTTCTGAAACCAACAAACCTGTAGCGGTGGCCATACTCCATCCCATCATGGCATGCCCAGCAGCAATGGTCAGATTGATGCATTTTGAAGATTTTCCAATATAAGGTAAACCATCTGGAGAAACAGGTCGCAATCCGCAAGCTGCATTATCTTTTTCTTCCGTTGATAATTCGATTTCAGGATAATAACGAGTTGCTGCTTTTGCGATAGCTTCGACCCTCACTTTATTGATATCATGGTTAATGCCAGCAATTTCCATAGTGCCTGCAAAACGTGTAAAACCGTTCATTGGTGTCACGGCAACTTTGGCCTCTGCCAAAATGGATGGAATTTTTATCCCTGTTTTTTTTGTGGTATTAATTCGGTAACCTTTTCCGGCTTGTAGCAATAATTTCAATCCTAATTTTTTACTTATTGAATTGCTCCAAGAGCCAGCAGACAATACAAATTCGTCCCCCTGAAAAACTCGTTGGTTAGTTGCAATTGAAAGGATCTTTCCATTTTCAACATGTAAATCTTCTACTTTTTCTTTTGAAAAAAACCGAACGCCAACTGACTTTAGGTACGATTGCATTTCAACCATAAATTCTTGAGGCGTTGTGTGCGAATCGCACGCATAATATGTTGCGCCTTTTGCATTAATTGTAATGTTAGGTTCCAATAATTTTAATTCTGCCAAATTAATTTCCCTCGCATCCAAACCCTCCTGCTTTGCCAACTGTGCTGTTTTTACTTCATTTTCAAGCATTTTATCGGTTTGGCATAGCATGAGTAAGCCTTTCTTTTCATAATGAAATGTAAAACCTTCATCTTTTTTGATGGCATCATATAATTCTTGACTCAGCAAGGTGATTTTTTTTATTGCCGGAATTGCCTTTGTTACATGAGTGGCATTACAGGACTTATTGAAAGCATACGACCATTTTAAAAAATCAGCATCTAATCGAGGTTTGATGTACAACGGGCTCGCGGGATTAAACATCCATTTCAAACCTTTTTTCATCACACCAGGCGCCGAAAGTGGTACAATATGACTTGGTGATAAATAGCCAGCATTGACATACGATGCTCCAGCATCCATGTTAGACTGATCGATAATAGTGACTTGATGACCAACCTTATGAAGGTAGTATGCAGAACATAAGCCTATGATTCCGCCGCCGATGATAACTACTTTTTTGCTCATTTTACCTTTTGGCTGTCAGTTCGAGCGCAGTCGAGAACCTCATCTCGACTCCGCTCGATATGACAGAACTTATTTTGTGAATTTATATTAAATGACTTGAAAACCTAACGCATAAGGATCATCTTCAGTATCTATTGTAATTGTATTATGTCCGTAAATTTTTGCCCAACCTTTGATACTTGGAATAATGGCTTCTTTTCCATCTAAAGTGGTTATGTCTTCCACCCGACCGATGAATTTGCTTCCAATATAACTTTCGTGAATGAAATCTTCACCTTTCTTGAGTTGGCCTTTTGAATATAATTGTGCCATTCGAGCCGATGTACCCGTTCCGCAAGGACTTCTATCGATTGCTTTATCTCCATAAAACACAGCATTTCTTCCTGATGATGATGGGTCGATTGGTGTTCCTGTCCAAAGTAAATGTGTTACATCCCTAATCTTATCGTCTTCTGGATGAATAAACGCATTTGGATATTTTTCATTAATGCATTGTCGTAACACTTGCGAATATTGAATGATTTTTGATGCCGAAACATCTTGAATTCCTGAAAAATTGGCTTGAGCATCAATGATGGCGTAATAGTTTCCGCCATAGGCAACATCAAAGGTAAGCATTCCTAATTCTGGACATTCTACCGTCAAATTTTCAGCAGCCAAATAACTTTTGATGTTGATCAATTTTACCCAATCCACTTTTCCGTTGATTTGCTGGTATTCTATTTCCACCAAACCTGCTGGTGCTTCCATCCTGATTTTTCCGGGGACTTTTGGTGTGACCAAACCTTCTTCTATTGCAATGGTAATGGTTCCTATAGTTCCGTGTCCGCACATGGGCAAACAGCCAGATGTTTCAATAAATAGTATTGCAAAATCATTTTCAGGATTGTGCGGTGGATATAAAATGCTTCCGCTCATCATATCATGTCCGCGAGGTTCAAACATTAACCCTTTTCGAATCCAATCGTAGTCTTTCAAAAAATGTTGGCGTTTTTCGCTGATGGTGTTCCCAATAAGTTCTGGTCCGCCCGCTTTAATTACTCTTACAGGATTTCCGCAGGTATGCGCATCAATGCATTGAAATGTTGTTATCATAAATACAAAAATAGTATGTATAAAATTGCCTCGTACTTTAATCTAGAATAAAAAATGACGTGGGTTGACTTTAGGATAAGCCCATTAAATAGGTCTCCGGAGTCATAACAGCTAAAGTGCTTTTATTGAAGTCCTTTGTATTCCTTGTCAGAATAATGTTAATCGCTTTGTTCTCCAAGGCTGCAAAATGTTGCAATGCATCTTCAAAATCCTTAAAGTTTGAGTTAAGTGCATTTAAAACAACAACTTTATCCATTTGTGCCACATCTATTATTGTAAGCAACTGCTTGATTTTCTCTATAACAATATCTGGTTTTCCAATTTTTCTTAATAGATAATAGACATTTGAAATAATGACAGGTGTTACAAATCCTTTAATTTTATTCTCTTCGCATAAATTTAAAATTTCAGCAGCATCATCTGAATAGGGTTTGCGATCAAAGAAAAAATCTAAAATAATGTCTGTATCTATAAGTATCGTATCCATTTATAAGTATTTCTCATCCAATCTTTTCTCCAGCTCTTTCTTGTAGTTTATTTTTTTTGAGGTTTTAAATGAGCCTTTCAATGACCTTACAATAGGATTGAGTTGAGTTTCGTATTCTAGCTGGTCTTCTTTCGTAAGCATTTTCAAGTAATTTTCAATAATGTCTGAAAGACTGCGATTTTTATCTTTGGCATATGCTTTTGCTTTTTCGATTATCTCCTTTTCAATGGTTAATGTCAATTTTGTGTTCATAGCTTAAAAGTTTTAACTAAGTTAAACAAAAAATAAATACACGTATAATAATTTTCATTTTGATACGTAATTTATATTATCATATGGTTATAAACTAAAAAAAACTTCAAGATATTTAAAGGTAATATTGATAAAATACCGGAAGGAATTGTTAAGCTTTTTTAACGAACTTTGTAATGATTACGATAAGTTGCCCATCTACTTTGCCTTCAATATATTCAGCGTTTTCATGGTCTAATCGAATGTTTCTCACAGCTGTTCCTTGTTTGGCAACCATGCTGGAGCCTTTCACTTTTAAATCTTTAATCAACACCACCGAATCACCAGCTTGAAGAATAACGCCATTGACATCGCGATGAATGATTTGGCTGGCTTCATCTTGATCTTCTCCTGTGGCACGAGCCAATGCCAATGCTTCATCGTCGAGATACATCATATCCAACAAATCTTTCGGCCATCCTTCATTTCTTAAACGTTGCAGCATTCTCCACGACATGATTTGCACGGCCACATTTTCGTTCCACATACTGTCATTCAAACAGCGCCAATGATTACCATCCATATCTGTTTGTTTTTCAATTTGACTCAAACAGGTATCACATACCAATACGCTGTTATCAGCCGATTCGTTTAATGAGGGCGGAATGGTATGCACTTTTAAATTATTGGCTGCGGTGCATAATTCGCAAGTAGTATTGCTTCTGTTTTGTATTGTCTGTAAAACGCTCATAATTTGGGTATTGATATTGAAGACGCAAATGTAAGGTAAATAAAAAAAGGACATCCAATGGATATCCTTTTAAATCTGGTTTGTTAATTCTACTTGGAAAGTCCTGCAACATAGGTATAAATATAATCACCATGGCGGCTATCGAAATATTTTTTCCCTTTTTCATCCATCGCTTTTCGTGAGGCTTCATCTTTCCAATGGGCTTTAAAAAGTTCATCATCCCGTTCGCCCATTTTATCCAAATCAGCCAACGAATCTAAAAAAAAGGCTTCAACCGCTTCTGTTCTATCGGAACCCCACGCATGCGCCATTGGATAGTAGGCTTTGATATATTCATTTTTATTGGTAACATTATCAAAATACTCTTTACTTAAGGCGTCAAATCCTTCGTCGGTTGCTGTCTCATCAGAATAATTAAAATGTCCCTTGCGCACATAACAAATCATATCTTTTGTTGGCGTCGCACTCATCTCCTTGACATTTGGCATTGTTGCGTAAATTTCATCGGAATGATTGGGAGAATAATACATATTTCTTTTCTTGAAAAAAGCTTCACGAGCTTTCGCATCTTGCCATGCAGCTGATGCTAGTTCTCCATTGCGTTCAGCGGCTTTACCGAGGGCTTCCCAAGACGGGTAGGTTTGCACATATAATAATTCGGTATTGTCGGGAGTCATACGATGCATAAAATAGGAAGCACTTAATACATGTTCATTTTTCATTGTAACCTTATCGAGATATTCTTTCTCGACGGCTTTCCATTCGTCCATTTTAAAATTTTCATTGTCCATGTTCCAGTGCATCGTAGTTACCGTAACATACATTGGTTGCTGCTCTTGGGCGATGGATGGTGTACTCCACATTAAAATGGCTGTCGCCAAAACCATAAAAAATAGATTTTTTGTTTTCATAATTGCATAAAATTAAGGTTAGTAAATTGATTAGATAATCACAACGCTTCTTTGCGTAAACCTATAATCTTGGGGATTATGAATAAATGCTATTCAAAAAAATTTTATGGAAGTCATAAAGGTATAAAAATAAAAATGATTATCAACTTAAATTATTGACTTTCAGTTATATGTAGTAATAAGATTACATTTGTAAACTAAGAATATTTCAAAAAAATTTAACCCAATTGATCTCGCAGTTTTTTTGGCATGCCTTTAACCACCATTGCATAGGAAAGGTCAATGAGTTCCTTTATTAAATTAACTGAAAGTTCTCCAGTTTGAATGTAGACACTGTTCCATTGTTGTTTATGCATGTGATACCCTGGCTGAATACTTTCATAAGTTGATCTTAATTCTTGGGCATAATCAGGATCACATTTTAAATTGATAAAACCATTTCCCTCTTCTAATTTACTTAACGACACAAGTAAAAACATTTTACCGAATACTTTAAAAACCAAGGTATCTTCATCAAAAGGAAAATGTTCTGTTACTTCCTTTTTATTTAAACAATAGTCCCTGATTTGCTCAATGTTCATCGTGTTCTATTTTATAAAGGATTGGCTTACTCGGAGTGGCGTCATTTTCAAAAGGTGCTATTTGAAGATTTAACAGATAGCTACCATCCTTCACTCTATTCGGAACATAAATGAATTCGGTGATGGTACAGCCCATTCTTAAGTCACCCCCAACATCCCAAAAAGCTTTGTGCACTGTCAGTTTACCTCCGTCATGCTCCCTATCGACACTTGGCAAATCGATCAAAAAATGCTTGACACCAATTTCGCGCACGAATATCATGGCTTCTTCAGTTAAATAGGGCCAATTGGTATTGGAATAATGCTTGCTTTTTTTCTCCTTCAAATTCGGCATTGACCGTATGACCAATGCTTCGGGAGTATTGCCTTTTAGTAACATTTCTATCTGATTTTTGGAAAAGATATAATCATCAAAATATTTTTCTGGCGCTACGGAAATGACTTCAGCCAAAAAGAAAAACTGCTTTAAATTCTGGTTGACGGAATGCACGTCTTGAGTGATATGCCCAACACATTCGGTATGCGTCCCATGGCCATGCGGATTGAAATAAATATTGTTAAAATTGACCGCAGCTCCTTTAGAAACACTTCCAATCCAATCTTCGTTGACAACAGGCTCGATCTTAGGATCATCAATATACCATGCATTGACGTTACTGCGCGAAGCACGCAATGGAATGGAAATATCCAATGGTTTTGATAAATCCACAATGAATTTTTTAGAATTGTATTCGATGGTCGTACGCATCATGAGGGGATTATTTTAAGATTAAGTCACGTATCCATTTCTGCTAGGATAATACCGCAAGTTTACAAATATTAGATTTTAAAGCTATGCTCATTTAAAATTCAGCATAAATAAATCGGATGCAATACCGTCACTCAAAAACTTTCCTTTTTTTGTGACTAGCAGTTTGCCATCATCAAGATACAATAAATGTTCATTCAAATGTTTTTGAGATTGCTCTAAAAGGTACTTTCTATAGTTTTCACCAAAATCATGTGCCACTTTTTCGAACGAAACGCCCCAAATAGTTCGCAGGCCAGTCATAATATATTCGTTGTATTTATCGGTTGTTGATAGCGTTTCTGTTTCTAATGGAAGTTGGTTTTTTTCCAAAGATTGAATGTATTTGGAGTTATTCCGAATGTTCCAACCACGTTGTTTTCCATTAAACGAATGTGCCGAAGGACCAATGCCTATATAAGGTTTTCCTTGCCAATAAGCCGAATTGTTCTTGCTGAAATAATCAGGTTTTCCAAAGTTGGACAATTCATAATGTACAAATCCTGATGCTTCCAGTTTTTCTATTAAGATATAAAACTGTTCCTGCGCCAAATCATCATCCACATTGTTGATAATGCCCTTTTTAATGAACGAAGCCAATGCAGTTTTTGGCTCCACGGTCAATGCATAACTAGAAATGTGGGGAATATTATACGACAGTGCTGTTTCAATGGTTTCAATCCAACGCTCATTGCTCAACCCTGGAATCCCATAAATCAAATCGATGGAAATATTATCAAAGTAGAGAGTCGCCGCAGACAAGCATTCTATAGCTTCTTCAGCATTGTGCGCACGGTTCATAAGCTTTAAATCTTCCTCAAAAAAAGATTGAATCCCAATTGATAGGCGATTAATTCCGATAGATTTATATTGTTCGAAAATAGTTTTTGATTTTTCTTTCGCAGAAACCAAATCATCAGGATTCGCTTCTAAAGTGATTTCTGGAGTGTCAACAACATCATAATTTCTATAAACTTCTTCAATCAACAATCTTAAATCTGCAATCACTAGTATTGAAGGTGTTCCGCCACCAAAATAGATAGTTTCAACTTGCTGGTTATTGAATTCATCTTTGCGCAGTTGCAATTCCATCACCAACGCATTTATAAGTTCATCTTTCTTCTTTAAGGACGTCGAAAAATGAAAATCACAATAATGACACGCTTGTTTGCAAAATGGGATGTGGATGTAGATGCCAAAAGCCCCATCTAACTTCCCCGAAGGGGAAGAACTCTTACTCAAACTCTCTAAATCCGTGTTCGTCGTCAAAACATCAAAGATTTTTATTCCGCAAGTCTATAATCGGATTGTTCTTAATTCCCCCTTTGGGGGTTAGGGGGCTTTTACTATTCTGTTTCACAAAACTCGACCAACCCGAATAGCTCTTTTCACCTTCAATCTTTCCGTCGTTATAAAAATGGCAAACGGCTGCTGCCAATCCATCAGTGGCATCGAGATTTTTTGGTAGGGTTTTTAATCCCAACAAACTTTGAAGCATTTTAGCCACCTGTTCTTTGCTAGCGTTACCATTTCCTGTAATGGACATTTTAATTTTTTTGGAGAATACTCTGTGATGGGAATTTCTCTACTTAAACCTGCTGCCATTGCTACACCTTGCGCTCTTCCAAGTTTGAGCATACTTTGCACATTTTTACCAAAAAAAGGGGCTTCAATTGCTATTTCATCAGGATGATGTGTGTCGATGAGCTCAATGGTGCGTTCAAATATGAGCTTTAATTTTAAATAATGATCGTCATATTTTTTTAGGTCCAATTCATTGAGTTGCATAAAAATCATGGTTTTACCAACCACTTTAATGAGTCCAAAACCCATGATGGTTGTACCTGGATCGATTCCTAATATGATTTTCTCTTTTGTCATTATCAACAGTATCTGCAGCCACTTAAGGAAAATGAAACTCCGAATGTTAGATATGCTAGGTTTCCATTAAATGAAAATCCATCCACATTTACATCATATTTGTCAGATCCTGCCAAAGCATATACATATCCCAAATCGGTAAAAACAGTCATGGTTTCTGACATCCTATAATGGAATTCCAAACCTCCCATTACATTCAGATAGGTATAGGTGTTTTCACTAAAATTTCCGAGAGGTTTTGTAAAACTTACACCAGGACCAGCATGGGCAATAACTTCCAGCCGCTCTGGTAAAAAAGTGAGCAACTGTGCAAAATTATAAACGCCCTGTGCATTAATCCGAGTGTAATTGAGTTTAAATTCTAGAGATCCGTCACCATTTGAGGCTCTGTTGAAACCAAAATCGAGCTTCGCGCCCCATTGTTCCGAAAGCATATACTGTACACCTAGATTAACAGTTGGAAAATTGACATCTTTGGGATAGTAACCATCATTCACACCATTATCGATCGGATTATTCACTCCAATGGCTATTTGGGCTTTGATTTTCTCTTTGGCACGTTGCGCTTCCACTTTAAGACAGCTTAACAGTAACAATACTAAAAGAAGATAATTTTTTTGAAGCATCTTCATATGAGAATATTTGGTTTAATTTGTGACTATGATCCATGCGTTATCATACAAATCTAAACAATTCTTGGTTGTGCTCATTAAATTAAGCGTTGTTGTTGCGGCATTTTATTTTATTTACTACAAATTGGTATATAACGATGAATTGCATTTTATGATTTTTACGACTATTCAACCGAAAATGCTATTTTTTCAATCAAAAATGTCATTTTACTTATATTTTTGCCGATTTTTAACTGGTTTTTTGAAATTCTCAAATGGAAAACTTTGGTTTCTACAATACAATCCATTTAATTTAGAGATGCATTGGAGCAAAGTTTAGGCGCATTGAAAGCATCTATGATAACACCAAATAGAATTAGTGAATATGGTGCCAAAGCCGTGTATTATGAAAAGTCCTTTCGAAAAAAAATCATTCTACTCAAATTGCTCGGCAATATTTTGCAAATGAGCACAACAGTTGCATTTGGAATTGTAGGATTGCTCTTTTTTGTGAATATTTTTCAGCTCGAACTGAATTATTTCAAGCTTTTCATCATCACTTTTTCACTTCTTTTCATTTTCGCCTTTTTTCTATTCAGCCAGAAAAAAAAGAGATTTAGAATCAAAGGATTACCAATTCAAAAGATTTTTAGGTTTATCAAAAACATTCCTTTGAAAATTAAGATTCAAGCGTTCCTATTTTCGCTACTTCGTTATTTGATTTTTTCGTTTCAGTTTTTCTATCTATTAATCATTTTTGGAGTACAAATTAACTATTTTGAAGCAATGATGCTTATTACCACGATGTATCTTTTTTCATCCATTGTTCCTTCCATTTTTATTTTTGATGTTGTTATTAAAAGTAGTGTTGCCATATTCCTGTTTTCATTTGTGGGTGTTGATGATTTGACGGTTTTATGTGTTGTAACCTTGATGTGGTTGCTTAATTTTGTACTTCCAAGTATGGCCGGAAGTTATTATGTGATTGAATTTAGCCTTATGAAAAAACTAGACACCGCATGACTTTAATTGCTGTTTGCATTACACTTATTTATTTGTGTTTGATTGGGAGCCTTATTTATGGTTTTGGCAACATCAAGGATTTTTTCTTGCAAGATTTGAAGCCAAAAACAAAATTTTCGGTTGTGATTCCCTTTCGCAATGAAGCCAGAAATCTTCCAGCATTATTGGAATCTATTGTAAAATTGAATTATCTAAACGAATTATTTGAAATAATTTTTGTGGATGATGATTCCTTGGATGCTTCGGTCGACATTATAAATCAAATGACTTCTCATTTCCCTCAAATGGATATTCGGCTTATTAAAAACGCCAGAAATACCAGTTCCCCTAAAAAAGACGCCATCACTACTGCAATTTCACTTGCCAAATACGATTGGATTGTTACCACAGATGCTGATTGTCTACTTCCAAAATTTTGGCTCGATAGTTTTGACGAATATATTCAACAACAAAATCCGGAATTCATAGTAGCACCTGTAACATATTCAAAAATGGCAACTTTTTTAGATCACTTTCAACTTTTAGACATGTTGAGTTTGCAGGGATCTACAATTGGTGGTTTTGGAGTTGGCAAGCCGTTTTTGTGCAATGGCGCAAATTTGGCTTACACCAAACAACTTTTTAAAAATGTCAACGGATTTCAGGGCAACTCGGATATTGGTAGTGGTGACGATATTTTTATGCTCGAAAAAGCAGTTAAAAACAAGATGACAAGGGTTGGCTATCTCAAATGCGAGCAGACTATTGTGATAACGTTGTCGCAGCCAAGTGTCGATGCATTGATTTCACAACGTGTGCGATGGGCAGCAAAGGCCAGTGGTTATCAAAATTTGTTTGCGAAACTGGTCGGTATTATTGTGTTTTTGATGAATGGTGGTTTATTGGTTTTTGGGCTGATGACCTTCATTGGAATTATCAAAATCAACATCTTCATTTATCTCTTGGTTATCAAATTTGGAGTTGATTTGCTTCTGATTTATAAAACAGCAACATTCATGAACGAAAAAGAAGTTTTGAAAACCTATTTGTTTGCATTTTTTCTTTATCCTTTTTTTAGTGTATACGTTGTCTTTGTATCTGTTTTTAAAGGTTATAAATGGAAGGGGCGCGATTATATTAAATAGTGGTGGTATCATATATTTTCGCTAGATTTACTTATTAAAATCCATTCTGCCCATGAAAAAGTTGCTTTCATTACTGTGTGTTTTCTTCAGTATATCTTTTGCAAATGCACAGGAATCGTACTCTGTAAATGGTGAAACAGTACAATTGAAAACGGAAGTGGAAGGAACGCTTGACCTGCTCTGGGGTATAATCGATAACGAATATCGGTTTTTTATACGATCATCAGATAATACAATCACTGAACTGGTAAATACTAAAAATGAAGCGAACGATTTTCAGGAAGAATACAAAACAACTCTTGCCAATGCAACTTCTGACTCTGGAATGCCAACCCATAAGGTAAATTTGACACTACCTAGCCTTATTTCGTTTATAGAAACCTATAACAAAATTAAAGATGCCAATTTTACGTCCACACATCCCAAAAGCAAAGCGCAATTGAGAATGTCTGTTTTTGGAGGCATTACAAACAGTGCATTTGTAAACAATCCGGAGAATGTGAAAACACCTGTTTTTGGTGCTGAACTCGAAATTTTGAAAGATATGGAGTCCCCAAGACATTCGGGTTTCTTGCAAGTTAGACATGTTCTGGACAATGATGAGTTTCCATATTCAACCACCGAATTGTCTCTAGGTTACCGATTGAGATTTATTAAAACAAGAGCTTTTAATTTGTTTGGCGATGTAAAAGTTGCAACAGTTAATTTCTCAAAAGGGCGTATCAGTACCTCTGATGGAGATGTTTTCATTGAAAAGGATGCCACGGACATTGCCTTTGATGTGCCATTTATTTTTGGTGTTGGTGCAGATTTTCGGGTGTCGGAATGTAGTTTTATAACGCTTGGATACAACCAATTGTTTGCAGCAGCTTTAGAGAATCAAGGTAATTTTTCTACAGACATCACTTTGGGATACAGAATCATACTCTAAATAGGTTAATTAATATTCACAACTACGGGTAAACTGAATTCCGTTGCCACCTGCTGGCTGCGTTTGATGGCTGGATAAATTTTGGGGAGAGAATCAAAACTATGCCGCAATAAACT
>JBGTCT010000196.1:0-13513 GCA_041748695.1 Aquaticitalea sp. | reverse complement strand
AGGTTTACGAAAAAACTGAAACTCTTTTCAATACACTTCTTAATTTAGCTGAAACCCATAAAAACAATTTGCTTCCTGGTTACACCCATCTTCAGGTGGCCATGCCATCCTCTTTTGGTTTGTGGTTTTCCGCCTATGCTGAAGTTTTGATTGATGATGTTTATCTATTACAAGCAGCGATTAAAACCGTTGACCAAAATCCACTAGGTTCGGCGGCAGGTTATGGAAGTTCTTTTCCTATCGATAGAGAATTTACTACCAAAGAGCTGGGTTTTTCAACCTTGAAATACAATGTGGTTGCTGCCCAAATGGCACGAGGAAAAAGTGAACGCACCGTTGCTTTAGCTTTGGGCAGTTTGTGTAATACGATGGCTCGTTTTGCTATGGATATTTGCTTGTACATGAGCCAAAATTTTAGTTTTATCAGTTTTCCTGATGAACTCACTACAGGGAGCAGTATCATGCCCCACAAAAAAAACCCCGATGTGTTTGAATTGATTCGAGGAAAGTGCAATAAAATACAGGCATTATATTCCGAAATGGTACTGATTACCAATAATTTGCCAAGTGGGTACCATCGCGATTATCAGTTATTAAAGGAAAACATGATTGCTGCCATTGAAGATGTCAAGGATATATTGGATATTTTTAATTATGCCATACAACAAGTTATTGTAAAAGATATTGACTTGAATGATACCAAATACCAATATCTGTTTACGGTTGATAGCATGAATACTTTGGTAGAACAGGGCATAAGCTTTAGGGAAGCTTATCAAAACATTGGTAAACAAGTACAGGAAGGCTCTTACAAACCAGACACCTCTAAAACCCACACTCATGCTGGTAGTATAGGGAATTTAAGTTTGGATAAAATTAAAGAAAAATTTCCTAAATAGGTACTAATCTATAGGGCCTTGGTGCAGTGCAGCACAGGCAGCGCCAACAATACCGGCAGAATTTCCCATGTGTGCAGGAACAACCGGAGTTTCGATGGTGATGTATTTTTTAAAAAGATCAAAATCATCAGAAGTCCCTCCACCCAGAATGATATGATCTGGGCATACCAAGATTTCAACCAATCCCAAAAATTTATTAAAACGCTTTCCCCATTTTTTAAAGCTTAAATTTTTAGCCTCCTTTATGGAAATAGCCGCCCACTGTTCAATCCTATCGTATTTTTTATAAGGAATCTGGCCCATTTCAAAATTGGGTATGAGTTCCCCATTAAAGAAAGCGCCACTGCCCAAACCTGTACCAATAGTAATCATGATGACCAATCCAGTTTTGCCTTTGCCTATTCCATAATTCATCACGGCATAACCCGCAGCATCGGCATCATTGATAACTGTAACAGGTAACCCACAAACATTGTTGAACAATTCTTTGGCATTTAAATGGACCCAATCACTGTGCAGATTGCCGGGAGCTTTACAAACACCATGTTTTATGATACTTGGGAAACCACAACCAACAGGGCCTTTATAATTGAAATGCTCGACAATTTCCTTAAATACTAGAGCCATTTCATCTGGTTTTCTGGAAGCAGGTGTTGGAATCCTAAAACGTTCAGTGACTAGTTCTCCTGTTGCTGTATTCACTAATCCACCCTTCATGCCAGATCCACCAATATCAATTCCCAATACTATCATAAGTTAAATTTAATAGGCATGCTTCAAAGGTAATAAAAGTATTATCTACTAAAATCAATTGAAAATCTTTTATATTCAAATGAAAAAGAAATAAATCATTTTAGCCATGGGCATAAAAAAAAGCACATAATTAAGTGCTTTTAGTTCCTAAAGAAATCTTATATGATTTCAAAAAATTGATTGTTAGATAATAGTCGACTGCCCCAAGTGAATATTCACAAAGTTTTTATTGCTATCTGTTGGATTATTGATGAAATCTTCAATAAAATTTCCAACTTTGCTGGTAGAGATTTTTTCTTTGCTATCTTTTAAATCTGGCGTGGTTATCTGAAGCTTAAGCGATTTATCAACACCCTCATTAATCAAATTTGCTTCTTCATGCAATCCAAAATGTTCCAATAGTAAGGCTGCTGATAAAATTGACGCAATCGGATTGGCAATTCCTTTTCCATTAGCTTGCGGATAGGAACCGTGTATGGGTTCAAACAACGCGTACCTATCACCTATGGAAGCCGAAGCAAGTAATCCAATCGAACCACCAATAACGCTTGCTTCATCACTAATAATATCGCCAAACATATTTTCCGTTAGAATCACATCAAATTGACTCGGATTCAAAATCAATTGCATGGCTGCGTTGTCCACAAATAGAAAATCCAGCGCGACGTCAGAATATTGTGTAGCAATTTCAGTTACTACCCTTCGCCATAGACGAGAACTTTCAAGTACATTCGCTTTGTCTACAAGTGTCAATTTTTTCCTTCTGGTTTGCGCAGCTTTAAACGCCAAATGAGCAATGCGCTCTATTTCAAAACGAGAATATTCACATAGGTCGGAAGCAGTATTGCCATCTTCACTTAATTTTTTTTCACCAAAATAAATACCTCCAGTCAATTCTCTATAAAAACTGATATCGGTACCTTCAATAATATGTCGTTTTAAAGGCGATTTGTCCAAAAGTGACTCATAAGCTTTCACTGGGCGAATGTTGGCATACAATCCCAATTCCTTTCTAAGTTTTAATAAACCTTGTTCAGGACGCACTTTTGCCAATGGATCATTGTCATATTTTGGATCGCCAATCGCACCAAATAAAATCGCATCGGCATTTTTGCATAATTCCAATGTTTTGTCCGGTAATGGATTACCTGTTCTGTCAATGGCAATGGCGCCCACAAGAGCTTCCTTGAATACGAAGGTGTGGTTGAATTGAAGGGCAATCGCCTTTAATGCTTTGATCGATTGGGCGGTCACTTCTGGCCCGATTCCGTCACCCGGTAAAACTGCTATATTAAGTCTCATAAATTTCTATTGTGTTAACTCCGCAAAGGCGGAAATCTTGTTTTTTATTCTCTTTTTTTTTGAGCGTTACCCAATCCCGATAGCTATCGGGAGCACTTTCACTACCCGCTTCCCGATGAAAAAATCGGGAGCGCTCAATCAATTAGCCTGTGTTGAGCGGAGTCGAAACATTCAATCGCTAACGCAAACTTCCAGCGATCATTGAGGTTCAATTTTCACTTTTAAACTTTTAAGAATTGCCAACTGAAGACTGATTACTGCCGACTTCTCTCAAAAGCTTCTATAGTTTCTTTTTTACTCAACAAATAATCGATGTCATCATATCCATTAATCATACATGTTTTTTTGTAGGCATCAATATCAAATGATTCCTTAAAGGAAGTATCTTCAATCGAAATGGTTTGAATTTCAAGATTTACAACAAGCTCGATATGCGGTTTTTCTTTTATTTCTGATAATAAAACCTTTAAAAATTCTGCTGATACTTGAACTGGAAGCAATCCGTTGTTCAAAGCGTTACCTTTGAAAATATCAGCAAAAAAACTCGAAACAATCACTTTAAAACCAAAACCCGTCAATGCCCAAGCCGCATGCTCACGACTCGAACCACATCCAAAATTATTACCAGCCACTAAAATACTTCCAGAATATTCTGGAAGATTTAGAACGAAATCAGGGTTCACATTTCCTAATTTGTCGTAGCGCCAATCTCTAAATACATTGTATCCAAAACCTTCTCTATCTGTGGCTTTTAGAAAACGCGCAGGAATAATTTGGTCGGTATCGACATTTTCAATATCCAAAGGAATGGCTGTAGATTTTAAAGTTGTAAATTTTTCCATTTTAACTACTTGTCTTATGTCTCCGCGCAAGATAAACTCCAGTAGGAATCTTATTTTTTATAGTTTAAACATTTAATATTTTGCCAAGAAAACACGAATATTTTTAGACTAACTATTCGATTTATATTCGTGAATTCGTGGCTCAAATTATTTCAATTCAATTGCTTTGTAATATCAATAATTTTACCTTCTACTGCAGTGGCGGCCGCCATCAATGGGCTTGCCAAAATAGTTCTTGATCCTTGCCCTTGTCGTCCTTCAAAATTTCTGTTGGAAGTAGACACGCAATATTCACCTTGTGGAATTTTATCCTCATTCATCGCCAAACACGCAGAGCAACCTGGTTGACGCAGTTCAAACCCAGCTTCATCAAAAATAGTTTTTAGGCCTTCCTCAATGATTTGAGCTTCTACTTGTTTACTCCCAGGCACCAGCCAAGCCGTAACATTATGGGCTTTTTGTTTTCCTTTTATGTAATTGGCAGCCACTCTAAAATCTTCAATTCGCGAATTGGTGCAGCTTCCAATGAATACAAAATTGATGGGTTTGTTTATTAGACTTTCACCTTTTTTGAAATCCATATAGTCCAAAGACTTTTCGAAAGATGCATCATTGGTTTCTGGAATTGTTTCCGAAATTTTTATACCCATCCCGGGATTGGTGCCATAGGTTATCATAGGTTCGATATCTTTGGCATCAAAGGTATATTCCTTATCAAATATTGCGTCTTTATCAGAGGGAAGTGTTTTCCAATAGGCCACTTTTTTATCAAATTCGTCGCCTTTTGGTGCAAATTCCCTACCTTTTATATAATTAAAAGTGGTTTCATCTGGCGCAATCATTCCTCCTCTGGCTCCCATTTCAATACTCATATTGCAAACGGTCATGCGTCCTTCCATAGACATGTTTTCAAACACATCACCCGCATATTCACAGAAATAACCCGTTCCTGAATTTGTGCCCAGTTTTGAAATAATATAAAGAATGACATCTTTAGGTAAGACGCCATTCTTTAATTTGCCATTAATCGATACTCTCAAACTTTTTGGTTTGGTCAATAACAAGCATTGACTTGCAAAAACCTGTGCGACTTGACTTGTGCCAATTCCGAAAGCAATTGTGCCAAAAGCACCATGCGTTGAAGTGTGACTATCGCCACATACAATGGTCATTCCAGGTTGGGTAATTCCCAGTTCTGGTGCCATTACATGGACAATGCCATTGTATTTATGACCAAGTTGATATAAGGTGATATTATTTTCTTTACAATTTTGAGATAGTTGCTCTAATTGATTGCGAGAGAGCAGGTCCTTTATTGGTAAATGTTGATTTTGGGTTGGGGTATTATGGTCTGCAGTGGCAACTATCTGTTCTGGTCTAAAAACTGGAATGTTACGCTGTTTAAGCTCATTAAAGGCTTGTGGGCTCGTTACTTCATGAATTAGGTGCTTGTCAATATAAAGAACTTGTGGGCCATTTTCGATGGCATCAACCACATGTGCATCCCATACTTTATCGAATAGTGTCTGTCCCATCACGCTGAAATTATTTGCTGATAGACATTGCTCGTTTCAATGATTTCATGGATGTCATTATCATTGATTTCTTTTTTGGTGTCGGCAAAGTTCAAAAAATTGGAATACACATCGTCCAATTGCAATTTTGTCAATTCATAACCCACGTTTTTTGCTCTATAAGCCAATGCGGCTCGACCACTTCTGGCAGTCAGTACAATTGAAAAATCCGTAACACCTACATCTTTTGGGTCAATGATTTCGTAAGTGGTCTTGTTTTTAATCATACCATCCTGATGGATACCAGAGCTATGCGCAAAGGCATTGGAGCCAACGATGGCTTTATTCGGTTGCACATAGACGCCCATACTTTCAGAGACCAATTGGCTCATACCATAAAGCATCGATGTATTGATATTGGTGTCAAGATTTAAATAGGGATGCTGTTTCATAATCATTACCACTTCTTCCAGAGAGGTGTTTCCCGCTCGTTCGCCGATGCCATTGATCGTGCATTCAATTTGTCGGGCGCCGTTGATGATGCCTTCAATAGAATTTGCTGTAGCCAGACCTAAATCATTATGACAGTGACACGACAAAATCGCTTTTTCAATGCCTTTGACGTTCTCTTTTAAGTATTTAATTTTTGCCCCATACTCACTAGGTAAGCAGTAGCCTGTTGTGTCAGGAATATTGAGCACTGTTGCACCAGCTTTGATGGCAGCTTCGCAAACTCTTGCTAGATATTCATTTTCGGTGCGTCCAGCATCTTCAGCATAAAATTCAACATCTTCAACAAATGATTTAGCATACCTCACAGCAGCAAAAGCACGCTTTAAGACTTCCTCTCTTGTGGAGTTGAATTTATACTTGATGTGCGAATCAGACGTCCCAATTCCTGTATGTATTCTTGGTTTTTTTGCAAAGACAAGCGCTTCAGCAGCAACTTTGATATCATTTTCAACTGCTCTTGTCAATGCGCAAACAGTTGCGTTATTTACAATTCTTGATATCTCTTTCACCGATTCAAAATCACCTGGGCTTGAAACAGGGAATCCCCCTTCAATTACATCAACGCCCAATAAGTCGAGCTGTTTTGCAATAATCAATTTTTGAGTGGTGTTAAGTTTACAACCTGGCACTTGCTCGCCATCTCTTAAGGTTGTATCAAATATTTGGATGTGTGTATTAGACATTTATAAAAATAAATTTTTGTATTGTCTAGCGAATGTATATTTTGGAATTGAAATAATGTTGATATTTGAGATGTGTTTTACGATGTTCAACACATTATATTTTACACAAACTATTGATATTAAGTTTTTTAAAACAATTATCGTGTGATAACTAAAGAACAAAAAGACAATCTATTTTCTTTGATTAAATCTTTGAACAAGTCAGAAAAGCGCCAATTTAAGCTTTATGTTGGTAGACTGGACGTCAATGCTGATTCCAAGTTTTTGAATTTGTTCAACCTTCTCGACAAGCTAAAAACTTATAATGAAAAGGAGATTGTGAAAAGCGGCGTGGTTAAAAAACAGCAATTGGCAAACGTTAAGGCGCATTTGTACCGACAAATTCTGATTAGCTTGAGACTCAATCCATCACATCAAAATATTCGTTCGCAAATCAGGGAACAGCTCGATTTCGCGTCAATTTTATATCACAAAGGGTTGTATAAACAAAGTTTAAGGATTTTAGATAAATCCAAAGAGGTAGCGATTCAAAACGAAGAAAAAAACCTCGCTTACGAAATTGTTGAACTTGAAAAGGTGATTGAATCGCAATACATTACTAGAAGTATCGCTACCAGGGCAGATGAACTGTCAATACAAGCAAAAGAGTTAAGCCAGTTGAATGTAATTTCCAGTAAGTTATCCAATCTATCACTGCAGTTATACAGCATTATTCTTAAATCAGGCTATGTGAAAAATATAGCTGAAAGCGAAAAGATAACTGTTTATTTTCAGGATAGGTTGCCGAAATATGAGTTTAAAAATCTGGGCTTTAGGGAGAAATTATGGTTATATAAAACCCATTTGTGGTATAGCTTTTTGCTTCAGGATTTTTTGAAATGCTATAGGTATGCCACAAAATGGGTCGATTTATTTCATCAAAATCCAAATATGATAAGCTTAAATCCTGTTTTTTATTTGAAGGGAAATAATTATCTTTTGGAGTCTCTATTTTTTTTGCAAGACAAACCAAAATTCGAGAAAACCTTCCAAAAATTTGAAAAAACCGTGACAGATTTGAGTTTTCCAATGGACGAAAATGTCGAGACTTTAAAATTTCTTTACTTAAATTTTCACAGAATTAATCTGCATTTTATTGATGGGAGTTTTGCCCAAGGTTTGGGACTTATTCCAAAGATCGAGGGCAATCTGAATAAATTCAGCAGCCGAATTGATGCGCATCATGAAATGATTTTTTATTACAAGTTTGCTAGTTTACAATTTGGTGCAGGCAACAATAAGGAATGTATTTTTTATCTTGATAAAATCATTTCCAATAAAACCCTCGAAATGCGTGAAGATTTATTGTGTTTTGCTCGTGTGTTGAGCTTGGTTGCGCATTATGAAGCCGGTTTGGACTATCATCTCGAAAAGCTTTTGAGAAGCACCTACATGTTTTTGATAAAGATGAATGACTTGCATGAAGTTCAGAAGGAACTTATAAAATTTATTAGAGGCTTACAAGATGTTTATCCGCACGATTTAAAAAAGGCATTTAAAAATCTTCATAAAAAACTGAAGGTGCATGAAGAACATCCGTTTGAGCGCAGAGCCTTTTTATATTTGGATATTATCTCGTGGTTGGAGAGCAAAATAGAGAGCAAGCCTGTGGCACAGATCATTAATGATAAATATCTCGCAAAAAAGGGTTGATATTTTTCCGAGAATCATAAAATTTTGAAAAAAGTTCCACAAAAGTTTGGAATTCTAACTTTTGTGTTGCAATATTTGCGCTCACAAAGTTCAAACACTTACTGAAATGTTATCAAGAAAGGCGGAGGGATTAGACCCAGTGAAGCCTTAGCAACCCTCTAGAAATGGAGAAGGTGCTAAATTCTACTTAATGATCGATTCATTTATCGAAGCATTGGATAGATAACCAAACATAATTACTCATCTGTAATTATTTTTCTTCTTAACATTTTTCTATTAAGTACGTCTGCGAAGACGCAATGGCTTTTGTTTTAATCTTTTATTAACTCAAAAAAATTAGAAAAATGAGTACACAAAAATTCGCAACCCAAGCGTTGCATGCAGGACACGACGTCCAAAAAAATGGTGGAACAAGAGCTGTTCCTATTTATCAATCCACAGCGTATGTATTTAATAATTCCGATCATGCGGCCAATTTATTTGCCCTCGCAGAGCCAGGTAACATATACACACGAATTAACAATCCGACCAATGATGTTTTAGAGCAGCGATTGGCTGCGCTCGAAGGCGGAATTGCTGCTGTAGTCACGGCGTCAGGCACAGCTGCAACTTCCACTGCTTTATTTACATTATTGAAAGCTGGAGATCATATTGTAGCCTCCAATAGTTTGTATGGTGGATCCTACAATCTCTTGAGCGTAACTTTGCCCCGACATGGGATTACAACCACTTTTGTGGATCCGTCAAATCCAGAAAATTTTAAAAATGCCGCACAAGAAAATACACGTGCATTTTACATTGAATCTTTAGGAAACCCGAAGCTCGATGTCCTGGATATTGAAGCAATTGCTAAGGAAGCTAAGGCATTTAAAGTGCCGTTTATTGTTGATAACACTGTTGCGACGCCTTATTTGTTAAACCCAATTCAATATGGTGCTAACATCGTGATTCATTCCTTAACCAAATATATTAATGGGAATGGGACGGCTCTAGGAGGTGTCATCATTGATGCCGGAACCTTTGATTGGACCAATGGGAAATTTCCAGAATTTACAGAGCCTTCTGCAGGCTATCACGGTCTTGTTTACAGTGAAGCTCTTGAATCAGCTGCATTTATTGCAAAAGTGCGTATTGAAGGTTTGCGCGATTATGGAGGCGCTTTAAGCCCTTTTAATGCTTGGCAAATCATTCAAGGTCTTGAAACCTTGGAATTGCGTATCAAAAAACACAGTGAGAATGCCTTGGAATTGGCAAAATGGCTACAAGATCAACCTGAAGTTAAATGGGTTAATTATCCAGGATTGGAAACGAGCAAATACAAGAAATTAGCTGAAAAATATTTGCCTAACGGACAAAGTGGAATAGTGACCTTTGGAGTTAATGGTGGCTATGAAGCGGCTAAACATATTGCCGACACCACCAAATTGTTCTCATTATTGGCCAACATTGGCGATACCAAGTCGCTCATCATTCATCCTGCGAGTACAACACATCAACAATTGAGTGACGAAGCGCAAGAGAGCACTGGTGTTACTAAAGATTTGATTCGTCTGTCGGTTGGTATCGAAGATATAGAAGATTTAAAATTAGATTTAAAGGAATCATTTAAAACCATCAATAAAGCACATTTGGTATAATTAAATAAAAACAACAGCACCATTTGAGTTCCAAATGGTGCTTAAATATCAATGTTCATAAAAATGATGGTGATGAAGATTCTTAAATACATCGAAATAAAAGATTATAGAATACAAAACGGGACAACGGTTACAACCCAATTGTCGTATCAAATTTTTGGTCAACCATTGGGCGAAGCTCCAGTAGTTTTAGTAAATCATGCGCTGACTGGCAATTCCAATGTTTGCGGCGAAGATGGTTGGTGGTCTGATTTGATAGGTGAATACAAATGCATCGATACAAACGTTTACAGCATTTTGGCGTTTAATGTTCCGGGTAACGGGTTTGATGGACAATCAAATCATCTTATTGAAAATTACAAGGATTTTACTGCTCGTGATACAGCCGGAATATTTTCCGCAGCATTGAATTTACTTGATATCTCGAAACTTTTCGCAGTTATCGGTGGGTCAGTTGGTGGAGGTATCGCTTGGGAATTGGCTGCATTAAATCCGCATTTATGTCAGCATGTCATCCCAATTGCTACTGATTGGAAATCGACCGATTGGGTCATAGCCAATTGTTTTATTCAAGATAATATTTTGAATCATTCCAGTGAACCGCTTTATGATGCAAGACTTCATGCCATGACGTTGTATAGAACTCCTGAATCGTTTACGGATAAATTCAAACGCAGCAAAAAAGACACGATTTTGTTCAATGTTGAAAGTTGGTTGAACCATCATGGCGAAGTTTTAAATAAGCGTTTTCAATTGTCGGCCTACAAAATGATGAATCAAATTTTGAAGACAATTGATATAACCAATGGAACTGATACGTTTTTGACAACAGCATCCCAAATTACGTCTGACATCCATATCATAACGATCAATACGGACTTGTTTTTTAAGTCGGATGAAAACTGGAACACCTACGTCGAACTCAAAAGCATAAAAGACAATGTGACCATTGGTGAAATAAAATCCATTCATGGGCATGATGCATTTTTGATTGAATTCCATCAGCTTTCAAGCTTATTACGACCGATATTTAATCCTAAAAAAGTAGAAAAAAAAAGTGAAGACGATACATGTAGTGTTATTCGGAATTGGTAATATTGGAAGCACACTCATCCATCAAATCAATGCTATCAAATCCAATTTGATGCAACAGCACATTGAGATTAAAATCCCGATAATTGTAAATTCAAAATTGGTGTTTTTCAATGATGGCCAATTAGATAATGAATGGAAAAGTAATTTTAATACATTTTCAGTTCCTTATAAAATTGAAGATATCCTTGCATATGCAAACCATCAGAAATTCAGTAATCTCATAGCCATTGATGCAACTGCTAGTGCTGATTTTGTAAAAAACTATATTCCGTTGATTGAAAACGGATTCCATTTAGTTTCGGCTAATAAAGTTGCCAATACTTTGTCTTTTGAATTTTATGAGACTTTGCGAAAAACTTTGAAATCAAATGAAAAGTACTTTTTATATGAAACCAATGTAGGCGCAGGATTACCAATCATCGAAACCATAAAGAACTTGCATGGCTCTGGCGAAAAAATAAATAAAATCCGTGGTGTATTTTCGGGGTCTCTGAGCTATATTTTCAATCAGTTTTCCGAAACAGACAGTTCATTTTCACAAATATTAAATGAAGCGAACACTTTAGGACTCACAGAACCAGATGCCAGGGAAGATTTATCCGGAAATGATGTAGCAAGAAAATTATTAATTCTGGCTAGGGAATTAGGTCTAACAGTAGAAATTTCGGATGTGACCATACAATCTTTAGTTCCTATTCACCTAAATGGAAATACGTCGGCGCATCAATTTAAGGAGAAAACTTTAGATTTAGACGAGCCAATGCGAATTTTGAAAAGCGATCAATCTGCAAATCACGTGTTGAGGTATGTTGGAGAATTGGATATCCCAAATAACAAACTTGAAGTAAAGCTCATTTCAGAACATAAAGATTCTTCCATTGGGCAGCTAAAAGGATCAGATTCTATATTTGAAATATATTCTGATGGATATGCGCATTTTCCGATGGTAATTCAAGGTGCTGGCGCAGGAAAAGATGTTACTGCCAGAGGCTTGCTTTCTGACATTATAAAAGTCGCATCCCTGATATAAAAAATATACTATGGATAACCAGTTTGAAACGGATGCGATACGACAACAAATGGAGCGTTCCCACTATTTGGAACATTCTGTGCCTTTGTATCTCACATCTAGTTTCGTATTTGAGGATGCCGAAGATATGCGTGCCTCGTTTGCAGAGGAAAAAGTCCGAAATATTTACAGTCGATTTTCCAATCCAAATACCGCCGAGTTTGTAAATAAAATTGTGACCATGGAAGGCGCTGAGGATGGCTATGCCTTTGCCACGGGAATGTCCGCTATCTATTCCACATTTGCAGCTTTGTTAAATGCGGGCGACCATATTGTTTCCTGTAATTCTGTATTTGGATCTACGCATACGCTCTTTACAAAATATTTTCCTAAATGGAAGATTGAGACCAGTTATTTTAAGGTCAGTGAGGTCGATAAAATTGAGGGGTTAATCAAATCCAATACGAAAATATTATACATCGAATCGCCAACTAATCCAGGCGTTGATATTTTGGAAATAGAACTGCTCGGGCACATTGCAAAAAAGCACAATCTATTATTTATAGTTGATAATTGTTTCGCAACGCCATATCTGCAAAACCCCATCAAATTTGGAGCTGATCTGGTCATTCATTCAGCGACGAAATTAATCGATGGACAAGGACGTGTGTTGGGAGGTGTAACGGCTGGTAAATCAGATTTGATACATGAAATTTATTTATTTTCTAGGAATACGGGGCCTTCCATGTCTCCGTTTAATGCTTGGGTATTGTCCAAAAGTCTTGAAACGCTTGCGGTGCGGGTAGATAGACATTGTGATAATGCTCTAAAGGTGGCAGAATTTTTAGAAAGTAGGGTAGAAATTAATTTTGTGAAATATCCATTTTTAAAATCGCATCCACAATATGAAATAGCTAAAAAGCAAATGAAACAAGGCGGAAATGTTGTGGCCTTTGAAATTAAAGGTGGTATAGAAGCTGGACAAAAATTTATCAATAGGATTAAATTATTGTCCTTGTCGGCGAATTTAGGGGACACCCGAACCATCATAACCCATCCAGCTTCGACAACACACAGTAAATTATCGGAATCAGATAGATTGGAAACAGGAATTACTGACGGATTGGTAAGAATCTCTGTGGGATTGGAACATGTAAATGATATAATTAATGATATAAAACAAGCTTTAGAATGAATTCAAAAATAAGTACTTTTGCTGGATGCTATCCAAAAAAACTAAATACGGAATCAAGGCGCTAACCTATCTGGCTCGACAAGAAAATAGAACACCTGTTCAGATTGCAACCATAGCAAGTAGCGAAAATATTTCATTGAAGTTTCTGGAAAGCATTCTATTATCATTGCGAAAAAACGGTTTTTTGGGCTCCAAAAAAGGAAAAAAAGGTGGATATTATTTACTGAAAGACCCAAAAGAAATCATGATGACAACAGTCATGAGAGTTTTGGAAGGGCCAATCGCTATGGTACCATGCGTCAGTTTGAATTTTTATGAAAAATGTGAAGATTGTCCAGATGAAAGCAACTGCGCTGTGCACAAATTGATGATAGAAGTA
>JBGTCT010000195.1:0-11513 GCA_041748695.1 Aquaticitalea sp. | reverse complement strand
AACTGTATTATAAGCTGGTTTTGGCGCTGGAAGTTCATCGATGATGGATTTAACATTCGCTTTTTCTAGCTGCCACAAGATGTGCATGATCTCCTCTTCGGCTTTGGTAAGTTGCTTCATCATAATTTGAAATATTGAAATGATAATGCTAATATAACTAAAATATTAGTTTAAACTAAATATTTAGTTAATAATTATGTAAATTTTCTGGCAGAAGTGGTTTTAATTGAATAGTAAAACCCAATAAACTTCAAGATCGAAGGTTATTGGGTTTACTCTTTTTGCTACTATCTCAACAAATTACTAGAGGGATTAATATTTGTTTGTTGACTGTCCAAATATAGATATAGAATTTCACTTTTTATTGCGGAAAAACCGTAATGTCGTTACGGAAAAACCGTAGTTCTTAAGTATAATAAGGGACAGAAGGACTCAAAAAAAGCATAAAAAATAGAAAATAAATCAAACTTTAACATTTGAACTATAAAAACCCCTTTTTTCGGGCTTCCATAATCAAAGTTTCGTCCTTACCGTCGGAAATTGAGAAGAGCTCTTTAAGTTGCTTTTTACGTTTTTCGATGGAACTCATTGACAAATCGATGTGCTCTGGAATACTACGCGTTTTGAATCCTTGCGATAGCAAGTGAAGTATTTGTCGGTTAGTTTCATCGATATGAATTTCATTGACAACCAGTTTATTGAGAAATTGGTTTACCGTGCTGCTGTAATAAGGTGGTGATACCAAAATATGCTGAAAGGCTTCCGCAAGTTCACTGGATGTGAGATCACTTTTAATCAAAAACCCATCTGGACTGATATTTTTAATGATGTTATGGATGCGGTAAGACTCATTAAACATTGTGAGAATAATCACTTTTGCTTCGGGCATTATTTGTTTGGCCAATTTGGCTAAGTCTTCTCCCGATGTTAACGTACCATCTCTGGAGGCAGGTATTCTAATATCAAAAAAAAGTACATCGTATGGTATTTCCCTGACGGCTTTCCGCATTAATAAATCGGCCGTATCGCAGTCATTTGCGGTGTCGATAATTAATGTTTGGTTATCCTTTTTCGTGGCCATCAATGTGTTTTGATAGCCTTCGATAATAATGGGATGATCGTCAACCATCAATATGCGTATCACTTGGTCCATAGTTGGTTATTTTGAATAAGGGATTTCTATTGTAAGGGTGGTTCCTTTGCCTAATTCAGAATCAAATTGAGCCGTACCATTTACATCATTGACCCTAGAGTTAATATTTTTAAGTCCAATTCCCTTTTTGCTCTTATCTATTACAAAACCTTTTCCATCGTCCATGATCGTGAGACAAATTACGTCATTTTTCACTTGAAAACTAATTTTTATATGTTTTGCTTCCGCATGTTTATAACTGTTTTGCATTGTTTCCTGCAAAATTCTATAAATATGGATTTTGGTTTTATTGGATAGATGTTCCCAATTGATATCATCGCTATGATACAAATCATAAGATAGCTGATAGGCTTGTGATTGGTTCTGAATGAGTGATTCTACGATGTCCATAAACCCAGAACCTGATACAAAATCAGTATTTAAATCGTGTGATATTTTCCGGATATCCTGTTCGATATTTTTTAAATCATCGATATAAATCGATCGCTTTTGAATGGCTTCCTTACCATCCGCCAAATTGAGACTATCCAAGCTCAATCGAGTGCCAAATAATCGTCCCAAAACACCGTCATGTAATTCTTCCGAAATACGCACTTTTTCTTGAGCCCTTGCTTCGTCGACTTTATCTTGTTGTGAAAGCATCAGATTATAGATTTCTTCATTGGTTTGTTGCTGTTCGCGCTCAAATCTCAATTCCTTGTTTTTGGCTCTTTGGGTGACAATAATGTATAATAAGAATAACGTAAGCAGTAAACCTATGGAAATTATCACCAGCCAAAATCGTTGCGTTGTGATACGCTCATTTTCCATTTGGATTTGATCGGTTTCAAATTGGACACGCGCAAATTTGTTGCGTATACCACGCTCATGCTGCAGCAAACTATCGCTTAATTTTATATGTTGTTTAAGATAAGCTTTGCCTTCTTCCCCCTCGTTTAATTCTGAAAGCACCAATAGAGATTCCATAAGCATTTGGTTCTCTGACGTTTGTTTTGCCAGAATATAGGTTTCATTGGCATATTTTAATGAACTATCGATTTTATTTTGGGCTTTATAAAACTTCGCCATGTCAATGGTGGAAGCCATTTTGGTGATAGGGTCTTCCAAGCTGTCAGCCATCTTATAAGCTCTTTTAAACATGCGTTCCAGCTCATCATAGTTTTTATCGCCATTAAGAAATCTAGTAAACGCTACATTGTCCAGCACAAGGGCATAGAACGATGGATCTAGCTCGTATAATTGTGGATTATCGAGAACTTCTTGGTATAATTTAAGAGCCTTGGCAATATCTCCTTTTTCTTTGTATACAAATGCTACATTATTTTGTGAGAACAATATTTTTGTCAAACCATCATCCATTTTATCGGCAACTGCTTCCGCTTTGTTATGATAATTAATCGCTTCATCATAGCGTTTCAGTTCCAATGACACTATGCCTAATATGTTATAGAGCCTCCATGATTTTCCTAAATTGATTTCATTTTTAGGCAAGGTTTCCAAAAGAGTTAAGGCACTTATGGCATGCTCCTCACTTCCCAAATAATCCTTTTCCACTTGCAGAATATCGGACAAACTTTGAAGCGCATCTATCTGTTGGGTTGTTCGTCCTAATTTTTCATGAATTCTGACGGCATTCGTCAAATAGTAATAGGCGCTGTCATTTTGAATACGACTTTGATAATGATACCATCCGATATTATGAAGCGACTGAACGATCTCGATAGAATCATTCAATTTTCTTCCTAATTTTAAATTCTCAAAATTAAGATTAAGGAACCTGTCATAATCTCCATTGTATAGCATCACAGTTGATAAGACCCGATTACTTCTTAAAATAATGGAGTCAGTTTTTGTGGCTTTGGAAAAATCAACAGCCTTCTTAGCGAATATTTGCCTCTCTAAAAGACTATAAGAATTGTCACTTCCTAACTTCCGATACTTTACAATACTATCGTAGGTTGAAGATTTTAGAACATCTTGCGACTGTATGCTGAGAGACATACAGAAGTAGACTAATAAAAGAAAGAAAAATCGAAACACATGCACGAATTAAACTGGTTTCTCAAATTTAGAATAATTATTTAAATGATTTAAGGTAATCCGTAAATGTATTTCAGTGTAGCAATGGTACACAATAAAAAACAACAAAAGCTCTTAACCTTGTAGGCAAGAGCTGCATTTATTATTAATTTTTTAATTAGCCTTGTGATGGAAGCGCTATCTCTTTTTTAGCGTGCGCCATCAAATCATAATGAGATTTAGTTGTCTCATAAGTATCTACAGAATCTTTGGCTGGTTTTTTATCTGTTTGACTAGAAACTGACAAAAATAGGGCTACGAGTAAAGTAATTTTTAGGGCTTTCATGGGAATCGTTTTTTTAGAGTTATACATTTTTAACAATAATTGTTAGTTAATTAATAATTTTTGGGCATAAAAAAATACCGTTCGAGGGAAGAATGGATTATTAATTTGTCGGCTAATAGAAGCCAATAATGTATTATTTTAAAACGAGGGAGGAAAAAAGCAATTAATTGCTTAAAAAAGAATGGATTATTAATATTTCCTAATTAGACAATTAAAGCTTAATTAGGACTTCAAATATATGTGAAAGATACCCAGCAGACATAATATAATCGACAAAGTGTATTATTTGATCGATGAAGTGTATTTAAAATATCATTTTATCAAATTTTATGAACAGTATACTAGATTTTCATAAGAATCAAGGTCTTTAATAAAATCTCTTTTATAATGAAAGCCGATATATCAAAACAGCAGCCCTCTTTGCTTGTATCGAGACATGGTTTAGATTTCCTGTTTCATTGATGGTGTGGTCATCATCACCTCCAGTTAGTCCCAATCCATCAATAGCCATATCTACCAATCCAGCGGTAAATGAGATATCAGCGGCTCCTGCATTACGAGGATTAACTGCAGTGACTGCTCCAAATCCCAAATCTTGACTTACCTTGCTGTAATGTTCTAAAAGCTTCTTATTTCCAGCCGTAACTGCTAGAGGCGGGTAACCACCCTTTCCAAAAATAATTTCTGCTCCTGTCATAGGATAATTTTTAGATACGATGCTCGTCATAATGGACCTCGCCTTTTCTAACTGTTCAAGCGATACAGCCCTCAAATCTCCTCTAACAATAACTTGTTGAGATACAACATTTGTTTTTCCAGAAGCCGTTCCGCCTGTTAATTCTTCATTTAGATTAGTATTAGTCCCTCCAATTATAAAACCTGGATTAAAGGTTAAATTTTCTTCTTTTGACAGCTGTAGATAAAATTCATTCAAAATTCTTGAAACTTCATAGATAGCTCCAACGCCTACCTTTTCTGTGAATATTTGGGAAGAATGTGCAGCATTACCAGACACTTTTAGTTCCCAATCAGATGATCCTCTCCTGGAGGTGACCATTGTATTTTGATTACCATCTGCATTTTCAAAACCTAAAGCAATGTCAGCTCTTTTGGCCGCATCGATAAGATCTTTTTTTGACAGCTCTATAGGACTCCCGCTTTTTTCTTCATCACCAGTCATAATAATTTCGATATTGAGATCATCTAAAACTCCAGCATCTTTCAACGCTTTCATCGCCAAAACTATAATGATATTTCCACCTTTCATATCAGAAACTCCAGGTCCTTTCATTATTGAATCATTTAGCATTTCATACTCTTGAAACGGACTGTCGAGTTCAAAAACGGTATCTAAATGACCAATCAATAACATCCTTGGCCCCTTTTTCCCTTCTCTTTTAGCAATCAAATGACCAGCACGTCCGTAGGCTTCGCCAGATGTCAATTCAGTTCTAAATCCCAGTTGATCCAATTCCATTTTAAAAAGCTCACCCACCTTTTTGACGCCTTCAAAATTCATGGTGCCACTGTTAATATTGACTGCCTTTTTTATTAAATCAATGGCTACTTCGGAATGTTTGTCTACTGATTTCACAATCTTTTTCTCAATGGGTTTTTTTTGGGAATACGAGGATAAGGAACAAAAAAGCAGTAAAACGCCAAATAAAGTGTGTTTAGAAATTTTCAAAATTCTATTTTTTTAATGTTGCTAGTAAATTTAAAATTAATAATTGAATTAGCATAAAGATCTGTGTTCAATTGCATTCTATAAAGAATTTTATAGCTAAAAAATGTAATACAAAGATTATTAAAAATAGTAGCTCCACCAGGACTCGAACCTGGATCTAAAGTTTAGGAAACTTTTGTTCTATCCCTTGAACTATGGAGCCATTTATATCAAATTAGGCAGGGCGTGAAATTTAGCGCAAATTTAGCGAAATATACGATTCTTAATACAAAATCTTAATGAATTGATCCATACAGCTTTGAAGTGTAGTGGGAACCTGAGCCTTAGGTTGAGCTCCGAAGCTTCGGAGTTTAACTAACACTTGAACTATGGAGACAAAAACAAAAAAGCATCCCGATCTTCTTATAAAGAAAAAAGGAAAGCTTCTCATTGGTAATTGCCAAACTACAATTTGGCTCTTACACTACGTCTCGAATTTAACTTCGAGAACAACACAACATTTTAAAAAAAAAGCCCCTTTAAAAAAAGAGGCCTTTATTCTGCGGTCTGGACGGGACTCGAACCCGCGACCTCCGCCGTGACAGGGCGGCATTCTAACCAACTGAACTACCAGACCGTTGCATAATTGCGAGTGCAAATATACACTGCTATTTTAATATCGCAAATATTTTAAGCCATTTTTTGCAAAATATTCACTTATTTAAATTTACCTCGTTCTACCATATAGGTAGTCAAAATTTTATCAAAACTTTTATTAATGTCTGCTTCGACATATTTTATTCTGTACTGTCCGCATTTAAGCCTTAATTCATCAAAATAAGCCTTTACATTCGTTTCATAGCTGTCTTTGATGGTATCGGGATACAAATTGATAAAGTCCCCTGTTTCCACATCTACAAAGCGTTTGGGCGTGTTGTCAAAATCAAAATGCATTTCCTTTTCTTTATCAAATACATGAAACAAGACCACTTCATGTTTGTTGTGCTTTAAATGTCGCAGTGCTTCAAACAATTTTGATTCGTCTGTTGTGGTCTGAAACATATCCGTGAAAAAAAATATCAACGAACGTCTGTGAATGTTCTCGGCAATTTGATGTAAATAGGTGTAAGTTTCCGTTTGCTTTTTTAAGGGTTTTTCAAGCACGGTTTGATTCAACACACCCAACAACATTTGATGGTGGCGCTCACTGCCTTTTTCCGGCGAATAAAAATCGTAGGCATCGCTGTAGATGCTCAAACCGACAGCATCGCGCTGTTTTTTAAGAATGTGCATCAAAGAAGCTGAAGCCAGCACCGAAAATGCAATTTTATTCAATTTGTGTAACGCAAACTCCTTCATCTGTGGATAATGCATCGAACTGCTATTATCTATGATCAAATGGCATCTTAAATTTGTTTCCTCATCATAGCGCTTGGTAAATAGCTTATCGGTTTTAGCGTATAACTTCCAATCGATATGTTTGGTGCTCTCACCTTGGTTATAAATTTTATGCTCAGCAAATTCAGCCGAAAATCCATGAAACGGACTTTTATGCATTCCCGCAATAAAACCCTCTACCACTTGCTTGGCGAGGAGTTCAAGGTTTTTAAAACCTCCTGTTTTATTGAGTTCTGCCTGTAGATTCATTTTTTGAGATGCTAGACCGTCCCGATATCGGGACTATGAGAGCCAAGAATCAAGACTTATCGTGACATTATTTAAAAACTAGTCTAGATTCTTGGCTCTTTACTCTTGATTCTTTATTTTGCAATTTTATCTACAATTCCGTAGGTCACAGATTCATCGGCTCCCATCCAATGGTCGCGGTTAAAATCCTTTAAAACTTTTTCTAAGCTTTGGCCACAGTTTTCGGCAAGTATTCTTGCGCTCAAATCTTTGGTTTTTAAAATTTCCTGTGCCGTAATTTCAATATCGCTCGCCACACCACGCGCACCACCACTCGGCTGATGTATCATCACTCTAGCGTGCGGTTGAATAAAGCGCTTTCCCTTCTCGCCTGCTGACAATAGAATGGATCCCATGGATGCAGCAAAACCCGTGCAAATAGTCGATACATCACTATTTAAAGATTTCATACAGTCATATATTGCAAATCCTGAAGTGACGTAACCACCTGGGCTGTTGATGTATAAATGAATATCTTTGGTTTCAAGTGTATCAAGATACATCAATCTATCAATCACATGTTTGGCCGATTTATCGTCTACCATTCCCCAGAGAAACACTTTGCGTTCCTCGATTAATTTGCTATCAATAGCATCTTGTATTTTTGTTTTAGTATTCATACTTCTAAATTTTCTTCTAAAATAAAAAAAGGTTTACCATTATGGCAAACCTTTTATCATTTCTTTTAATTTCTAATTTAATAAAAGCGGATCTAATGCTTCTTTATATCCATTTTGTGTTGCCTCCCATTTTGTATTCCTAAAATTATTATTTTGAGATTCGTATTTCCAAGATCCATATAAAGAAAGGAAACTATCATAATACCGCTAAAGCAAATTGTCGGCCTAGAGCACTACACTATTTAACGATTTACCACAATTATACTCGTTGCCCTAGCACCATCAGAGAGCTTCACAGCCTGCCCGTTTACCCAATATTTGGCCATAAAATTATTAGACCCGTACCCGTTGATTTCCGTTCCCGCCACATATACATCGCTGCCAACAACGGCAATGGAACCGCCATATGCATAAGTTGTGCCATCTGTTAACGATGTCTCCTGCCCGTTTTTCCAATATTTGATTACAGATCCAGTACCGCCTTCCATTCCATAAGTGTCACCTTCCCACCCAGCAACATACACATCATTACCAATTACTGCAATGGATTCTGCAGTGGCGTGTTTTGTCCCTGCTGTTAGCGATACCGACTGGCCGTTCTTCCAGTATTTAGCTACATGGTGGGATGCATTCGATTCCGACCCGGCTACATATATGTCGCTTCCAACAACAAAAATGGAATTGGCGTAAGCCTGGTTTGACCCGTCATTGAGTGCAACAGGCTGTCCGTTTTTCCAGTATTTGGCAATGCCTCCGTCATACCCTGCCACATATACATCGCCGCCAACAACAGTAATGGCATTTGCCCAAGCATATGTTGAACTACATGGGAGCGATACAACCTGACCATTTTTCCAATATTTGGCAACATAAACGGATCCAGAAATTTCCCATCCTGCCACATATACATCTCCATTTTCTACTGCAATGGAGGTTATTGCAATCAAACCAGGGGTATCTGAAAGTCGAACTTCCCGATTGTTTTTCCAGTATCTGGGCACCACATTACCATCCCACCATTCAAAACCTGAGACATAAACATCGCTGCCATCCAGCACTATAGAACTGGTACCTTCATTAGGCGCACCGTTGGATAGATACACAACCTGCCCGTTTTTCCAGTATACTGGCAAACTGTTTAATTGCCCTGCCACATATATATCAACGGATGATTCATTATCAGTTGGGTTTTCATTATCAATAGGTGTTTCGTCATCTATAGGTAATTCATCACCAATTATTTCAACTTCATCTATTACTAAATCATCGCTTTTAGTACAAGAAATAACCAACAATAGAATCCCAATTAAAAGTATCGAACCCCAATTTATCATGTACTGGGATGCAGCCGTAAATTTCCTTACATTTTGGGTTGTCACACGTTTTGTCTTCATGGTAATAAATTTAATTCGTTTTTTAAAATTAATTATTTTAATAATCGGAAAAACAGAGTGTAGACAAAATGCTATGTTGTGTCGACAGAAAGCAGAATTAAACAGATGTATGGGACATATAACAAACTCTAGACAATCTATAATTCTAGTTTAACGACAATAAAAGTGCAGAAATAAAAAAAGGTTCGCTATTACAGCAAACCTTTTATACTTTAATTAAGTTTATATCTTATAAAAGTCCGTCAATAGCATCTGTGTAAGCATTTTTTGGTGCTACACCAACTTGTCTTCCGACCACTTCTCCATTTTGGAAAATCAATACTGTTGGGATATTTCTAACACCATATTTTGCCGCAAATTCCTGATTTGCATCTACATCCACTTTGCCAACAACCGCTTTACCTTCGTATTCTTGACTAATTTGATCGATGATTGGACCCACCATTCTACAAGGACCGCACCAAGCCGCCCAAAAATCCACCATTACTGGTTTGTCACTCTTCAATACCATTTGTTCAAACGTTGCATCTGTTATTTCTAATGCCATAATATTTTATCTTTAAATAGGTTTTACTTCATTTTAAGGTACAAAATTAGTCAAAAAAACCGCCAATACTTACGTGGTTAACATTTGTTTTGGTTATGGTTGGATTGGTTGACCTTATAATAGCTCTTTGGGCGCATCCCGTCCCGATAACGATCGGCACGGGACCGGGCTGTCCGCTGTATCTTTTTATGTCAGTTTGAATGTTGTAAATCAATATATCTAGAAGACATAAAAAGGATGCCGCTTCCATCCCTTGCGCATCTTTCAATTGACCAATGATCCTATAATCTCCTAAATCGGCACAAGCTAATTCAATTTATAAAACACATCATTATTGGCCAATTCATCCAACAATTCCGGCGAAATTTTTACCTTTTGTTTCCGACTAGTCATGTTTAGTTTGAGCTGTTCATCATTATCATAAATCACAAAGCTCAATGTATGCTTTCCTTCGTGCAATAAAAATAAATCCATTAAATTTTGGATTCGTTGCTCCTGAATATCTTTAATATCTAATTGAATGGACAGTTTTTTAGCATAGGTTTCCATCACATCGTGCAACAACTGAAAACTATTGAACTGAATGCGCGGCTCGCTTACCTTTCCAGTTTCCTTGTTTTTCCAACCTTCTGCAATTCGGACTTTGACATAAACAAACGAGTTTTTCACCAAAAAATGCCTGAATTTTAAATACTCCTCCCCAAAAATTCGGAATTCAAAATTATCGGTATAATCTTCCATCGTAAATGATGCCCAGCCTTTACCTTGTTTGCTAACCCGATGCTGAATGTCCGTCACGACACCACCAAAACACAGCTCGCGATTCAAGAAGGCATCCAAATTTTCAAGATGTGCCAATGTACCATTGCAAAACGTATTCATTTCCACTTTAAAGTCATCAAGTGGATGCCCTGAAATATAAATCCCGACCACTTCTTTTTCCCTTGCCAATTTTTCCATGGTACCCCATTCTTCACAAGGTGGCACTTGTGGCTCGGCAATCTGCACATCGCTGGCATCACCAAACAAACTCACTTGCGCGGAATTCTCGTTCTCCTGATGCTTGCTTCCGTATCGGATGGCCTTTTCCAAAAAGGTAATTCCATCGCCATCATCTTTAAAATATTGTGCGCGATGTGTGTTTTTAAAACAATCAAATCCACCCGCCAAAGCCAAATTTTCAAATGCCTTTTTATTGGCCGAACGCAAATCTATCCGTTTGGCAAAATCGAAAATGGACTTGTAATTCCCATCTTTTTTCCGATTCTCAACAATGGTGATCACTGCACCATGTCCCACTCCTTTAATGGCGCCCATTCCGAAACGGACGGCGTTGTCTTTATTGACCGAAAACTTATAAAATGATTCATTGACATCTGGTCCCAAAACATCGAGTTTCATGCGTTTGCACTCCTCCATAAAAAACGTGACCTGTTTAATGTCATTCATATTATTGGACAACACAGCAGCCATATATTCGGCCGGATAATGTGCTTTTAAATAGGCCGTTTGATAAGCAATCCAAGCATAGCAAGTAGAGTGTGATTTATTAAAAGCATAACTGGCAAAAGCTTCCCAGTCTTTCCATATTTTTTCCAAAACATTTGTAGGATGCCCGTTTTTCTCTCCACCTTCCAAAAATTTAGGCTTCATTTTATCCAATACAGACAAAATCTTTTTACCCATTGCTTTACGTAAAACATCCGCTTCACCCTTTGTAAAATTTGCCAATCGCTGTGACAACAACATCACTTGCTCTTGGTAAACAGTAATTCCATAAGTTTCCTTTAAGTTTTCCTCCATATCCGGAAGGTCATAAACGATGTCTTCGGCTCCATGTTTTCTTCTGATAAAACTTGGAATGTATTCCATCGGCCCTGGACGATAAAGTGCGTTCATCGCAATCAAGTCATCAAATACCGTGGGTTTTAAATCCTTCATGTGCTTTTGCATCCCTAGGGATTCGTATTGAAAAATCCCGACCGTTTCCCCTTTTTGGAAAAGCTCATAGGTCTTTTCGTCATCCAGTGGAAAGGTATCTGGGTCGAGCAAGATATCGTGTTTTGCCTTGACAATTTTAAC
>JBGTCT010000194.1:0-9798 GCA_041748695.1 Aquaticitalea sp. | reverse complement strand
ATATCTATATATGAAAGATAAGAGGATATTGTACGTGTCTTCCGAGGTTGTACCCTATTTACCAGAAACAGAAATTTCATCCATGTCATTTGAAGCACCGAGGATGGTAAATAAGCAAGGTGGACAAATACGAATATTCATGCCTAGATATGGAAACATCAACGAACGCAGACATCAACTGCATGAGGTGATTCGATTATCCGGTATCAATTTGGTCATCAATGATTTAGATATGCCGTTGATCATAAAGGTGGCATCCATCCCTAAAGAACGTATTCAGGTTTACTTTATAGATAATGATGACTATTTTAAACGCAAAGCAACCCTCACTGACGAGGATGGTACGTTATATCCAGACAATGACGAGCGCGCCATCTTTTTTGCAAAAGGCGTTATCGAAACCGTCAAAAAACTGAATTGGGCTCCCGACATTATTCACGTTAACGGATGGCTAGCATCATTGTTGCCGCTATATTTAAAGGAATATTATAAAAACGAACCTTTATTCAGCGATAGTAAAATTGTTACCACTGTATACAATCAAAGTTTCGATGGCACGTTAGATAGTAATATGATCAACAAAGTAAAATTTGACAATATTGACGAACAATTTATCAAAGTGCTCGAAAATCCAACTTACAATAATATTATGAAGGTTGCCATTGATCATTCGGACGCATTGATTCAAGGATCTTCTGAAATTCCAAAAGAACTGACGGATTATCTAACCGCTTCAAAAAAACCCGTACTCGAATACTTTTCATTAGAAAATTTTGCAGATCCTTATGCAGAATTCTACAAAAACGAAGTATTAAATTAGACATTAATTAAATGAAGAAAATTAAATTCGCATTGAAAAACATTGCTATTTTAGCATTACTAATAAGTTTATTTATTGCTTGTGACAAGGATTTTGCAACCGTTGGTTCTGATATTATTGGACAAAATAATTTTGATTCAGAGCGTGAAAAATTTGAAGTCATTGCATATACAAATCCGCTAGGTGCAGTGCAGACCAACAACCTGCCTCTTAATTATCTTGGAGCCTACAATGACCCTTTATACGGATTAACTTCTGCCAGCTTCGTTACACAAGTTAGTAGCTCAATATTAGCCCCTGACTTTGGCACCAATGTGGTATTGGATTCTGTTGTACTCACCGTACCATATTTTAGCAGACGCACCGAAGTGAATGCTGAAGGTACAAGTATATATCAATTAGATTCCATCTTTGGAAGTGGTCAATTGCAACTGGAAATTTTTGAAAATAAATACTTTTTAAGTGATTTTGACCCTAATGTCGAGTTTGATACGCCATTAAGGTATTTTTCAAATATGACTTCAAGCAGTAGTACTATTAATCCAGCCCTTTTGGAGGGTACACCATTGTATTCTAATCCCAATTTTGTTTTCAGCAATAAAGAAATTAAGCTTTTGAATGATGAAGACGAAATAACAGAACGATTAGCTCCTTCTTTACGTTTAAAATTGGACAATGAATTTTGGCTAGAAAAAATTATCAGTAAACAAGGACAACCTGAGCTAAGCAATGCAAATCAATTTTCAAATTATTTTAGAGGTTTATATTTCAAAGTAACACCCATTAATAACAATGGTAGTTTAATATTGATGAATTTTGGAAATTCAGATGCTAACATTACTTTGTACTACACAAAAGATCCGATTACAGAAGGTGCAGATAGAGTTCAAACTACGTATGTCATAAACTTAACTGGCAACAGAGTTAACTTTTTGAATAATCAATTTATCTTAACAATTCCCACAGGAAACCCTGAAACAGGAGATGAAAAATTATATCTCAAAGGTGGAGAAGGTTCCATAGCTGTTGTAGATATATTTAATAGTGGAACTCAGGAAAACGGTTATTCACCAGAATTTACAAGCTTCAAAAATGACTTTGTTCAAACTGGCACCGACGGAAAATTTTTAAAGGCCAAACGATTAGTCAACGAAGCCAATTTAGTGTTTCATGTAGATCAATCAATAGTTCAGGGCAATGAACCCAATCGTATTTATCTTTACGATTTGAAAAACGGAACACCGCTCTTCGATTACTTTGTAGACGTAGTAAATAGTGCCAATCCTGCAAACTCCATAGTTAATCATCTCGGTCCCTTGCAGAGAGTTGGAAATGTACCATCGGGTGAAGGTATAAAGTATAAAATCAGAATCACTGAACATATCAACAATTTGCTATTGAGGGATTCTACAAACGTGAAGCTCGGTTTGGCGGTCTCTGCAAATGTGAATCTTGAAAATACTGTCCCCCAGTACAAAGTGTTGACCACCAGTACGAATCCTCTTGTAAACAAAGTGCCTATAAGTTCTATTCTTACACCCCGTGGAACTGTATTGTATGGTAATAATACCACCGATGAACAGAAAAAACTTTATTTAGAAATATATTACACCGAACCTAATAACTAAAAAATATGTGTGGAATTGTAGGTTATATAGGTCACAGAGAAGCCTATCCTATTGTGCTAAATGGATTAAAACGTTTAGAATATAGAGGATATGATAGTGCCGGAATAGCACTGTACGATGGTTGCGATCTTAATTTATCCAAAACAAAGGGTAAGGTCGCCGACCTTGAACAAAAGTTAGAAGCCGAAATTTCAACAAAAGGAACACTCGGCATTGGTCATACTCGCTGGGCTACGCATGGAGTGCCAAATGACATCAACTCACATCCTCATTTTTCCAACTCGGGAAATCTGGTTATTATTCACAACGGTATCATCGAAAATTATGACAGTCTTAAAACCGAACTAAAGAAAAGAGGTTATATTTTTAAATCGGATACAGACACCGAAGTTCTTATCAATTTGATTGAAGATGTAATGACTAAAGAGAAGGTCAAACTTGGTAAGGCCGTTCAAATCGCTCTGAATCAAGTTGTGGGTGCTTATGCCATTGCTGTTTTTGACAAAAATAAACCCAATGAAATTGTCGTTGCAAAGTTAGGAAGCCCATTGGCTATTGGTGTGGGTGAAGATGAGTTCTTTATTGCAAGTGATGCCTCACCATTTATAGAGTACACAAAAAACGCCATATATCTTGAAGATGAAGAAATGGCAATCATCAGACGAGGAAAAGACTTAAAAGTTAGAAAAATTAAGGATGATTCGCTCGTAGATCTGTATATTCAAGAACTTCAAATGAATCTTGAGCAAATTGAAAAAGGGGGTTATGAACATTTCATGCTCAAAGAAATTTACGAACAGCCCAGTGCCATAAGAGATACCTACAGAGGTCGAATGTTGGTAAATGAAGGCATCATCAAATTAGCGGGTGTTGAGGACAACATGAAAAAATTCCTCAATGCAGACCGTATTATTATTGTTGCGTGTGGTACTTCATGGCATGCAGGCTTGGTTGCTGAGTATATTTTCGAAGACCTGGCAAGAATTCCTGTGGAAGTAGAATATGCATCAGAATTTAGATACCGCAATCCTGTAATTACCGAAAAAGATGTAGTAATTTCTATCTCACAGTCTGGCGAAACTGCCGATACACTCGCAGCCATAAAATTAGCAAAATCTAAAGGAGCATTCGTCTTTGGTGTTTGCAATGTGGTTGGATCTTCTATTGCTAGGGAAACAAAAGCAGGTGCTTATACCCATGCTGGACCTGAAATAGGTGTTGCTTCAACAAAAGCATTTACCACCCAAATTACTATTCTTACATTGATCGCTTTGCGCCTGGCGAGAGCAAAAGGGACCATTTCAAGTTCCGATTTTAGAATGCACCTATTGGAATTGGAAATGATTCCGGATAAAGTGAAGAAAGTATTGGAATCTGAACCACACATTAAAAAAATTGCCGAAATATATAAGGACTCGCGAAATTTCCTGTATCTGGGAAGGGGTTATAATTTCCCTGTTGCATTGGAAGGCGCTTTAAAACTGAAGGAGATTTCTTATATACATGCCGAAGGCTATCCAGCTGCAGAAATGAAACATGGACCTATTGCCCTAATCGATGAAAATATGCCAATAGTGGTGATCGCTCCCAAAAAAGGACATTATGACAAGGTTGTAAGCAACATTCAAGAGATTAAATCCCGTAAAGGTAAAATTATTGGCATCGTTACCGAGGGCGATGTTAGTGTGAGGGACTTGGCAGACCATGTTATTGAGGTACCTGAAACCTTGGATGCATTATCTCCTCTCTTAACGACCATTCCTTTACAGTTATTATCTTATCATATTGCAGTCATGCTAGGCAAAAACGTAGATCAGCCACGTAATCTCGCTAAATCGGTAACTGTAGAATAATTTTTTATAGAAATAAAACATGCAGAATGCCTCTAAAACCCTCACATTTTTGAGGGTTTTTCAGTTCTTGTCATTCTCAATATCGCAATATAAATACCTGTTTTTTATTATTATATGCTATGCGTGCATAATTTTTTATGCTATTTTCATTTTAGTGTCATAATAATATATATATTGCTATACAAAATTTAACTATACCTAAAGATGAAAACACTTTTAAAGATTATGATGCTGTTTTGTTGTGCAACAGCATTTTCTCAAACTACAGTAAAAGGTAAAGTGACCGATAATACAGGCTTGCCATTACCAGGTGCAAATATAATCGTAGTTGGAACTTCCACCGGAACAATTTCTGATTTTGACGGCAACTACTCGTTGACCGTTAACCAAAATCCTCCTTTTTCGCTTGCGGTAAGTAGTGTGGGCTTTGCAAGTCTAACCAAAGAAGTTACTGCTAATCCTCAAACTTTGGATTTTTCTTTAGTTGAAGGTACATCATTGGATGAGGTTGTTATTTCTGCTTCCAGAACTCCCGAACGTATTTTTGAATCACCTGTAACAGTTGAGCGGATGGGCTTGAAAGAAATCAAAAATACAGCTTCAGCCGATTTTTACGATGGTCTTGAAAACCTCAAAGGTGTTGACGTTAATACCAATAGTTTAACGTTTAAATCTGTTAACACCAGAGGTTTTGCCACTTTTGCCAATACTCGATTTATGCAATTGGTAGATGGGATGGATAACTCCTCTCCTGCCTTAAACTTCCCAATTGGGAATTTGGTAGGCATGAACGAAACCGATGTGTTGAGTGTTGAATTACTTCCAGGTGCTGCGTCAGCATTGTATGGTGCAAATGCCTTTAATGGAATTCTTTTTATGCAGAGTAAAAACCCATTCGATTTCCAAGGTATAAGTGGCTATCACAAGCAAGGTATTACCTCTCAAGATGCTGGTGGAGATAACACCTACAGGGATTCTGGGATTAGGGCTGCTTATAAATTTAGCGATAAATTTGCGGCTAAAGTGAATTTCGGTTGGTTAAAAGGTACTGATTGGACTGCCAATAATTATGATGGAAAACCTGGTGGTGGTGCCACGAGGGCGAGCATCGATTATGATGGATACAATATATATGGAGATGAAGTTTCAACAAACATTAGAGCTGCTTCAGGATTAGGGATTGTTCCAGATGTTGTTGTTAGTAGAACTGGTTATGAAGAGCGCGATTTAACCAACTATAACGCAGAAAGTATCAAGGCTGATTGGGGATTGTATTTTAGACCTTGGGCGAATGATTTTGAAATTCAGTATGTAGGTAAATTTGGAACAGGTAATACTATATATCAAGGAACTAATAGATATAACATCAACGGTTTTTCTCAACAACAGCATAAAATTGAAGTTAAAAACAATAATTTCTTTGTAAGAGGTTATTTAGTATCAGATAAAGCCGGGGATTCTTACGATATGGTATTTACAGGTATCAACATCAACAGAGCGTGGAAAAGCGATCAACAATGGTTTAGTGAATACATTCAAACCTATGCAGGTGCAACTTTGAGTGGAGCTACAGATGCACAAGCACATGCTGCTGCTAGACAAGTTGCCGAAACAGGTCGTTTTGAACCAGGAACACCTGAATTCATTGCTGCATTTAACAAAAGTATCAATGACCCTAATTTGGCGACTGGCTCTAAATTTCAGGACAACTCCAAATATTATCACAGCGATGCCAACTACAACTTTAGCCATTTATGGGATGTTGTAGATGTCCAAGTTGGTGGATCCTTTAGAAGATATGAATTGAATTCTTCCGGAACCATCTACACCGATTTTGATGGAACAATTCCTTATTCTGAATTTGGAATTTATACGCAATTACAAAAAGAATTTGATTTAAGCGACGCAATGAAATTAAAATTAACAGGTTCTGCACGTTATGATAAATCAGAGTTCTTTGATGGATTTGTATCCCCAAGAGTTTCAGCAGGTTTAACAGTAAATCAAAACCATAACATTAGAGCCTCGGTTCAAACTGGTTTTAGAAACCCGACTACACAAGATTTATTTATCGGCCTAGATGCAGGTAGAGCCATTTTGGTTGGTTCAGCCCCTGATAATCTAGATCGCTATGTCGGAGATTATGACATCAGTAACGCTGGCCAAGTTGGATTTGGCCAACCTGCAACAATAACACAAACTGGAGGTGCTGCTTATACCAACTCTTATTCCGCATCTTCTGTTAGAGCTTTTGCTGCTTCCGAAAATCCTGCAGATTTGGAGATTGGAAATTCCAGTCTTGTAACCCCTGAAAAAATCACATCAGCTGAAGTTGGCTATAGAGGTAAATTGGACAAAGTGGTTGTAGACATGAGTGTTTATTACAATAAATATCAAGATTTCATTTCGGGTGAAAATGTCATCGCGCCATTTTATGGTACGGTAGGCGACAATTCCTTGTCTGTTGCCGCTATTGCCAATGGTGATTTTCAGGTGTATCAAACCTACACTAACTCAAAAGCAGATGTTAATTCCTATGGAGGATCTATCGGGTTAACAACCAATATCTTAGGCAAATATGAATTGGGTGGAAGCTATACTTACACAAAACAAGATTTTGATCAAGAAGCATTCCCTGATTTTAGAACCAGTTTTAATACTCCAGAACATAAAACAAAAGTAACCTTTGGCAATCCTGACGTTTTTACAAACTTCGGATTTAATGTGGCATGGAGATGGAGCGACAATTATTTCTGGCAAGCAACTTTCGGAGACGGTGATATTCCAGCGTATCATGTGTTTGATGCACAAATAAACTACCGAGTGCCTTCATTAAAATCATCTTTTAAAGTAGGCGCCACCAATTTATTGGGAGATGAATATTTCACTGCCATTGGTGTAGGAAACATTGGGTCTATGTATTACGTTTCCTGGACAATAAACAACTTATAAAATAACATTAAATCGTTTTAAAATGAAAACTATAAAATACCTACTTCTATCGGCGATTCTTTTAGGATTTACCGCATGTAGTGATGATGACACCAACGGAACTAATGTGGAACCATTGCCAGATATCACTGCTGGATCAGTTGATTTTTCAAATTATGTGGCTGTCGGAGCCTCATTCACAGCAGGATTTACTGATGGCGCCCTATTTATAGCTGCGCAGCAAAATTCCTTCCCCAATATTTTAAATCAGCAGTTTGCATCTGTTGGAGGTGGTACATTTACACAGCCTTTGATGAATGATAATATAGGTGGATTATTGTTTGCGGGTAACTTAATTCAAAATCCACGCTTATTTTTTAATGGCTCAGGACCTCAAGTGCTACCCGCAACACCAACAACTGAAGTAACGAACGTATTATCAGGGCCTTTTAACAATATGGGGGTTCCGGGAGCCAAAAGTTTTCATCTAGTAGCACCTGGCTATGGTAATCTTGCTGGAGTTCCAGTAGGATTGGCAAATCCATATTTTGCTAGAATGGCGTCATCTCCGAATACCACAATTTTAGCCGATGCGTTAGCACAAAACCCAACGTTCTTTACACTTTCAGAAATTGGTGGTAACGATGTATTGGCTTATGCTACCTCGGGTGGTACAGGTGTATATCAATTAAACAATTTAAACCCTGCAACTTATGGTGGCAATGACATAACCGATCCTAATGTTTTTGCTCAAGTATTTAGTAGTACCGTAACTGCATTAACTGCCAATGGTGCCAAAGGTGTTGTAGCAAACGTTCCTTATATTACCAATCTACCTCATTTTACAACCGTTCCCCATAACCCATTAAGTCCAGCAAATCCTGCATTTGCTCCACAAATACCAGTGTTGAATGCAACATTTGCGCCTTTAAATCAAGCATTCGCGTTTTTAGGAGTGCCTGAACGTCAAATTGTTTTTTCAACAACGGCTGCAAGTGCTGTTGTGATTCATGATGAAACATTACCAAATATAGCTGCGCAATTAAATGCAGTGTTGCAAGGTGGTGGATTGGATCCACTGACTGCTGGTTTATTAGCTAATCAGTTTGCTCAATCGAGACAAGCAACAGCAAGCGATTTATTGGTTTTACCAAGCGCAAGTATCATTGCTACCGTTAATATGCCATACTTCAACTTATTGGTAAGTAATGGAGTGCCTCCTGCCACAGCAGGTCAACTTGCTGTGAATGGGGTAACGTTCCCTTTAGAGGATAAATGGGTGTTGATACCAAGCGAGCAAAACAATATTAGAGTGGCAACAGATGCCTATAATGCTACCATACAGTCCGTTGCAACTAACAAAGGTTTAGCTTTAGTCGATTTTAAAGCCATCTTGGAAGAAGCTTCTACAACTGGAATTTCTGATGGCGATTTTATTTTAACTACCAGTTTAGTAACAGGTGGGTTAGTGAGTCTAGATGGCATACACTTAACTGCAAGAGGATATGCTGTGATGGCCAATCAATTTTTGGAAGCCATAGATACAACTTATGGTTCTAATTTTATAGCCGCAGGTGTTAAAGCAAACCCTGGGAACTTTCCAACGAATTATTCCCCAACATTACAATAATTTAAGATCAAATTATACTTATTAAGCACCTTCATTTTGAGGGTGCTTTTTTATATACAAAAAAGGCGAAAAATAGACTTTCATTTTAAATTAAAACATATATCTTTGCAGCGCGAAAAATGCCATGCCTAACTTGATAGTGGCAAGTTGTTTTTCGAGTTAATTTTCAATTCAACATTAAACATATAAGTAATGTCAAAAGTTACAGGTAAAGTTGCACAAATCGTTGGTCCGGTGATTGACGTATCCTTTGAAGCGGGTTCAAAGCTTCCAAAAATCTATGATTCCCTAGAAATTAAAAGACCTGATGGTACGCTATTGGTTTTGGAAGTTCAATCTCACATTGGAGAAGACAGTGTTCGCACCATTGCGATGGATTCTTCCGATGGTTTAAGCCGAGGTACTGAAGTATTTGCAACTGGCGCTCCTATACAAATGCCAGTTGGCGAAGATGTATATGGACGTTTGTTTAATGTAATTGGTGATGCGATTGATGGACTTGGTGATTTGCCAAAAGCAGGTGATGCCGGTTTGCCAATTCACAGACAAGCACCTAAATTTGAGGATTTATCAACTTCTACAGAAGTTTTATTTACCGGTATCAAAGTTATCGATTTGATTGAGCCTTATGCAAAAGGAGGTAAAATTGGATTATTTGGTGGCGCTGGTGTTGGTAAAACTGTATTGATCCAAGAGTTGATTAACAATATTGCAAAAGGACATGGTGGACTTTCGGTATTTGCTGGAGTTGGAGAACGCACACGTGAAGGAAATGACCTTTTGAGAGAGATGTTAGAGTCTGGGATTATAAAATATGGTGATGACTTTATGCATTCAATGGAAGAAGGCGGATGGGATTTATCTAAAGTTGATATGGCAGGAATGAAAGAATCGAAAGCGACTTTCGTATTTGGCCAAATGAATGAGCCTCCTGGA
>JBGTCT010000193.1:0-2330 GCA_041748695.1 Aquaticitalea sp. | reverse complement strand
AAAATGTCCTGCCAATTTTGTGCGCACTTCTTCAGAGAGATGGAACAATTTTCGTCTTCTTTTATTGAACTGGATACGCTCTATCAAATTTGGAATAACAATGTTATCAATTTGTTTGAAAAGGGAGTTTTCACTGTCTATTGACATAAATTCTGATGTCAAGCTCAATGCAACAACCTCTAAATCAGACATTTTTTGTTTTCTTCCTACATTGCTTTTATACTCTAATTCACAATTCAAAGAACTTATAACTTCTAAAACCTTGCAATAATTTTTCACTATATTTGTCATGGATATTGGTTTATTCTACAACTTCAAGATACTGAATTTCAGTATATTGACCAATATCTATTCGCTTTATTTCACATCAAATAATTCTGACAAACGTTTTTATAATATGTTGAAAATCAAATGTCAGTGATTATGATTTTTAACTTTATTTTCCTTCTATCTTCATTAAACGTTAGCTTAAAGTGATTAATTTTTTTTCCGTAATGAGAGGAATTTCACCCAACGGATTTTAATTATTTATTCTACGTTTACGGAAACGTTTTACTAATAGATAAGTTAAATAAGAAAACATTATTAACGCCAGAAATACTAAAATAATCTTGTGCTTCATTATAAAACGAGCAGCACTATAAACTCTGTCTATTTTCGATATTGATCCTTTAGTAATTAAAGGAGAAGGTGTTATTTTGCTTTTTAAATATAATGTATTTGGACTTTTAATAGAGAATTCGGGCCATTGTGGCAACTCTTCACTATTCGGGTTACCATACTTCGCGAAGTTGGTCCAATATTTTACTATTGTATTAGATAAAAGGATATCATCCGGAGTCCAAGACCAATCTCTTGATTTGAAATTACCGAAAACATAAAATAATTCGCTACCATGAGTAGAGCCACTTCCGTCAAGGTAATCGGTTGGATATGGTGGAGATTGTGCAAATTGATAAAAGAAAACTTTGTTATTATCTTGCATTGAGGCAAATTTTGCCCAAGTCCACATATTCCAGGCAAATCTAATATCACCTTGAAATGAAATTGCTGCTTTTAATGCCTCATGGTCTGCTTTACCTGGATCTGGTGCGGTGAGGTAAACCAACCAACTCGGAAAGTGCTTACCAAGTTCATTTCGATAATTATCTTTTGTAACATTTAAATCGGCCATAAAAGCCCGCCCTTCCTCCGTGGTATAGCCCAACAAAATAGGTGTTTTATGTTGTTCATGATTCTCATAGGCAACAAAAGGAGATTTTGTAAGTACATAACCATCAATATTTAATGAAGTATATGCAGGGATCTTAATGAGTTCGTTGTCAGGAATCTCTCTAAGCTCTTTTAAAGAATTGGCACCTGCTCGTGTTTGAAATCTTAAACCCGAATTTTCTAGTTTTTTCAATGAAAATCCTTTATCTAGCTCTATTGGTTCAAACAATCCTCCGCTTTGAGCAATAACTTTATGAAAGAGACCCTCTGCTAGTGGAGAGGTGGTTAGGGCATTAATCGAAATTGCACCAGAAGACTGGCCAAATATGGTTATATTGTTTGGGTCACCACCAAAGGATCTAATATTTTCCTGAACCCAACGGAGTGTTGCAATCATATCTAGTAATCCATAATTTCCAGAGCTTTTGTACTCGGCTTCTTCAGATAATTCAGGGTGTGCCAGAAAACCTAATGCTCCAAGTCTATAATTAGCTGTCACGACTATAACGTCATTTTTAGACAGATTCTCCCCAGAATATAAAGATGTTGATGCTGAGCCATTTACAAGCCCTCCTCCATAGAACCAAACCATAACAGGAAGACTATCTGTATTTATTGTTTGTGGCTTCCAAATATTGAGGTACAAACAATCTTCGTTCATATCCTCTTGCGGTGAATCTTTCGGATACATTCCGACTTGAAAACAAATAGAAGAAAATTTATCCGCCATACGAATGCCACCCCATGGTTTAGGTGGTTTAGGCGCTTTCCATCTCAATTCACCGACTGGAGGGGCAGCAAATGGAATCCCTTTAAAAACTTCTATATCATCTTCAGTAACACCTTTTAAAACGCCGTCCTTAGTGATGACTTCCTGTGCCTTAAGATTACTAAAACAAAACAGAATAATTGCTATTTTAGAGAAAACTTTTAATATCGATTTAGTCATAATGCTATATTTTATTTATTAGACAACTATCGCTTGGTTCTGTTACAATTTCAGAATTTATTAAACTTCTGCTTTTGGTTTAAAGGCTGTACAATGACGCCTATTCAAATGTTGATTTAGGAATCTAAGGTATTTTCTATCTTATAAAAAGTATCAGTGGTCAACGGGG
>JBGTCT010000192.1:0-3147 GCA_041748695.1 Aquaticitalea sp. | reverse complement strand
GTTACTATTAAAAATAATATAAAGTATGCTTTGGAATAAAGACAATCGATATATAGAAATACCTTTCGAAAAGGAATCAGAACTTGAAGATGCCGTAAATGATGTAAAAGACGCTTTATTCGGTTCTACAAGAATATATCTGGACGATAAAAAGAAAATTGGAAAGAAAGGCGGCACAAATAATTTACCTGATGGGTATTTAATAGACTTAACGAATAGTCAAGAGCCAAAAATATTTGTTGTTGAAAACGACTTATCTAGTCATCAACATTTAAAACATATTGCAGTTCAAATTCTCGAGTTTTCACTTTCATTCGAAACTAGTAAAGTAAAAATGAAAAACATTATAAAGGAAATGCTTCAAAAGAGAAAACATGAATGGACGAAATGTGAAGACTTCGCAAAGAAAAATGGCTATGAAAATGTCGATTATCTACTTGAATCCATTATCCATAAAAAAGATTCTTTCAATGCATTACTCATTATAGATGAACTCGGAGATGAATTAGAAACTGTTTTAATAAGCAGATTTAAATTTCCAGTTGAAGTAATAACCTTAAAACGATTGAAAAACCAAAAAGGAGAAACCCTTTACGATTTTCAACCTTTCTTGAACGAAGTTACAGAAGACACTAAAAAGGTTGACATTTCAGAAATAGATACCATTGTAGTTCCGGCAAGAGAAGATGGCTTTAAAGAAGTTTTTATTGACGAAGAGTGTTGGTTCGCTATTCGACTGAATGCTTCCATGATCCCTAAAATAAAATATATTGCAGCTTATCAAGTTGCACCAATTTCAGCTATAACGCACATTGCAGAAGTGAAGTCAATTGAACAATGGAAAGAAACCAATAAATATATTTTGTATTTTACTGAACCGGCGGAAAAAATTAAGAAAGTTCCAATAGGAATCAACAAAGGAAAAGCTCCACAAAGCCCAAGATATTCGTCAAAAGAAAGAATATTAAATGCAGATACATTGGATAGTGTTTTTTAAAAATGCTTGGTCATTGTTGGTATTTTCAACCAATAACCGCCTCATAATCAAAGAAGGAAATTACCCTAACCCTTTGATTATTCAAATTTTCTGTTAGATTTTTAGGATATATCCCTATGTTAGCGTTAATTTTGACAGACCACAATTTATGGCACGAAAGACTTTAATTCTGTTAGGTTTTATTGCACTAAAATTCTTACTGCAATTTTTACTGATAAGTGGTGAGTATGACCTTCAAAGGGACGAATATTTGCATATTGACCAAGCAAATCATTTGGCTTGGGGTTATCTTTCTGTTCCGCCTTTTACTTCTTGGACATCTTACATTATTCAATTATTAGGCAACTCAATTTTTTGGATTAAGTTCTTCCCTGCCTTCTATGGTGCTTTGACAATTTATATAGTTTGGAAAGCAATAGAAGAATTAAATGGAAACCTTTTTGCTTTGATTTTAGGAGCAACTTGTGTTTTATTTTCTGCACTTTTGCGACTCAACACTTTATATCAACCTAATTCTTTTGATGTATTATGTTGGACTGGTTTATACTTTATATTGCTAAAATTTATCAATACCGATAATTCAAAATGGTTGTATATAGGAGCCACGGTATTTGCAATTGGCTTTTTGAATAAGTACAACATTGTTTTTCTTTTAATTGGACTTTTACCTTCTTTGTTGCTAACAAAGCATCGGGAAATATTTTTAAAGCCTAGTCTATATTTCGCCATTTTATTAGGCTTGGTTCTAATTTTGCCTAATCTTGTTTGGCAATACAATAACAATTTTCCAGTCTTTCACCACTTAAAACAATTGGCAGAAACTCAATTAATAAATGTAAATAGATTTGACTTTTTGAAGAATCAGTTACTCTTTTTTATAGGCTCACTAATAGTAATCTTTGCATCATTTTATGCTTTGCTTTTTTACAAGCCTTTCAACAAGTATAGAATTTTTATTTTCGCTATCCTCTTTACTTTAATAGCCTTTATTTACTTTAAGGCAAAAGACTATTATGCCATTGGTATTTACCCTATTTACATTGCTTTTGGCTCTGTTTATCTTGCGCACATTTTAAAAGATGGTTGGAGAAAATATTTACAACCAGTTGCAATTGCAGTTCCCTTACTATTATTTATTCCAATTTATAATGTTGCGTTTCCGAATAGAAGTCCAGAATACATAATTCAGCATTCAGAAAAGTACAAAAAGTTTGGTATGCTACGTTGGGAAGATGGAAAAGACCATTTATTGCCACAGGACTTTGCAGATATGCTTGGTTGGAAAGAATTAGCCTTGAAAGTGGATAGTGTTTATTTAAGTTTGCCGAACAAAAATAATACCCTTATTCTTTGCGATAATTATGGACAGGCAGGGGCAATAAACTTTTATACAAGCCAAAAAGTACGAGCAGTTTCATTTAATGCAGATTACATAAATTGGTTTGACTTAACTAAAAAACATGAAAACTTAATTAGAGTTAAAGAACAAGATGATGAAAATATAGAGCTTAAAGAAACAGCACCATTTTTTCAAAATTCGAAACTTGCGACATCAATTACAAATATTTATTCAAGAGAGTTTGGAACGACAGTATTTGTGTTTACAGGAGCAAAAATTGACATCAACAAGAGAATTAAAGATGAGATTGACGAGAAGAAAAACTACCGCTAACAAAGCAGTGTATAATTAATTGCTATGGCAAGTATTTGTTTACTAAATTAGTTGCTGAACTATGCAACTAACCATACACAAAACGTAGCTACAAGCAAATCAAAACCAAATCAAAGGACATCAAACGCTATGACAAATGACTTATTAAAAATTCAAATTGATGGCCACTCTTTAGCTAGTGAAAAAATTATTAAAAGTTTAAAAATCTTATATAATACGATTATTGGAAAAGCTAAAGAACTAAAGATTTGGGAGGATACCATAAGAAAAATTATTATTACAAATGATTTCAAAAACGAAATCTTGATGCAGTCGGAAATATGGAATGTAAACGGATTGTTATCTAAAGAAAAAGAATATTCAATTGTAAGTAAAATTTTATTTAATGACGACTTTACTAACCCCGAATATTTCATTTATATAAATTTTGAATCTTTTACATACTTTAAAGATTATAATCACTGGGCACCTACTTTCG
>JBGTCT010000191.1:0-10833 GCA_041748695.1 Aquaticitalea sp. | reverse complement strand
AAACTTGAGTTATATTTCGCCAGGAAAATTGAGTAAGAATCCCGATATTAATTCAATTCCATTTCCTCAATCCATAAGAAAGGAAATGGTAGGGTATGAAACCATTTCTTTTCTGGAAGCAAACAAATATCTTTTGGGGACTTCCACTGGTTATGTGATAATCGATTTGGATAAATTAAATACAAAATCCTATGATATTTCAATCAATACGATCACCAATTTTACGATAGAAGGTAATCCATTGAACATCAATAAAGAGCAATTTTCAGAATTTAAAAATAACCAGAACAATCTTGAATTCACGTTTAGCGTCGCAGAGTTTGATAAATATTTGGAAGTCGAGTATCAATATCAGCTCATAGGATATTACGATCAATGGAGCGAATGGTCAAGCCAGTCATCAGTATTGTTGAAAAATTTACCGTATGGCAAATATGTGTTCAATGTGCGTGCTAGAGTAGGGAATACCTTGACAGATAATGTGTCTTCCTATGAATTTACAATTGAAAAACCTTGGTATATCACAAATTTTATGATTGGCTTGTATGTGTTGACAATTCTGTTATTTTCAATTTTTATGCATCATGTCTATAAAAATTATTACAAAAAGCAAAAGGAAAAACTACTGATAAAAAATAAACGTGATTTGGAACTAAAGCAGTTAGAGAACGAACAGCAATTGATGCAGGTAGAAAACGAAAAATTACAACAGGACATCGACAACAAAAACAGGGAGCTGGCCATCTCCACCATGAGCCTAATAAAGAAAAATGAGTTTCTTAACACTGTAAAGGAAGAATTAAAAAATGCCGATGATTCAAAATCCTTAAAGCCAGTTATAAAATTTATTGATAAAAACCTAAACAATACAGATGACTGGAAATTTTTTCAAGAAGCCTTTAATAATGCAGATAAAGATTTCCTTAAAAAGGTGAAAGCAAAGCACCCATCGTTAACACCTAATGACTTAAAACTTTGTGCTTATTTGCGATTAAATCTTTCCTCTAAAGAGATTGCTCCCCTTTTAAACATCTCTTCAAAGAGTGTGGAAGTGAAACGATATCGATTACGAAAAAAAATGGACCTTCCGCACGATTACAGCTTAACAAATTACATTCTCGAAATGTAGAGCCACTACAAGCTAAATATTTACCCATACATTGCCACTACATTAACGATTTAAGAACAACTACCTCGATGTAGTTTTCAATTGTTACAATGTTCTTAAACCAATGTTTTAGAGTGTTAATTGCCAATATCGCAAAAAAAGAGCATCATTATTAGCGTGTATATTTTTTGTAGTGTTCTATTTTACATATTTTATAATTATTTCGGTTAAGTTTGTTTAACAAAGATTTAAAAATATGATAACAAAATTTTTACGTGTATTTGTTCTTCTTTTTTCTTGCGTTGCCATTGGTCAAAATATGACAATTACTGGCAGTGTAAAAGATAATGTCTCTAACCAACCATTACCTGGAGTCAATATTATAATCAAGAACACGAGCAAAGGGGTAACCACCGATTTTGATGGTAATTTTTCGATTACCGAAGTGCCTATGAATGCTATATTAGTATTTTCCTATATAGGTTTCATTGATCAAGAAATTGTTGTAAAAAGCAATAACACAATTAATGTTGTTCTTATAGAGGACACGCAGTCGCTAGACGAAGTTGTAGTCATTGGATATGGTACTCAAAGAAAAAGAGATCTAACAGGTTCAGTTGGTATTGTTAGTTCGCAAACTTTGGACGAATTGAAGCCAATTAAAGTGGAGCAAGCACTCCAAGGTACCGTTTCGGGTGTAAACGTTACAACCCAATCTGGTGCTCCAGGTGCTGGTTTGGACATTCGAATACGAGGTATAGCAACCAATGGTGTTAATGGACCTACCGTTATCATTGATGGTTATGTTGGCGATCTGGGTATTTTAAATCCAAACGACATTGAGACCATCACTGTTTTGAAAGATGCACAAGCCGCAATTTATGGAACTATAGGAGCAAATGGTATTGTATTAATTACAACTAAAAGCGGTAAAGCAAATCAAAAACCGAAAGTATCATACAATACATACGTCGGTTTTCAAGAAACAAGTAGAAAGCTGTCACTTCTTAATGCGACAGAGTATGCTGTATTATTGAATGAGAGCTATGCTGCTGCAGGTCAGTCACTTCCATACCCAAACATTTCAAGATTAGGAAAAGGAACCGATTGGCAAGATGAAGTTTTTCAGGAATCCGTACCATTGATAAATCATGACTTTAGTGTTACAGGTGGATCCGAGAAAATCAAATATGCTTTTAGTGGATCTCACCTATATCAACAAGGTATCATTGCACCAAAGAAAACAGATTTTAGAAGAAACACCGCCAGGATTTCACTTTCGGCAGAATTGTCCTCAAAAATCAGTGTGAATGCCAATGCCATTTATACCTATCTTGATAGAGACTCTGTAAATGAAAATGGGCTAGGATCTGTGCTTTTTAACGCTATTAACTTACCATCCATAATTTCTCCCCGTGATTCAGAAGGTCAACTTACGCTAGTGCCCAATACAGGTTTGGGTATTGAAATAATCAACCCATTAGCACAAATTGAAAACACCTTTAATGATTATGACTTAAAAAAATTAAATGGTACCGTAGGTATGGACTATCAAATTTTTGAAAGTTTAAAGTTAACAGGTAGGGTCGGTTTTAATACAGCTAATAGTGAAGGGAAATCCTTTGCGAAAGAAGTTCTTTATGGTGGTAAGGTTTTTGACGTTGCACGAAGCAGTGTCTCTCAAAATGCCATAAATGACAATGATTATTCCTTGGATATTTTTGCTAATTACAAAAAGAGCTTTGATGATACACATAATGTAGATTTTCTTGTAGGAACTACAGCATTTAAGCAATGGGGCAATGGGCTATTTGCAACTGGTTTTGACGTACCTAACAATGATTGGGCTTTTGCTGATATTGCGTTGGCGCTTGGTACAAGTGAAGGACGTGATGTCGGATCTTACGCTTATGACGAAAGAAGATTATCGTTTTTCTCGAGATTGCAATATGACTACAAAGGAAAATATCTGTTATCAGCAATGTTGCGAAGAGATTCGTCAACCAAATTTGGGCCTGGCAAAAAGGTGGGCTATTTCCCATCTGCTACTCTAGGATGGGTAGTATCTGACGAATCATTTTTTGGCGATCCACAGGCCTTTAATTTCTTTAAAATAAGAGCTAGTTATGGCTTGCTAGGAAATGACCAAATTGGTAATAATCTTTATCTGGGATTATTGAATGGAGAAGGCACTTATGTTTTTGATGGAACCTTAATTAACGGACAAGCCATTGGGGTTTTACCAAATCCAGATTTACAATGGGAAGAGGCCAAAAAGTTTGATGTCGGTTTGGATTTTAGATTATTCAACAATAAAGTGGATATTACGACGGATTATTTTATTGACACGAGGGATAACCTTTTAATCAGTAATATACCAGTCTCTGGAATTCTCGGAACTTCCGCACCTGGCGGAGGTTCACCAACCATCAATGCAGGTTCGGTCGAAAATAGAGGATTTGAATTTGCAATTGGATACCAAGACAATTTAAGTGAAAATTTTAAATTTAAGATCAACTATAACCTTACAACCTTACAAAATGAAGTATTGGAAGTGAACAATAGTACCGGATTCCTAGAAGGCGGAAGTTTTGGTGTAGGACAACCACCACCATCGCGAATGGAAGTCGGTCAACCTATAGGGTACTTTTATGGTTATCAAACAAATGGTCTTTTTCAAAATCAGGCAGAAGTGAATGCGCATCCGTCCCAAATTGCTTTAGGTGCAAATGCGGCTCCAGGTGATATCCGTTATGTGGATATCAATGGCGACGGCGTTCTTAACGCCAGCGATAGAACTAATATTGGTGACCCAATTCCCGATGTCACCATGGGTCTGAATTTAAATTTTAACTATAAAAATCTGGATTTTGTAGCTTATGCATTTGCATCTTTAGGAAATGACATGGTACGCAATTATGAAAGAACCTTATCGGATGTCAATAGATTGAACTATGTGTTGGATCGTTGGACTGGCGAAGGCACAAATAATACGGTGCCGAGGGTAACAACGGCCGCAACCTCCAACAATATTTTCTCTGATTATTTTGTTGAAGATGCATCCTATGTTAGAATTCAAAATGTACAAATTGGGTACACCTTACCACAATCCATTTTGGATAAAGCAGGTTTTACCAAAATAAGAATTTATACAGGCGTTAATAATTTATATACCTTCACAAAATATAGAGGTTATGATCCGGGCGCATCAACTGGTGCTCCAATTGGTGGTGGAATCGATTTTGGTTTTTATCCGATACCAAGAACTTATATATTGGGTCTTAATGTTAATTTTTAAACTATGAAACTGATGAAAAATATTAATATATCCAAAGGCTTACTTCTATATGCATTTTTGATAGTCAATTTTAGTTGTACGGATGATTTTATTGATAGAGATCCTGTATATTCAATTGATTCAGAAAATTATTTTAATTCTGAAGACGATTATTACAACGCGCTTATTGGTGCCTATGATTTGTTGCAAGCTAGTTATGTAAATGTTATTCTAGGAGAAATCGCTTCAGACAATACGTTGTGCGGCGGCGAAAACGCAACCGATGTTATAGGATGGCAACAAGTTGATGACATGATCCACACTCCAGTAAATACAGAGTTATCTAAAGTTTGGAGTTTTATGTTCGCAGGTGTGAATAGAGCTAACTACATTTTAGAATTTCAGGATAAAACTGATTTTGAAGGAAAAAATATAATTATCGCTGAAGCAAGATTTTTAAGAGCTTATTACAATTTTGAATTGTTAAAATGGTTCGGACCTATTCCTTTAAAAAATTCAAGATTTGTTTTGGGCGATGAAACCAGTATTCCAAGATCGCCTGAAGAGGATGTCTATGCATCCATCGAACAGGATTTACTATTCGCAATTGATAATCTTTCTTACACAGCACCACAAACTGGCCGAGCTACAAAAGGTTCTGCTCAGGCATTGTTGGGGAAAGCGTATCTATATCATGCGCGTTTAAATCCGAGTAAATTCTCAAGTGCTGCCAGTGTTCTAGAAGACTTAATTAATAATGGACCTTATGATTTGGTTCAAAATTATAATTCGATATTTGAGAATGCAGGAGAAAATGGCGTGGAATCTGTTTTCGAAGTACAATACACTGATGTTGAAGGAGCAGGATTTGGCTGTCTTCAATGTAGTGAAGGAAACGTAGCGGTTGGTTTTAGTGGAGTTCGTGGGTATAGTGGTCCATTGTTTACACCAGGCTTCAGTTTTAATGTTCCTGTTCAAGAGGTTGTTGACGCGTTTGAAGAGGGCGACTTAAGAAAAGATGTCGCAATCTTGGATATTGAGGCTTGGTCTGCACAGACTGGAGCTACTTTTACAACAGGATTTGAACATACTGGTTATTTTAATAGAAAGTATCTTCCTAGAGTAAGAAGTTCGCAAGCTGCAGGTGATTTAAACTTAACGAATCCAAATAATTACAGAGCCATTCGATTTGCAGATGTACTGTTGATGGCCGCTGAAGCCTACAACAGAGGTGGAATTGATGATACCAAGGCACAGAACTATTTAAATCGAGTTAGAGAAAGAGCTTTTGGCAATTCATCGAAAAATAGTACCTCTACTGGAGAGGCGTTAAGAGATGAAATTTATCTTGAAAGAAGGCTTGAACTTGTGGGTGAAGGTCATCGATTTTTTGATTTGGTAAGAACAGGAAGAGGCAATGAAATAGATGGATTCTCTCCTAATAAAAATGAATTATTTCCAATTCCTATTGAAGAAATTCAGTTTTCAAACGGTAATTGGACACAAAATACGGGATATTAAAAAAAAATGTTATGAAAAAAATTATTAATTACACCTTTAAAATTTGTCTGGTGTCCCTTTTACTCATTAGCTGTGTTAAGGACGATGACAATACAGATTTCGTCGATCAGATTGCTGCACCAACTAACGTGTCTGCATCTTTGAGAGTAACACAAGATAATACTGGCTTGGTCACTATTACGCCATTGGGTGAAGGCGTTGCTACGTTTAACGTCACTTTTGGAGATGGTTCAGATCCTTCAGGTGTTATTCAACCTGGCTCTAGTGTAGATCATGTTTATGATGAAGGAACTTATCAAATTTCAATTACTGCTAATGGATTGAAGGGCGACTCTACCACGATTACACAAAGTTTGGTAGTATCATTTCAGGCACCTCAAAATATGGTAGTCACAATTGAAAACGATGCAACCATTTCTAAAAAAGTGAATGTGTCGGTATCAGCCGATTTTGCAATGTATTATGAAGTTAATTTCGGGGAAGATCCCAACAACACAACTATTGAGGGTAATATCGACGAAACAGTATCGTATATCTATCAAGAGCCAGGTGTTTACACAATCACGGTAACGGCATATAGTGCGGCTATCGAAACTACTTCATATTCTGAAGATTTTTTAGTTACTGCCATTTTACAACCGCTTCAAGCAGCACCGGCTCAACCTTCAAGACAGCCTGGAAATGTAATTTCGATCTACAGCGATGCATATGATAATCTTCCTGGTACTAATTTTTATCCAAATTGGGGGCAAAGCACAACTTTTAATGAGATTGTTGTTGCTGGAAGCAATATTATTCAATACGGAAATCTCAATTACCAAGGGATCCAACTTGCTGCTCCTGCCAATGCATCTGCGATGGAATTTTTACACATTGATATCTGGACGGCTGATGATAACAATGCAAAAATATCACCTATAAGTTCAGGGCCAAATGAAACGCCTTTCGATCTAGAGTTAACGCCTCAACAATGGAATTCATTCAATATACCATTGTCGTTTTTTACCGGTCAAAATCCTTTGGTCAACTTTGCGGATATTATACAATTCAAATTTGATGGTGTTCCTGCAGGAGGCACCATATTTGTCGATAATCTTTACTTTTACAAAGTACCTGCAGGAACTTCTACATTCAACGATGGATTACTAACTAATGGAGATTTCGAAAACGGCAGTGATTCATGGATAGTTGGTGTAAACGATAATTCACCAGCGCCAGTGGTAACAGTTGGTGGTAACACATATTATTCTGTTGACGTTACTACCGCAGGACAACCATTTTCTGTAAATGTTAGCCAAAAACTTGAAATTATTCAAGGCGAAACATATACCTTAAGTTTTGACGCCTGGTCTAACGTAAACAGATCAATTATAGCAGGTATCGGTCTTAGTGGAGGTAATTTTGCGAATACCAATGAAACCGTTAATATAACACCAACAATAACTAATTATACGCTCACTTTAAGTGCAACAGGTTTTGGAGCATTAGATGCACGAGTTCTATTCGATGTAGGAGCACAAATAGGGATGGTTAATATAGATAACGTTTCATTAAATATTGTTAGGGAAAATTTATTAACCAACGGAGATTTTGAAAATGGAAGTGATTCTTGGATAGTTGGAGTAAATGATAATTCTCCAGCACCAGTAGTAACAGTTGGTGGAAATACATATTATTCGGTTAACGTTACTACCGCAGGACAACCATTTTCTGTAAATGTTAGCCAAAAACTTGAAATTATTCAAGGTGAAACATATACCTTAAGTTTTGATGCCTGGTCAGACGTAAACAGAACAATTATAGCAGGTATCGGTCTTAGTGGAGGTAATTTCGCGAATACTAATGAAACCGTTAATTTAACACCAACCGTAACTAATTATTCGCTTACATTAACTGCAACAGGTTTTGGCGCAACAGATGCACGAGTTCTTTTTGATTTAGGAGCACAAACGGGGATGGTTAATTTAGATAACGTGGTTTTATCAATTAATTAAACTCAAAAAAATTCTATTTACAAAAATTAACATCAGTAAAAAAAATAATATGAAAAATTTAAAAATCTTAATTGTCTTTTTCGTTTCAACTACATTTTTGATTTTGGGTTGTCAAGAAGACGATGCGTCGGTAGGTGATATCATTGCACCTTCTAATATCCAACTTAATGCAGAAGTTCTTGGGATAGATAATGATAATCCTAACGGAGATGGAAGCGGTTTGGTGAAATTTACTTTTTCTGCTGATAACGCCTTAAGTTATAATGTAAATTTTGGTGATGGTATAGATCAGGTTGTGACATCTGGAGAGGTAACACATAGATATACTATGACTGGCTTGAACACATACACTGCGGTTGTAAATGCCATTGGCACAGGAGGGCTGACTTCTAATGCAAGTATCGATATTACTGTGTTTAGTTCATTTGATGATCCAGTAGCAAAAGACTTATTAAGTGGTGGAGCAGGCAATAGCCGAACTTGGTATTGGGCTGCAACAGAAATTGGTCATTTAGGTGTTGGACCGACCTTTCAGCAAGACCCAACGCAATTTACCTTTCCCGCATATTATACAGCACAACCTTTTGAAAAAGCGGGAGATCCACAAAGTAGTTGTATTTATACAGATGAATTAGTGTTTTCTTTAAATGCCAATGGTCAGTTAACTTATCAACTGAATAATAATGGACAAACCTACTTTAACGGTGCACATTCTGCTGCAGGTGGAGGTGCAGGTTCAGGTGATGACGTATGTTTGGATTTTGACACATCAGGAACGAGTATTGTATCCTTAGCACCTTCTTCAAGTGAACTGACTGAAGTGGATTCACGACGCACTGACATGATCTTTTCAGACGGAAACTTTATGGGGTATTATGTAGGTTCTTCTAACTATGAAATATTGGAAGTTACGAGTACAAGGCTTCGGGTTAGAACATTGGATGCACTAAACCCTGCACTTGCTTGGTACCATATTTTTTCATCCAGCCCTCCAACCGACGACTTTGAAACAATTTATAACAATTTGGTATTTGAGGACAATTTTGATGTCAATGGAGCACCAAATCCAGCAAACTGGACTTACGATTTAGGAGGTGGAGTTAATGGATGGGGTAATGGTGAGGTGCAAACATATACCAACAGTGCAGATAATGTAATTGTTGAAAACGGATTTTTAAAAATTACAGCAAAACAGGTAGGTAGCGGCTACACATCTTCGAGGATTAAAACTGAAAACCTATTTGAGTTTACTTATGGCAGAGTAGAGGTAAGAGCTAAATTGCCTACTGGAGGTGGAACATGGCCAGCCATTTGGATGCTCGGTCAAGACTATGCAACTAATACATGGCCTGGTTGTGGAGAAATTGATATTATGGAGCATGTGGGTAACGATCAGAATACGATTCATTCAACATTGCATTATCCTGGAAATTCCGGTGGTAATGGTGTAAGCAATAGTACGACAGTACCAACGGCATCAACTGAATTTCACAACTATACCGTTGAATGGACGCCCGAATTCATCAAATTTTTAGTTGATGACACTGTTTACCACACATTTCCAAACACACCAAACTTACCGTTTAATAATGACTTCTTTCTGATTTTGAACGTTGCTATGGGAGGAAATTTTGGTGGCGAAATAGATTCTAGTTTTGTTGAATCAACTCTGGAAATTGATTACGTGAAAATATACCAATAGATGAAAAAAATCCTATTTATTTTAAGTTTTTGCGGCTCGATGTTTGTATTGTTATCATGTTTTGATGCCAATGCAACTTCCTTAAGTCAAGATTTGACAATAGCTACGGATACAGATTCTATAACTTCAAAGGTAAAGGCCCTTTTAAGCAAAATGACCCTAGAAGAAAAGATAGGACAAATGAATCAGTACAACGGATTTTGGGACGTTACAGGTCCTGTTCCTGCTGGTGGAGATGCTGCAAAAAAATATGAACATCTAAAAAAGGGTTGGGTAGGATCTATGCTCAATGTCAGAGGGGTCAAAGAGGTCAAAGCTGTTCAAAAAATTGCGATTGAAGAAACCCGATTGGGCATTCCTTTAATTATCGGTTTTGATGTGATTCATGGGTATAAAACAATCAGTCCTATTCCACTTGCAGAAGCTGCAAGCTGGGATTTGGAAGCCATGCGCCTTTCTGCGCAGGTTGCTGCCGAAGAAGCTGCTGCATCGGGCATCAACTGGACCTTCGCACCCATGGTTGACATCTCTCGCGATGCAAGATGGGGACGTGTTATGGAAGGTGCTGGAGAAGATCCATATTTAGGTTCTAAAATAGCAATAGCTAGAGTGAAGGGATTTCAAGGTGATGATTTATCTGCTAACAACACCATTGCTGCATGTGCAAAACATTTTGCTGGTTATGGATTTTCAGAAGCAGGTAGGGACTACAACACGGTGGATGTGGGAACATCCACACTTTACAATATCATCTTTCCTCCATTTAAAGCGGCATCAGATGCTGGCGTAAGAACATTTATGAATTCCTTCAATGAATTGAATGGAATTCCTGCAACAGGTAGCTCATTCTTGCAACGCGATATATTAAAAGGTGAATGGGGATTTAAAGGTTTTATGGTTTCAGATTGGGGTTCTATGAACGAAATGATTGCACACAGACAAGCAAAAAATCGCAATCATGCAGCAGAAATCGCAATCAAAGGCGGCTCTGACATGGACATGGAATCATATGCTTATGTCTATGAACTGGCAAATCTTGTAAAATCAGGACAGGTGGAGGAAGCGTTGATTGATGACGCCGTAAAACGTGTTTTAAGGCTTAAATTTGAATTAGGCCTTTTTGATGATCCTTATAAATATTGCAATGAAGAAACAGAGAAAAAGGTTATAGGAAGCAAACGTATCAATGATGCTGTGTTGGACATGGCAAAGAAGTCAATTGTACTGCTTA
>JBGTCT010000190.1:0-8092 GCA_041748695.1 Aquaticitalea sp. | reverse complement strand
CATCCGTATTTTGAATCGACATGGCAACTGTATATGCAGTCATTTCCTTTGGAAGAGCGACGAGCCTACACAAAACAAATAGAGTTATTAAGTTGTAAAAATTACCATTTTGAAATCATCACATTAGAAAATAGCTTCATCGGATTTATTTTATGGTGGAAATTTGTAGAATTATGTTTTATCGAACATTTTGCAATTTCTCCCAATCATCAAGGGAAAGGATTTGGTAGTGTGATTATTGAATCCATCAAATTACAAACCCATAAATTACTATTATTGGAAGTTGAATTGCCAACTGATACAGCCGCAAAAAGACGCATTAAATTTTATGAGTCTTTAGGTTTTAAATTCAATAAGCAACATTATGTTCAGCCACCACTTCAAGAAGGAGGTCAATCTGTTCATTTGAATTTAATGTCGTATCCTACAAAAATTAATGATTTATTTGTTCTTGAATTTGTTAAAAGATACCATCCGATCATCTATAAATGATTAATCAAATTGATTTGTAAAGGTTAAAATTTATAGATATTTTATGATTTATCAATCTCCAATAGTCCTTTAAAAATTTTATCTTTCCTGAAATAATAAACTTAAAATTATGACGGTAACTTTTCAATACGTAGATATAGATGCAAGTGAATGGCTTTCAGAGCATGCCACCGAAAAACTAAATAAACTCGCCAATAAATATGAATGGATCATCGGTGCAGAGGTGTTTTTTAAGGAAGATAACAACGAACCAGTAAACAGTAAAATCTGTAATATCCGATTAAGCCTTCCTGGCCCGAGAATTTTTGCAACTTCCAATGAGAAGAATTATGAAATGGCCATTAAAGAAACCATCAGCGATCTTGAGGTTCAATTAAAAAAACGTAAAGAAACTTATAAAACGTTTTAGTTTTTAAAAATCATACACAAATCCAAATCCATACGAAGGACCAATAAACGTATTTCTGCCGCTTAAAAGGTAGGAGGCGTTGATATAGACACCAAAATCAGGAAATAGCGGCTTGTAAAGCGAGCCGCCTATTTTGTGATAGTCCACTCCAAATTCCCTAAAATTCTGTGGTCTCGGACTGCCTAGATAATCATCGCCACCAAAGGAGTATTGATATTCATAAAAAACATCATAATACCATTTTTCTGTGGCTTTGCCAATTTTAAGGACAAATGGCAAACTGTTTGGGACTTCTTCCAGTTTGTATGAAAATCCTGTTTGGATAGTTCCAAACCAATTGCTGTTGCTTTGATAATGTACCATGGCACGAGCATCGATAATTGTAGCTTGTTGGCCCAAATCATTCAAATCTCCAACGGGATAGTCACTTAACGGAGTCGAAAATCCCGCTCCAAAACTTAATTCTAGCTGTCCGTTTTCGGTGGCGGTTTTAAAAAAACGGTATTTTAAGAACAGACTGATATCCTGAAACGCTTTATTGTCATCGCTTTCCAAATAGGGAATACTTATCTGTGCATCCAAATTTTCGGAAATTCCATAAGCACCGAAGAGGTTGGCATAATAAAGGGTTCGGGTCAAATCAACTTTATCCTTTCCTGCAAAATAGGCTTTGCTATCTTCATATCCCAAACCCAAAACGACAGTTCCATTTCCAGTGCCTCGATAAAAACCATCAATTTTTCCTTGTGAAAAACAGAAGTTGAAAGTAGAAAAAACAAATATTGCTAGTGTAAATGCCTTCATAAATAAGATAATTTTTATGTCTCTATAAGACGACAAGGAATCAATTTCTTTACAAAGCCATTTCAACGATGATGATAGGGCTCATTCTTTAGAATAGTAAACGCTCGGTACAATTGTTCAATAACGAACAAGCGAATCATTTGATGCGAAAAGGTCATTTTTGAAAAGGATAGTTTACCAGCAGCTTTGTTATATACTTCAGTTGAAAATCCGTAAGGCCCACCAATGACAAACACCAATTGCTTGATTCCAGAATTCATGTGTTTCTGTAGATATTCTGAAAATCCAACGGAATCGTATTGCATTCCATTTTCATCTAAAAGAATCAAGACATCAGTAGCATTGAGTTTATTCAAAATTAATTCGCCTTCTTTTTGCTTTTGTTGGTCTTCGCTCAAATTTTTGACTTTCTTTAAATCTGGAATCATCTCAAAATCAAATTTGATATAAAAGCCAAGCCGTTTTTGATAGTCATCAAGCAATAGTTGCAGTTGGCTATTATCCGTTTTTCCGATGGCGAGAAGTTTGATTTGCATGTTGTAAAATTACAATTTTATTGGTATTCGGAAATTGGCAATTGTATTTTCAATATTTAAGTTTTCAATTCTTATTTTTACACTAAATATCTCTCAAATGATTTCACAGCAACAATTCCATAAAGAAATAGAACTCATCATAGCCAACGCCATCCGTGAAGATGTTGGCGATGGCGATCACAGTTCGTTGGCTTGTATTCCTCCCGATGCCATTGGAAAAGCAAAATTGTTGGTTAAGGATGAAGGCATCATTGCAGGTGTGGAGTTTGCAAAACAAGTGTTTCAGTATGTCGATAAAAACATGAATGTTGAGACTTTGATACAAGATGGATCTGAAGTGCGTTATGGCGATATCGTTTTTTATGCTGAAGGTGCTTCGCAATCCATACTAAAGGCAGAACGCTTGGTGCTCAATTCCATGCAACGTATGAGTGCCATTGCAACCAAAACCCATAAATTTGTAAACCTACTCTACGGAACAGATACACAGATTCTAGATACCCGCAAAACGACTCCTGGGATTAGAGCTCTTGAAAAATGGGCAGTAAAAATTGGAGGAGGCGAGAACCATCGGTTTGCCTTATATGATATGATTATGTTAAAGGATAATCACATCGATTTTGCAGGTGGAATAACAAAAGCAATATCGAAAACAAAGGGCTATTTGAAGGCTAACAAACTGGATTTGAAGATTATCGTGGAAGCTAGAAATCTTGATGAAATCAAGGAGATTCTTCAAAATGATGGTGTTTATAGAATTCTCATTGATAATTTTAATTTTGAAGACACCAAAAAGGCTGTTCAGTTAATTGGAGATACATGTTTAACCGAGTCCTCTGGAGGTATCAATGAACAAACAGCTCGAAAATATGCGGAGTGTGGCGTTGATTTTATATCTTCGGGAGCATTGACACATTCGGTGCACAATATGGATTTGAGCTTAAAAGCAGTTTAAGGAATGTCAAATCAGCAGGACGAAAATATAGAAGATCAAATCGAACATAAACTCGAACGATTGCCTATAATAAAAGATTTCGTCAAGCTTTTAAAGCGAATTCAGCTTCCGGCTCTTGAAGGTTTAACACTCTACTATTTTTTGAGATTATATGCCAAAGGTATAATTAAAGGAGCCGTAACTTCGAGAGCCAGTTCCATCGCCTTTAGTTTTTTTACAGCCATATTTCCATTTTTACTGTTTATTATTATTCTAATTCCCTATATACCAGTTGATGGATTTGAGCTTGAATTCAATGAGTTTTTAAGCACAATATTACCACCACAAACATCAGAATTCTTTTTTCAGAATATCTTTCAAAACATATATACTGACGGTAATGCTGGATTGATTTCCAGTGTGTTTATACTTGCTTTGTTGTTGATGGCAAATGGTGTTAGCGCCTTATTTTCTGGGTTTGAAAGTTCTTTCCATACACAATTGACACGAACCATAGTAAGACAATATCTCTATTCTATTGGCGTCGCTTTGATATTGACATTCTTAATGATACTCACAATAGCAGTTTTGGGTTATTTTGAACTTTATGTTATAAAAAGGCTACTTTATCTATTTGATAAACAGGGTTATGAAACACAATCGGAAGGCATTATGTTGATAGCTGTAGCAAAATATGTCTTTTTTGTGATTATGGTGTATCTTGCCACTGCAACTCTGTATTATTTTGGAACGCAGGAAGGGAAACATTCAAAATTTTTCTCGGCAGGAGCTTTGTTGACCACCATTCTTATTATTGTATTCTCTTATTTATTTGGAATATATGTAACCTATTTTTCAACATACAATGAGCTTTATGGTTCCATAGGGGCTTTGTTAATCTTATTGTTTTATATTTGGTTAATTTCGAATATTATGTTACTCGGTTTTGAATTAAACGCTACGATTCGAAAATTAAGACGTCGAAACCTCAACAAAAATGTTTAAAAATCTTTCACTTTTTTTAGTTATTGGCTTCATGACATCAAACATGTCATCGCAAAGCGTTTTGGGAAAATGGCGAACACTTGATGAAACGGGTGAAGAAAAAGCGGTGGTTGAGCTTTATAAACACAATGGTAAACTATTTGGGAAAATTGTGGAAATCTTTGATGCGACAAAGCGTGATTTACCTTGTATATTTTGCAAAGGAGATGATTACAATAAACCTATTTTGGGATTGGACATCATCAAAAACATGGAGAAAGATGGCGATTCATATCAAGGTGGCACGTTAACCGATCCGCAAAATGGTAAGACTTATAAAGGCAGAATAAAGCTAACCGATGATAGTAATGTTCTACAGGTTAGGGGGTACATCGCTTTTTTTTATGACACACAATATTGGAAACGTATTAAGGAATAATCATAAAGATGCAACACTTTATCGATGTCATACTTCCCATTCCCATTGAGAAATCATTCACATATAGCATAACAGCTGCAGAAGCCGAGTTTTTAAATCCTGGCATGCGCGTGGCTGTTCCTTTTGGGAAATCTAAAATATATACAGGTATTGTATACAAAATACATCAAGAAAACCCCTTGGTGTATGAAGCAAAAGACATTCAGCAAATATTGGACGAAACGCCTTTGGTCACGCCCACCCAACTAAAACATTGGGAATGGATTTCCAGTTACTATATGTGCACTTTGGGTGAGGTGATGCGTGCCGCATTACCAAGTGCTTTTGTGTTGGAAAGTGAAACCGTAGTCAGTAAAAATAACGACAAAATCTTGAATGATGAAGATTTAAAGGATGACGAATTCTTGGTCTATGAAGCGCTTCACCATCAGACTTCGCTAAAGATTCAGGATATTATGGGTATTTTGGACAAGACCAATGTGCTCCCTGTCATTAAGCGTTTATTGGAAAAAGATGCCATTTCCATTCAAGAGGAAGTGTATGAAAAATACAAACCAAAATTGGTTCGGTTTGTCAAACTCCATGCAAACTATAAGTCTCAAGAAAAATTACAACAATTAATGACGGACTTGAGCAATGCTCCAAAACAACGGGATGCTGTAATGACATTGTTTTCCATTTCTGCCAAAACAAAAAAACCCATCGAGTTATCTGATTTGTCCGATGAAAGTGACGCTTCAACTGCAGTGATTAAAACATTGATTGACAAGGGGATCTTGGAGGAATATCAACTTCAAAAAGATCGAATCGAATTTTTTGGCGAAGACATTTCAGCCTCCAAAAACCTAAATGATTATCAGGAAATGGCTTTGTCCGAAATCAAAACGTCGTTTGAAAAACAAAATGTCACCTTATTGCACGGTGTCACTTCTTCGGGCAAAACAGAAGTCTATGTAAAGCTCATTGAAGATGTCATAGCGCAAGGCAAGCAAGTGCTGTATCTGTTGCCCGAGATTGCGCTAACAACACAATTGGTAAGTCGGTTGCAAAATTACTTTGGCGAAAAGGTTTCGGTATTTCATTCTCGCTATTCGTCTCACGAGCGTGTTGAGGTTTGGTTTAATGTACTGAACAACGAACCAAAAGCTCAAATCATTTTGGGAGCACGATCGTCTTTATTTTTGCCTTTTCATAATCTCGGATTGATCATTGTGGATGAAGAGCATGAAACGTCCTTTAAACAATACGATCCAGCTCCTCGCTATCACGCGCGGGATGCTGCCATTGTGTTGGCAGGTTTATTCAATAGTAAAACATTGCTTGGATCGGCCACGCCAAGTTTGGAAAGCTATTTTAATGCTCAACAGAACAAATATGGTTTAGTAGAAATCAAGTATCGTTTCAACGATGTTTTGATGCCAGAAATCGAATTGGTAGATCTCGCCGATAAGTACAAGCGCAAACGCATGAAAGGCCATTTTAGCGACCGAATGCTGGAGGAAATGACAGAAGCACTCAATGATGGTCATCAAATCATTTTATTCCAAAACAGACGGGGTTTTTCGCCCATTGTGGAATGTAATACCTGTGGACATGCACCACAATGCCCAAATTGCGATGTGAGTTTGACCTATCATCAATACCGCAATCAGCTTCGATGCCATTATTGCGGCTATAACACAACCATGCTTCAAAACTGCCAGGCATGCGGAAGCACTGAATTGGACAGCAAAGGCTTCGGAACCGAACAGATAGAGGAGGAGGTCAAAGTCTTGTTTCCCGACCATAAAGTGGCTCGTATGGATTTAGATACCACTAGGGGAAAGTATGGCTATGATAAAATCATAACAGCTTTTGAGCAGCAAGAAGTGGATATATTGGTTGGCACCCAAATGCTGACAAAAGGTTTGGACTTTAGAAACGTTAAGTTGGTCGGAATAATGAATGCCGATAACATGCTGAATTTCCCAGACTTTAGGGCACATGAGCGCAGTTTTCAGCTGATGCTTCAGGTTTCAGGCCGAGCAGGACGTACCGATAAAAGGGGAAAGGTATTGATACAAACCTACAATCCGCACCATCGCATTTTACAACAAGTATCTGTAAATAACTATACAGATATGTACAGCGAGCAAATGCAAGAACGACGTGCCTATAAATATCCGCCTGTTTATCGATTGATAAAAATTACATTCAAGCATAAGGATTACAACAAAGTGAGCGTGGCAGCAGATTGGTACGCCAAATCATTGCGACAGATATTTAATGAACATGTTTTAGGCCCTGAATTTCCACCCGTTTCTAGGATACGAAATCAGTTTTTGATCAATGTGCTTGTTAAAATTCCACCAAATCAGTCACTTGTAAAAACCAAAAAAGCCATTGGTAAGATTAACAATAGCTTTTTTAGTATAAAGGATTTTAAAGCGGTAAGAGTAATATTAAATATCGATACCTATTAGTTTAAATATTATTCAGCGCATCTACCAATTCCGATTTTTTGTTTCGGCTCAATGGTATTTCGTAAGCACCGACTTCTACATTTTTACTGTTGAATCGATCTACCTTGTCAAGATTGACGATATATGATTTATGGATTCTTAAGAATTTACCTTCTGGCAATTCATTTTCAAAAGATTTCATGGTTGAAAGAACCACCAAGCTATTTTCTTCGGTTACCAACTTAACATAATCACCAAGGGCTTCAATCCATTTAATGTCCTTGATATAGACTTTACGTTTTTTCAAGTTGCTTTTTACAAAAATATGCTCGCCATCAGTCTCATTGAAATCGAGTTTTAATTTGTGTTGCTCAAGGGCCTTATCCACCGCAGTGTTGAAACGCTCTCGCGTTATTGGTTTTTGGAGATAATCGGTCGCATCATAATTAAAAGCCTTGAATGCATATTCGGTTTTACCGGTAACAAAGATTATTTGAGGTTTGTTGTTGAGTACGTCAAGTAGTTCGAATCCATTTAAAACTGGCATCTCAATATCAAGGAAGATTAAATCCACCTTGTGCGTATTCAAACCGTTTTTGGTCTCTAGGGCACTACTGTATTCTGCAATAAGGTTAAGAGAAGAATGATTTTCAATTAACTTTACTATCGACAGGCGTTGTATCGCAGAATCATCAACTACTACACAGTTTAAGGTCATAACATTTTCGTTTATTAGGTTAAGATATCGACAATAGTACGAAAAATTCGGATAAAAACCAAAAAACATCGGTAAACTGTTGTTTTTAACAAAGTTTTAACATATTTAAAATACCTAAATATTTCATATCAAATATATTGCCATAATACGAAATAATATGTATTTTTGCACCCAATTTTTAACACAAATACAAATTTTATGAATCATTATGAAACTGTTTTCATCTTAAATCCCGTTTTATCTGATACGCAGATAAAGGAAACAGTAGAGAAATACGAAGATTTTCTTGTTTCTAGAGGAGCGAAGATGATATCCAAAGAGGATTGGGGCTTGAA
>JBGTCT010000189.1:0-5418 GCA_041748695.1 Aquaticitalea sp. | reverse complement strand
CAAGGTTTACTGCACTTCAGAGAACAAAAAAATCAACACTAACTTTCTTACATACCTTCAACCGATTTATAGGGTATTATTAATACAATCTTTTCAATGCGGTCTTACATTGTAACTGTGATTTAAAAATTATGATTTCATTTCATCACATTCCTTCTTGCAAGCTTCAGCTTTCGCAAGATGTGTTCTTAAGCCTGGTAGTTTATTGGTTGCCCAAGTTCTGACGTCTTGATCTTCAGAATCAGTTGATGCTTCTTCAAATAATCCAATTGCATGTTCATGGTGTTTAACTACTCTCTCACTATAAGCCTTTCCGAAATCATTTCCTGTTTTCTCGTTAAGATCATCATAGGCTTCTTGGGAGTCTTCCATTAATGACATAGGAATTGAAATTGATTTCGATTGCGACAAAGCCTTTAGTTCGCCGAACGATTTTGTATGATCATCTACCATCATTTTTCCTAACTCCTTAACATGAGAAGAGGTTCCTTTTTGTTGCGCCAATTTACCTAAACTGATATCCTCCAATTGCATTTCGGCAACTGCCAATAAAAATTTAGCGCTATTATCGTTTTCAATCACCACAATCGCTTCATTGTCAGTAGCCATCTTAACTCTATTTTCTTGTTCTGCGACTTTTTCCACATCAACTTTTTTGTTGTCAACACATGATGAAGCCATAAATAATGTAGCTATAATCGATGCTGAATATGCGAATGCCAACTTACTATTGATTAAATTTTTCATTGTCAAGTTTTATTAATGATTATAAATATGCGAGAGATTGACTAAAATCCGTGGCACATGAGTTACTTGTATTCTACCAATGAATCTCTTCACCTTGGTTATGCCTCCAATTCTTTTCTAGATATTGTCCGTCTTCATGCGTTTTTGGAGTTACAGTAATGACCACATTGCCCTCTTCAATACCAGATTCGTAAAGTTTGGCTCTTGCTTCAGGGATACCAGATCCAACCAAGGCTCCAATAACACCACCTGTGATGCCTCCAGCTCCAGCACCTACCAATCCAGCAGCAATTGGTCCAGCGATAAGAATTCCCAAACCAGGAATCACTACACTTGTTCCGATGGCAGCGATTACACCAGCAACTGCTCCTATAGTTCCACCAATAGCTGAACCTTTGCCTGCATGTTCTGCTGCTTTGGTTCCTATTTCTGTATCTTTGGTTACATCGTCAGAATAATGTTTTTTTCTAGTTTCATCAGACATCATAAGATTGATATCATCTTTTTCATAACCTCTCTCATGCAATGCATTATATGCTTTTACTGTGCTTTCACGGTCACGGAACATTCCGGTCAAAACCCTTTCATGAGAGATTTTTCTGTCTAGGACGTTATTTTCGTTTTTAGTTTCCATTTTTAAAATATTTAAGATTAATTAATTTTATTATTTTTTGATGTTTTCGAGACTTAGCCATATCAACTGTTGGAGCTTATAAGCACCAATATGACTCTTAAGTGTCAAGATCTAAATTTTTTATGCCTCTAAAATTATGCTTCTTCTTGAGAGGCATCAACATTAATAGCATCAATTGCCACTTCGGAGAGTTTTAAATCGGCTTCTTTTTCCTCTTGCAAGGTGGTTGCCAATAATATTTCAGCTTTGGTGAGTTTTAGAGTTTCGGCAAATTGACGGAGTGTACCATAGGAGGCGATCTCGTAATGTTCTACTTTTTGTGCTGCTGCGATAATGCCAGCATCACGCATTGAGCCTTCCTCACATGATTCCATAATACCAGATGCTTCCTCGATAAGTCCTGCCATGGCGTCACATTTTTTGGCTACTGGCTTTAGCTCGATTAAACCAAATACTTTATCCAAACGGTTTATATGTTCTTTGGTTTCTTTAAGATGAGCGGTTAAGGCATCGATCAACTGTTTTGAAGTCGCATTTTTTACCATTTTAGGAATCGCTTTTATCAAGGCTTTTTCTGCCCAATACAAGTCTTTAAGTCCTTCTTCGAATAGCTCCATTAATTGAGAACCTTTCATGGATGCTTTTTTATTGGTTTCAGATTTTACTGGAATTGTTGTTTTTATGGATTGAGGGTTTTTGGTTTTCATATTCTTGATTTTATGAGTTAACTAATTAAATTTTTGGTTTTTCTGAAACGCCTTAATTCTTAATAAATCTAGGATCATTTATTTGGCTTATCATATTTACAAAGTTGACTCATACTTTTTCATTTTCTGTTATACTAATAAAGTTAAGAGTTATATAATTCGCATACTTAACAATATTCCCTAACTAAATAAGCATAAAGGACTATTTGAGTTTGATGGGAATAGGTAAAAAAAACGGAATCACGACAACAAATCATTCGGTATATTCAAATATGAGACTTAGAAAGGTTAATAAAACTTAAACCTAGAGAAAAGTGAAGTGAATTATTTATCAAAGCTTATTCCTTTGTGTAAACTTCACCTTTATATGGATGTATGGAAGAATGATACGAGTAATTGGAGACATGTAGAAGATAATAAGTCATGATATCGCACCAGCAAATTTCGTCTTTAAACACATCTATTTCTGGGAATTTGCCTGTTTGCCGACTGTTTTCTTTGTCATAAATGTACTCGCCTTTATGGTGTTTGCACCACTTTTCAAAATCAGCCATTTCTTGGGGATGGGAGAAGATAATTTTAAATTGAGCTTCCTCACTTACAGATTTTAAATCGTCATTGACATAATGATGAATCTTGTGGCGATGTCTTATGATTTTTGCGGTGTACATGGTTTAATTTTTAAGGTGAATATTTTAGGTTTCATATTTGTATTAATTCCTGTATTTTTTGTGATTTTCATCTTGTTGTGCTTTGTTCAATGATTTCAAATTATCATAGGCATCGCCAGCTGTATTATTAAAATAAGTATACACAGTTTTGCCTTCGTCCAGGCATTCGTTGATATAAATGGAATACTCGGTTAAAAGATCTTCCGGATAACTTTCGCGGTAATTCCCTGCCGGACCGTGGAATCTTATATACACAAAATCAGATTTGTAGGAAATCAAAGGTGTTGCTGACTTGGGTTTATACTGAATGACGACGGATGCCTTATGAACATGTATAAAATCATAAACACTTGGTTCATGCCATGAGGTATTGCGAAACTCCACTGCAATATGGCATCCATTTGAATTATGGGTATGGATACATCGCAAAAATGATTCTAGTTGTTTCATGTATGCTTTCCCAATGCTAGGAGGAAGCTGAATAAGTACGCATCCCTTCTTATGTTGCACGTGATTGATGACTACAAAAAATTTGGCAATAGCTGCTTCATTGAAATCAAAACCTTTGACATGGGTAATGCCTTTCCATAATTTAAAAGTGAATTTAAAATTCTCCGGAACCGACGCAGCCCATTTAGCAACCGTTGCAGATTGTGTGATTTTATAAAAGGTACTGTTAAATTCAATAGAATTAAAGTGTGATGCGTAATAGGTGAGACGGCTTGATTTCTTAAAATCGGGTGGGAATAAATATTTGGGTATGGGAAGAATCAGTCCGCTTAAACCTGAATAATAAACCGATCCATCGTCCACAGACTTGCTCATCGCGAACACATTTGTTTATACGTGATGGCACTTAATACACCAAACACCGCATGGGCGAATATCAAATGATACAAGAAAAACTTTAGATCTTTTACGGGCGGGTTTGGATGTGATTCAAAGAAAATTTTCCAAGATACAACGCCTACAATTCCACTGGCAGTGCCTAAAAGTGCACCCGATTCGATTGAAGGCTGTATATGCTCACGTTTCCATAATTCATGATAGATAGCAACAAACAGCACTCCGATGGCGTAATGTGCCAGCCATCCTGCGCTTAAAGCAGACTTCTTTGAAACATCGTTAGGTAATCGTTTAATGAGTTGACCCAAAATTTCAGGCTCTCGCAGATTTTTATTTTCAGTATCAGAAAGTATATAGCTGAATAAAGTCATTGCAGTAGTACCTACTACTGCTGATACAAGTATTTTGCCTAACTGCATTTTTTCCAATTTATATAAGAAACCATAGTTACAAAGCTGCAAAGGAGCGTTTCAAACAAAATATCCCAATCTCTTTTTGATAAAATTAGAATAAAAACAGATTAGGAATTGACTGTATAAGCCAAATTTTTACCCCAATTATAAAGGAATGAACAGCTCTATAGTTTATCGAGCATAAGGGCAAATAGATTTATTGAGGTGATTTTTGGAGCTAATAAATTTGATTTCTTTCAAAAGGCGATCAGACCAAATGATCTTACTCCTGCTTGCTGGACATTTCAATTAATTTGAACTCTAGGCTTCCATCATTTTTAAACGTGTATTTAAAGAGTCCTTTACCTTCAATATGGCCATCATTAAAATCGGCGATGAGCCATTTATCACTTAAAAGTTGAACATTCCCAAAACGCATGGTGCCTCCCAAAACGGCTTTCAGAGGGATGAGTTCAGGTTTGTTTTTTAAACTTGTTTCAATAAATTCTTCAGGATTTTTTATACCTCTTTTGATTGCATCTTCACCATCATAATTGGTTATGTACCAGTAATTGTTTTCATTGTTGTTCGTGTTTGGCACTACCATTAGCGAATCAATTGTTGCAGTAAGGGAATCGGTTGTAGAATTCAAGGAGTCAATGGTGGTCTTTAGACTTCTATTTTTGGCATCAAGTACTTCTGTCTCGTTGTTTGATTGCTTGCAACTTAACGTCAAGAATACCATTAGAAATAATGTGAATGAATGTTTCATAGTGTGCTTTAATGGAAACAATTATTTTTTTTGAAATTTCAAATTTTTAACCCTCCCAGAGTCGAGATCAAATCCCGAGATGGTACCATTGGTTCTTCGAAACCTCACCAAGCCCATTTGCGTTGTGAATTTATCCATATCACTGATTGTAGAGTCCATTGGTTGCTGTGTATCATTAATGCTAGCAATTAAGGTTCCATTTTTAATTTCAAAAACATAGCTCACATCAAGTTCCTTGCTAAAATAACTTCCTGCGTAATCAGTTAAGTCAACCCCCGAAGTATCAATGTCCTTTTTTCTTGAAGCTTTTGTTGTGTTACCTCCTTGCAATATGGTAAGCGTTTGTGCGCCGCCGTCTTTCAGATTTGAAAAGCTGAAGCTTATGCCTTTTTCGGTGGGTATTTCGTATGTGTTTCCAATTGTTTTCACAATGTTATAGGATTTCTTGTTCCAAATTTGAACCACATTTAAACTGTCATTTTGACTTTGCAACTGCACAATAACTCCCGGCTGAATTTCATAATTTCCTATAAGTTTTTCTAACGGAAATTCCTCCTCCAATACTACAACTTTTTCAACTTCAATGACTTTTTCAATAAATTGGTCTTTCAGCAAAATATCTGCAACCTGATACGCTTTTAAAGAAGGA
>JBGTCT010000188.1:0-9669 GCA_041748695.1 Aquaticitalea sp. | reverse complement strand
TTTGGCCGTTTTGAAAAAGGTATTGTAAATAACGCGCCATTTAAATAAAGAAACCAAACCTGTGTGCAAAATGGTATCATCGATATCACTTGCCACTCCATAACTGCAATTATCGGGAATCAACATTTCGCCAGGAAATCGGTTTTCCAATTGAATAACTCTCGAATTGGTAAAATCTTTATAGGAAAGTTCCACTTTTAGCCAGCCTTCCTGATTAATCATAGAAATTAAATTCGCAACAGTTTCATCTATTAAAAAGTAACCTTCATCATCCGTTTTTGTTTCGATGACATGATTATTTGGAAGTTTTAGGATTAAATTGGCATGCTTTATTTCGTCCGAATCAAATCGTTTGTAAGCATCATAAAGAAGTTTAATCGGATGTTTGCCTTCAAGATCAATGGATTCGTCCTCCAAAGCACGACCTCTAACATACAAATGGGAACTCGTTCCATAACTTTGGAACACTATAATTTTCAAAGGATCTTTTTTAAACCATCTCATGCTGACTAAAATACGAAATCAATTAAAAAACCACATCAAATGATGTGGTTTAAATTTATACTATTAAATCACTAATTTAATTATTCTCTGTTTTTTTTAAATCGGCAATGGCATTTCTCACTTCAACTAAAGTACCTTTAATAATCATCTCCTCATTCACAGTAACACCGTCTTCTGTATAAGATTTAGTGACAATCGCTTTTGCATTATCAGGCTCCACTGATGTCATTTCTACCCGATATTCATTACGATTATCTTCAGTATTTATATCTGCTGTCTCAATAGTATGACCACCTAAAATTGGAGCGATCACTAATCCTATAAGACAGGTTAATTTTATAAGGATATTCATTGATGGCCCAGAAGTGTCTTTAAACGGATCACCTACGGTATCACCAGTAACCGCTGCTTTGTGGGCATCTGATCCTTTGTAGGTCATCACGCCATTAATCAAAACACCGGCTTCAAATGATTTTTTAGCGTTGTCCCAAGCGCCACCAGCATTATTTTGGAAGATTGCCCAAAGCACACCACTTACTGTTACTCCAGCCATATAACCACCTAACATTTCAGCAATAGCCAAATGATTCATTCCAAAAATCATCGGAACAAACGCAATAGCCAATGGAAAACCAATGGTCAATACACCTGGAAGTACCATTTCTTTTAACGACGCTTCAGTTGAGATCGCGACACATTTATCATATTGTGGTTTCCCCGTTCCTTCCATAATTCCTGGAATCTCTCTAAACTGACGACGTACTTCTTCAACCATTTGCATGGCAGCTTTTCCTACTGCATTCATTGCCAACGCCGAAAATACGACTGGTACCATTCCACCAACAAATAACATGGCTAGAACCGGAGCTTTAAAGATATTTATCCCATCAATCCCTGTAAATGTTACATAAGCAGCAAATAAAGCAAGTGAAGTTAACGCCGCAGATGCAATGGCGAATCCTTTTCCTGTTGCAGCAGTTGTATTACCCACAGAATCCAATATATCTGTACGTTCTCTCACAATTGGTTCTTGCTCACTCATTTCGGAAATTCCACCAGCATTATCAGAAATCGGTCCGAAGGCATCAATTGCCAATTGCATAGCGGTAGTCGCCATCATTGCAGAAGCAGCCAATGCCACACCATAGAATCCTGCAAATGCATAGGATGCCCAGATAGCACCAGCAAATAATAATACTGACGGGAACGTTGAAATCATACCTGTTGCTAAACCAGCGATAATATTCGTTCCTGCACCTGTACTTGACTGTTGTACAATTTTTAATATTGGTTTTTTGCCCAATCCTGTATAGTATTCAGTGACTGAAGAAATGACAGCACCAACAAATAATCCGACTAATGTGGCATAAAACACACGCAGTGAAGAAATTTCTTGTAAACCTTCTCCAAAGAAATTCATTTGCATCGTTTCAGGTAACATGTAGGTAACCAATCCGAAACAGGCTGCCGCCACCAAAACAATTGAAGTCCAGTTGCCAACATTTAAAGCGCCCATCACTTGAGCTTCTTTAGCATCATTATTTTTTATTTTTACCAATAGTGTTCCGATGATAGAAATAATAATTCCTACACCAGCAATTGCCATTGGCAATAAAATAGGTCCAATACCGCCAAAACCAAATTCGGAAATATTGCCACCCATATCTTTTATCACATAGTTTCCTAAAACCATCGCGGCAAGTACTGTAGCGACATACGAACCGAATAAATCGGCTCCCATTCCGGCAACATCTCCTACGTTATCACCAACGTTATCCGCAATTGTTGCAGGATTACGAGGATCATCTTCAGGGATGCCAGCTTCAACTTTACCAACTAAATCTGCTCCAACGTCTGCAGCTTTGGTGTAAATTCCACCACCGACACGTGCAAACAATGCAATCGATTCAGCTCCTAATGAAAATCCAGCGAGGGTTTCCAATACTATCGTCATGTCCATAGTGTTTGTCCATACACCATCCATAAAGAAGTGGAAGAAAAATATAAAGAATGTGGTAAGACCCAATACAGCTAAACCAGCAACTCCAAGTCCCATAACCGTACCACCACCAAAAGAGATTTTAAGTGCATTCGGTAAGCTTGTACGTGCGGCTTGAGTAGTCCTTACATTGGTCTTTGTTGCGATTTTCATTCCGATATTTCCAGCAAATGCTGAAAAAACGGCACCAAAAATAAAAGCAATGACAATGAGCCAATGTGTTGTTTCTACAACCTGAGAAACTACAAATAATGCGATACTTACAATCACAACAAAAATGGCTAAAAGCCTATACTCTGCATTTAAGAATGCCAGAGCACCTTCGTAAATGTAATCTGAAATTTCTTTCATTTTTCCATCCCCAGCGTCTTGTTTCATTACCCAGGATTTTTTTACAAGCATGTAAACTAATCCTAAAATCGCCAGTACAATTGGCAAATAAATCATCATTGATTCCATATAAGTTGTTTGATTTGATTAATATTTAGCTGGGCAAAAGTAGTAAAATAGAATTAATTAAGAAACCTTTAAGAAAAATGAAAATGTTGATTATATAAAGAAAGCTCAAACTGGGATGGTTTGAGCTTTTTAATTCAATATATTATACAAAAAATTTTTAGATAGTAAAGTTTCCGCTTGCCTTATGTTCGCTATTTTCATAACGTTCTATGCACTTGTGCAGGATTTCGTAAGCTTCCGAAGCATTTCCCCATCCACCAACATCAACTTTCTTTTTCTCAAGGTCTTTATACACTTGAAAGAAATGCTCAATTTCCTTGATGTGATGGAGGTTCATATCGGTTAAATCGTTAAGGCTATTCCAGATAGGGTCGGAGACAGGAACACAGATAAGTTTTTCGTCATTGCCTTTTTCGTCGGCCATGTGAAAAACCCCAATTGGTTTTACTTGCATAACACACATTGGGAAGGTCGGTTCGGTTCCTAAAACTAGAACATCTAAAGGGTCACCATCAAGCGCCAATGTTTCTGGAATAAATCCGTAATCTGCTGGATACATCATTGAAGAGAACAGTAATCGGTCAAATCGGATTTTTTTTAATTCAAAATCGTATTCAAATTTATTGCGGCTTCCTTTTGGTATTTCGATGAGAACATCAAAGGTCTTTGTCTGTGAAAGTGTCATATTTTGTTTTTTTTCGGACAGCAAAGATAGGCAAGTAATGGAGTTTGGCAATTGGAAAAATTGGTTATTTTGACATACACCTAGGTTGATTAGCTATTTTCATCAACCGTATTATTATTCTTTAGATATAATTCCTGCACGAGTACGATCACCATGACAGTGATTGGGGTGGCCAATACCAAGCCCCAGCCGCCTGTTAATGCTCCCATCAACAATTGTGCAATCAATATGAGTGCGGGAGGCATTTTGATGAGTTTGTTTTGGATAATGGGAGTTATGAAATTACTTTCTAAAAACTGTACCAATAGGTAAATGCCTAATATTATTAGGGCAGTTCTAGGGCTATCCAGTAACCCAACAAGAACAGCTGGAATAAGTGCAATGAGGGGTCCAAAATTGGGTATAAAACTTAAAATTCCTGCCAACAGCGCCAAAACCAACCATAATTTAATACCTAAAATGGAAAGACCAATGGCAGTAAAAACGAACACGATAAGCATGGAAAACATCGTGCCTTTGATCCAATTGCGTAATTGTGACCCTAATTTTTCAAAAACTTTTTCGCCTTTTTTTTGAGAATTTGAAGGCAGTAATTTTAGAAGACCGCGTGTATAGGTTTTAGGTGAAATAGTAAAGAAAATGCTGATAAATAAAACCACGTATAAATCACCAAAAACCCCAAACGTAGATTGAAAAAATTTGCCACCAAACGAGCTCGCTTTTTTCATAGATTCTTCAGAAGTGACTTTTTCAATTGCCTCTCTTCCGAATTGACTCTCATTTAACCATTCTTTGGCGTTTTCAATTGTCTTTGGTAGGGTTTCACTTAATTCTGAAAATTGCGATTGTACTTTTGCGCCAATCAACCAAAAAATAAGACCCATCACAAGAAAAGTGGATAGGATGGCAATAGTGGTGCAAATCCATTCTTTCCAATTGGTTTTTCTGAAAATCAGACTGCTTAAACCTGTAAAGAAAACTGCTATGAGCATCCCGGCCAAAACCAGTAGAAGCGCATTTATGGTCTTGAAAATAAATAAAACTGATAGTACTATAAATAGGAAAATGCCTGCAGTTATCCATACTTTTTTGGTAAACAATGCCAAATTGGGCTTGTCTTTTTCCGATTTGCTTTCTTGCGCCATAGTTTTGAATCTTTATAAAATGACAGACTCTGTTAAAACTCCCAACTTTTTTTTGGAATTTTGGATAAAGATATTCCTTTTTATTCAAAAGCATTCTAAAGGGCTGCCCTTAATGGGTTTCGTTTCTAATGCAACTGAAGTTTGACTATTACTCAAGTGTGTTAAAATAAACCCAGCCACGTTTAATTTTATTATCTTTCTGCCTTCACATTTACACACTAGATATTATGCGCTTTCTTCTTTTGATTACTTTTTTCACTTTTACTATTTTCAACACTAAAGGACAAACCCAACCTTGGCAAGCAAAATTTGAACCAATTGATAATATGATAGCTCCTCCAAATACCTACAGGACTGCCAGTGGCGCTCCAGGGAAAGCTTATTGGCAGCAACGAGCAGATTATAACATTAATGCGACATTAGATGAGAAGAACAACGTATTGATTGGTGATGAAACGATAACTTATTACAACAATTCCCCTGATGACTTAACTTATATCTGGATTCAGCTGGAGCAAAATGTCAATAAAAAGGAAAATCCAGATTTTGGCAGTGCTTATGGTGGCGTGAAAGATTCCATCAATACACGACAGATGCAATTGCTGACAAGAGCTATTGATTTTCCTGCAGGTTACAATATTAAGTATATTAAGGACGCTTCAGGCAAACCTTTAACGGCATTTGTGAACAATACCATGATGAAAGTAATTCTAAACGAGCCACTAAAATCAGGTGCTTCCATGACTTTTTCCTTGGCTTGGTCTTACCCAATAACTGACCGAAGTTTATTTTTATTATCCCGTGAAGGTTATGAATATTTCCCTTCAGATAAAAACGCCGTATATCTCATTGGACATTGGTTCCCTAGAATGGCGGTCTACAATGATACCGAAGGTTGGCAAAATCAACAATTTAGACGGCTTGGGGAATTTGCACTAGAATTTGGCGATTATGATGTAAAAATCACGGTACCGGAGGATCATATTGTTGCATCGACCGGAGAATTGCAAAACGGTAGCGACGTACTTACCAAAACACAACAGCAGCGATTTGAAATGGCAAAAAAATCATTTGATAAACCTGTAATGATTGTTACCACAGAGGAAGCCATTCAAAATGAAAAGACTGGCTCTATGAAGCTTAAAACATGGCATTTTAAAGCGGAAAATGTTCGGGATTTTGCATTTGCGTCTTCAAGAAAATTCATATGGGATGCCCAGGCACATCAATTTAATGACCATGCCACCATGGCAATGTCCTATTATCCAAAAGAGGGTTTACCAGTATGGAGTGAAGAATCCACAAAAGCAGTTGTAGCGGCATTGGAAGTGTATTCCGAAGCTACTTTTGACTACCCTTATCCAGTAGCCATTTCCGTTAACACCTCGAATATTGGTATGGAATTTCCTATGATCAGTTTTAACGGAGGAAGACCCGTAAATGGTAAAATGAGTGATAATGCAAAATCTGGCATGATCGGTACCATTGTTCATGAAGTAGGGCACAACTGGTTTCCGATGATTGTGAGTTCGGACGAACGTAAATGGATGTGGATGGATGAAGGACTCAATACGTTTTTAAATGAACGCACCATGGCGGAAAAATATCCACAATACCACAGTACTGTCCCTAAAGACATTGTGCCATTCATGTCAGGTGACAAAAATATTTTGAGACCAATCATGACCACTTCCGATAATGAATTGTTAAGTCAGTTCGGAGCAAATTTTTATAAAAAGCCGACCGTAGGGTTGCAAATGTTGCGCAATTCCATCATTGGTGAAGAATTATTCGATCAAGCATTTAAAGAATATGCCAATAGATGGAAATACAAACATCCAAATCCCGGCGATTTGTTTAGAACTTTGGAAGATGCCACAGCAACCGATTTGGATTGGTTTTTTAGAGGATGGTTTTTCACTACGGACAATGTCGATATGGAAGTTTCTCATGTGAAGTGGTTTAAGCTAGCTGAAACAGACCTTAATATTGAAGACAAAAACAAAAAGGTAAAGTTTAATATTGAAGGCGAAGGAACTCAAAAGGAAGCGGCAGATTTTTCAGGCGGCCCTGAAATGATTACTATGACCAAAACTCCAGACCAAGCGTATGGAGGATTTTTATCGAGAATTGATGAGCCTAAAGTTCGCAAGCAGTTATCAGGTAAAAACATATATGAAGTAACCATTAAAAACCTTGGTGGCTTGGTAATGCCAGTTATTATTGAATGGGAATATACGGATGGCACAAAAGAAATAGAAAGATTGCCCGCAGATATTTGGAGATTGAACGAGTACGAAGTGTCTCAAACATTCTTAAAAACCAAGGAAGTAGAGAAAATCACATTAGACCCAAACTTTGAACTGGCCGATACTGATACAAATAACAATACTTTTCCAAAGACGGTTTCAAAATCAAAATTTGATGAATTTAAAGACAAGAAAAAAGATTGATGTGTTGATAAATCAAGCATCAATAATGTCTGAAAAAGAATCAAGAACCAAGAGCATATAGCCAATCCCGAAGTTTCGGGAAAGATTTAATTTAGTTAGTTGTTACAGTATTAACGATGACATTCCTTAATGAATTTTACGAAACGAATTGTATTGTGCAAAAATTGTGAGATGTCTGCTCTTACAAATGATTATTTTAAGACCAAGGATTAAAAATAAAACCCAAAAGCTCCAGTGACTCCAAATTTTCTAGCATCTGGAACCTCCCGATAATTACCTCTAAAATTAAAGTCTAGACGGAAGACCTTAAAAATATTGCCAACACCAACACTGTACTCATAATAAATTTTATCAGTAGGTGCTACATAAACGAGTCCCGATGCGTTCAAATCTCGGTTTTCTTGCGAAATTTCTCCCCAAACCCCTCTGATGCTAACGATCTCACGCAAATTATATTTTCGTAAAAACGGAACCCTTGAGAAAAAGCGGCCATTAAAATTGTGTTCAAAATGCATGGAGGTATAGGTGTCTGTAACAAATTCGTAAAAATCAAGTTGTGAAAAAGTATTGTAAATTGAAAAATAGGATTGGTTGCCAGGTACCACACTCAAGAGACCCAGAGGTACTGCTCCAAAGGTTTTTCCCGCTTCAACACTAGCTGTTAAACGACCCAAACCTCCAACTGGAATAGGCTGAATGTATGACATTTGAACTTTGGTATAATCAAAATCACTATCAAAAATGCTCTTGTCACCTCGAGTTATTTGTGCAAAAAGGCTTGCAAAGTCGTCATTGGCTGTGCGTCGTTCGACACCAAATCCTGTCATTTTCCGTTTTGGGAAATAGGAAATGGAAAGCGCACTCTCATATTGTTTGACTTCTGAAGAAATTCCGGTAACCGATTCTGGATCAAAATAATCTAAACTAAATGTATCGGAAGCCGATTTTAAAGTTCGATAGCTTCCGTTAACTCGAAATAATACGTTTTTAATAGGTTCAATTTCTAATGCTACGGAAGTAAGACTGATATCGGTAAGTTTGTCATTAGGCCCTGTGGCAATAACGGCAGAGGAGGCGAGACTTCGCCCTAAAACGTCTGTTGAGGCGGTAAGACTGGCTCCAATTTGTTCGACATCGCGCCTGTTTCCGGCGGAGAGAATTAAACGAAACTTTTTGTCCAGCAGCCACTTTCCAGAGATACCATATTTAAATTTATCATCCTTAAATCCGTAAGCCAAAAAGCCTTCAATACGCCACAAATCGTTTGGCCCAAAATAGGTACGACCGCCTGTTCTCAAGCGGACCCCTTCAACTTCATTGTTTCCAAAAGTCGCGAAAATTGGACCGTAGTCAAAGTTAATACTAGGAAATTCAATATAGCCAGAGGCCAAAATGCTTCCTAAATTATAAAGACGTTTAAATTTTTTGACTGTTTTAAGCGTGTCCAACATTTTATAGACACCTTTTTCGTCCTGATTCAGAGCTTCAAGACGATTTTTTTCCCAAAAGGAATCATCCCTATTATAGACATCTTCATTAAAGCTATAGACTTCTTCACTGTAGAATTTATCATCTTTCGGAATATCAAATTGGTAATTATCAAACAGCGTTGTTCGTTTTCCATACACGCCGCGGGATTCCTCTTTTTTATTGAATGAGAAATCAGACATCATATAGTCTCGCTTGATAAGAAATACAGAGTCATTTAAAACATCAAACTCTTGTTCAATATAGATTTCCTTTACCCAATTGATGTTAGCACTTTTTGAGGCTTGTAAATTTATCTGCTTGATCGCAAAGGTGGAATCATTGACCCAAAAATCACCCTTAAATGTCAATTCATTTTTTCTGCGAGGATAATATAATATCTTATAGCACCACTTATTATCTATAAAAGCACTGTCAGAAAGCACATAATTGTAAGTCCCAATACCTGTTTTGGACAGTGGACTCACAAAACTCTTATCAAAAAACTGGAGATAGTTATCATAAATATCAAACTCATTGTATAAATCGCCAACAAAATCGATTATGATTTGATTGTTGCTAAAGCCTGAATTTTTATTGCCTTTTAAATCGTTTTTTTCTTTTTTCAGGCGGTTATCGCCATAAACGATGCTTGAAGATTCATTGATAAAAATAGGCAAATACGTTTTCCCTGTGACCCTAGAGGTATCCACTTGGTCAAATACGAACTCCATACCCCTAAACAGCTTGCTCTTAATTAAAGTGCTATCAATGGTATTGAGATCGAATTCTACTTTTTCGTATTTTGTATATTGGTATTGATCAAATTGTCGCAATCCATTTTGACGTTTTCGTTCCCAGATTTTCTTAAGGATGGCGATGGCAGGGTTTTCAGATTCTTTTTTGGATTGTTTTCCGGTGACAATGACTACCTCATTGAGCTGTGAGGCACCTTCT
>JBGTCT010000187.1:0-2258 GCA_041748695.1 Aquaticitalea sp. | reverse complement strand
TTTACCAGTGACCATCAACACAGCATTGTCAGGTCGGTAATATTTTTTGTAAAATGCTTTTAGGTTTTCAATTGGTACGCGTTCGATATCAGAACGATTCCCTATTGTGGATTTTCCATAGTTGTGCCATAGATAGGCTGCGCTAATCACTTTTTCCATTAAGACGCGCGATGGAGAGTTTTCGCCGCTTTCAAATTCGTTACGTACCACAGAAAATTCAGATTCCAGATCCTTTTTGGCAATATAGGAATTGACCATTCGGTCGGCTTCCAAATCTAAAGCCCAATCTAGGTTTTCGTCTGTAGCATTAAAGGTTTCAAAATAATTGGTGCGGTCATACCAAGTGGTACCGTTTGGTCGTGCACCGTGTGAAGACAGTTCGGCTGGGATATCGGGATGATTAGGCGTGCCTTTAAACACCAAGTGCTCGAGTAAATGCGCCATTCCCTTTTCGCCATAACCTTCGTGTCGCGAACCTACTTTATAAGTAATGTTCACCGTGATGGTTTGTGCTGAATTGTCAGGAAATAAAAGGACTTTAAGACCATTGTTAAGGCTATATTCTGTGATGCCCTCTACAGATGCGCCTTTTGTTACTTGTGCTATTGAACTGCTTGTCATTGCGACAAACAGCAAGAGGGATAAAGTTAGTTGAACTAACGGATTAATTTTTTTCATACACTGATTAATTGATTATGCCTAAAGATAAAATAAAACCGAGAATTGTAATTTATAATGTAAAATTTTAGGATTTTTTTATCAAAATAATCAATGTTATCAATGTTATCAATGTTATCAATGTTATCAATGCTATCAAAAAAATAGAAGCCTATAAATGGTATTCGTATCAGATTTCCTTTTTGCCTGAATGAATATCTTAATAACAAGCAATCAATGTGTTAAGTAGCTCTTTTTACTATTGACGAAAGAAAAATTTTACATTTATTAACATACTTATGTTTTTATTTACTTATTTTTAGATTCTACAAAATTTTAAATCAAACACATAAGACATGAAATTAATTCCAACCAAAGTATTCCTCGTTTTGATGCTCGCCACTTTCACATTTCCACAATGGACAAGTGCTCAACAGACGAATAACGCAGAGAAGAAGGTCAAGACCACAGCATTAAAAAGCTCTGAAAAAATCCCGTTCAACCCAGAGGTAAAAATGGGTAAGCTATCCAATGGCATCACCTATTACATTCAGAATAATGGTAAACCAGAAAATAAAGTAGAGCTCCGATTGGTAGTCAATGCTGGTTCAATATTAGAAGATGATGACCAACAAGGGCTTGCACATTTTATGGAGCATATGAACTTCAACGGCACCAAGAATTTTGAGAAAAACGAATTGGTGGATTATCTACAGAGTATTGGGGTGAAATTTGGAGCGCATCTCAATGCTTACACCAGCTTTGATGAAACGGTATATATTCTCCCAATTCCTAGTGATGATCCAGAAAAACTGGAAAAAGGATTTCAGATTATCGAAGATTGGGCACACAATACCTTGTTGACAGAAAGTGAGATTGATAATGAAAGAGGTGTTGTCCTCGAAGAATACCGCTTGGGTAAAGGCGCTGATGAACGTATGCGACAAAATTATCTTCCCAAAGTATTGTATGGCTCTAAATATGCCGATAGGCTTCCAATTGGAAAAAAAGATATTCTTGAAAATTTTAGTTATGAAAGTCTTAAGCGTTATTACAAAGATTGGTATCGTCCAGATTTGATTGCTGTGATGGCGGTTGGCGACATTGATGTGGCAACGTTGGAAGAAAAAATAAAATCTCATTTTGGTAACATTCCTGCTGTCACAAACCCAAGACCGAGACCCGTGTTTGAAATGCCAAACCATAAGGAAACATTTATTGCAATAGAAACTGATAAGGAAGCAAGTTTTGCTCAAGTACAAGTTCTTTTTAAGGATAAAGAAGATGCAAAACCCGACGTGACAATTGCCGATTATAGACATTCGATGGTTGAATCGCTATTTTCTCAAATGATCAACAATCGGTTGGATGAACTGCGAAATAGTGCAAACCCACCATTTGTTTATGGCTACAGCTATCATGGCGGCACGTATGCCCGAAGCAAGGAAGCGTACCAATCATTTGCCATGACCAGTGAAAGTGGACAATTGAATGCATTGAAAACTTTATTGGAAGAAAACGAACGCGTTAGAAAGTATGGTTTTTATGGAGGTGAATTTGATCGTGCAAAGAAAGACATACTTGCCAATTATGAAAAAGCC
>JBGTCT010000186.1:0-3586 GCA_041748695.1 Aquaticitalea sp. | reverse complement strand
TCCAATTGGAAAACTATGCCTTATTGGTTGGCAGTATCGGTTTGTTCCTTATTTTGGCAATAGTTATGCTCGTATCGCGTAAAATAGATTGGAACAACGGTTAATTTTATTAGTTAGTGATGTGATGCCTCGTCCATCTTTCCAAATTGAAATGGTCGAGGTTTCATTAAAATTTACAGAGATGACATTTAAATTCCAAAAAGCATATTTTACAGCTTTCTTGATCCTTTTCGCGATTGAAGCACTGATTGCTATTTTTCTTAAAGACGGTTTCATCCGGCATTCGTTTGGGGATTATTTGGTCGTCATGTTGCTCTATTGTTTTTTCAAAAGCTTCATTAGGGGCAAATCCATTCCAATTGCATTGGCCGTTTTGGTCATAGCGTATATAATCGAGTTCTTGCAACTTTTTAACCTATTGGAGTTACTAAACCTTCAAAATAGCTCAATTGCCAAAGTTATTTTAGGTAGCACCTTTCACATCAGTGATTTGGTTGCATACACATTGGGCGTTATAACATTACTAATTTTTGAACATACCAGACTTACAAACAATTAAATCGATTTTCCTATCCACTAAATATTTTCTTTTTAAAGAAGTTTTGATAAATATGGGAGGTTCTTGCGCTATTATTCTTGGGTTACTAAAGAAGCGGACATGATGATTGAATTATCAAAGCCCTAGCTCATAACAATTCATATAAAAATAGCCGAACTTTTTTAAAGCTCGGCTTTTTGATTTCACATTAAGTTTAATTACTTTTTAGCAATAGAATCTTTGCTTATCATCAAACGATTCCAAACACCACCGAAATCGCCATACATTTGGGAATAAATAATTTTTCCATCCTCATCAAAATCGACAGAAGAATATGTCTTTACATCAACAGAGCGTGCCGAAGATGAATCCGTAGCGGGACGTGAAATTCTCCACGTTGAATAATATCTTACGGAACCATCCCTCTCTTTAGTATCCGAATTGACACCTGGCAATATAACAAGAGGATCGGTTAACACTTTAAAATCCCACATTTGAAGAATACGCATATCACTATCTTTCATTTCTTGAAGATTAAATGAATCTTTATCGGCTTCAAGCATGGTTTCCAAGCCAACAAAATCATTGGAATAATGGGAATAATCGGGTTTTTCACTTTCCCAAGCTCGAATGTCTTTCATGACAGTTTGGGAATTTCTCTCGAATATTGAATCGATGGCCGCCATGTCATCGGTGTCATCCGATTCCATTTTTTTGTTGTTATCGCAACTCAAAATAATTAGGGCAAGAAAAAAGAATAAAAACTTAAATTTCATAATACTGATTTTTAATTGGTTAAACAGTATAAATGTAGCTTTTTGTTTTGATATTTTAACAAAAATTTATGAAAATATTTATACTCAACCAACTGAAGATCAAACTCGTTCTTAAAAGTATAATTCAGAATTATTTTGTTCCATCTACATAATCCTGCAAATACGAAAAGCGCTCGGTTAATTTGCCATTTGAGGTGATTTTTGCACGTTTGAGAATACCTTGTTCATCATTATTAAAAAAGGCCGGAATGACGTGCTCCAAAAACATGGCGCCAAAGCCTTCACTGGCATCTTTGGGAAGTTCGCATGGTAGATTATCAACGGCCATAACCGTAATTGCGCCCTTTGCGTCAAATGCAACCTCGGTTTCAGACTGTGGATCATAGCCATAAAACGGATCTGCAATAGTAGAAGCCCTAATAGTAGAAGCCACCGGACCATCCACATCACAACTGATATCTGCGATCAAGTTTATTTTAAAATTTGGTGACTTAGCGTCATTAGGAGAGAAAAAATATGGCGCATTATTACCATAAAAGTGACCTGCAATAAACAGGTCTGTTTCTTTGGCGTAGGGCATAAAATTGCTTTCATAACCGCTGGGATCTATATAAAACTCATCCCTATTGCCCACTTTGCCGTCTTTTCGTTTGTTGTACTCCATGACATCGACCATGCAATAAACAGGTTCAGTAAATTTACTTGTTAAGTACAAGGCATCACTTATTTCCTTAATTTTTAAATGGTCTAGGATTTCTTTGGCCCCTTGGGCCACTTTCCCGGTTCCTGATAGAAGTATTTTAATATTCGGAAGGGTAATTTTATGAAGTTCTGCCTTCATTTCTGCAAAATCCTTTAAGATTTCCGCTTTTGGTAAATTGAACAACCCATCTCTTAAACCCAAAGCCCTAAACGCATTGTAAGCACCAACCAAACCAGCATAGTGTCCGAACCCTATTAAGCGTTCTCCACCGCTCTTTACAATGGTTTCGTGATCGTAGAGTTCGATGTTTTTCTGAAGAATTGCTTGAAGAAGTTTTCGGTTATAGGGTTGCTTTTTGATGGTATGCGAAAAGAAAAAGTATTTTTTATTTGCAATTAGCGCGTCAATTGGAACTTCCTTTACACCAATCATCACATCGCAATCGGACACATCATCGGTGACTTCAAACCCCATAGCTTCGTAGGCTGCATCTGGGAAAATCCGTAGATCACTAGACTCTACTTTAAATGACGCCTGTGGAAACTGACCTCTGGCTTCCGCCAATTTTTCAGGTGAGAAAACGACGCGTCTGTCTGGTGGGTTTTTACGTTCTTTGATGATGGCAAACTTCATAGTTCTAATTTGGAATAATAGTTGCACGAAAATACTAGGATTTGTAGGGTTAACCAAACTTTTTGATAACTTTGCATCCGCGTTAAGGATGGAGCAATCTGTTTGAGCTCTTTTTTGATTTTTCATCAAAAAAAAGCGAGTTGCGAGAGCCTGACCCTTTAGGGTAACGCCAAAACAAAAAAATATCATTCTAAGATAAGATCCCTGCTTTCGCAGGGAATATGGGGTCGACTGGTTTTGACAGCGAGATTAATTAGATGGTAAGCACGTCGCGTAATGACTTTGAAACGCGTAAAACTCTAGGTCAACCTTTTAAACGGCGAGAATAACTACGCTTTAGCTGCTTAATTCTGAATAAAGTAAGAATTAGCCTTTGTCACGCCAGGCGTGAAAGCTAAATGTCCCTTGAAAGCCTTGGTTAGCGGCGGTCAGATTAGGGGCATCGTAAAAGTTAACATAGGATAGTTAGCGCTTTGATGACTATTTGAAACCAAAAAAGATAAGTTGTAAGTAGAGTGTTTTTAATCAGCTTGCAAACGAAAACTATGAAAAAACTAAACGTGTAGAAAGCCTTTTGGTTACTTGTTTGGACGAGAGTTCGATTCTCTCCGACTCCACTTAAAGGGTATCAAAACCCACCAAAAACCCTGTAATCGTATGATTTACAGGGTTTTTCATTTTTTATGATGTCAGATAAATTCATCTAAAACCACCTCAATCGAGACCAATTCGGGTACCTATTATGAATATTTAAAATAGGTCTCGCTAAACTACTTATTTAAATGATTTTCAATATTTTACATCTGTTAAACTTTTGATTTATACATACTAATTTCATACTTTTAAGTCATCAAGCGAGACCTAAAATTATGAAATCATGAAAACAGACTTTTCAATTCACTTTCATTTAGTTAATTCAAAGATGAATAATCAAGG
>JBGTCT010000185.1:0-4629 GCA_041748695.1 Aquaticitalea sp. | reverse complement strand
GAAGACGTTCGTGCCGTTGTGCACGATGTGCTAAGACACAGAATAGGCATCACCTATGAAGCCGAGGCAGAAAATGTCACTTCAGTTGATATCATCAACAAAATAGTTAACGAAATAGAAGTACCTTAAATCAGTAGGCAGTATTCAGTAACAGTAAGCGGTTTGCTTCTTGTACTTTAATTTTAACTTCATTCACGACCAACTGAAAACTGCGTTTTAAAACTGCAGATTAGATTATGGATACAAAGGAATTACTAAAAAAAGTCCGGAAAATAGAGATCAAGACGCGAAGGCTGTCCGATCATATTTTTGGTGGCGAGTACCACTCGACCTTCAAAGGACGCGGTATGACTTTTAGTGAAGTTCGCGAGTATCAATATGGCGATGATGTCCGTAATATCGATTGGAATGTTACCGCACGCTATAACGAGCCCTACATAAAGATTTTTGAGGAAGAGCGAGAACTGACCATGATGTTAATGGTTGATATTTCGGGCTCGGAATGGTTTGGAACTGAAGAACAGTTCAAAAATGAAATCATTACCGAAATTGCTGCAACTTTGGCATTTTCAGCCACTCAGAATAATGATAAAATAGGATTGATATTATTTACGGATATCATTGAATTGTATATTCCGCCAAAAAAAGGACGATTTCATGTACTTCGAATCATTCGAGAACTGATAGAATTTAAACCAAAAAGCAAAAAAACGGATTTGGTTGAGGCATTGAAGTTTTTGACCAGTGTCATGAAAAAGAAAGCCATCGTATTTGTGCTTTCAGATTTTATCACGGACGATTACAAACAAACGCTCAAAATAGTTGCCAAAAAGCACGATCTTACAGGAATTCGAGTATATGATAAACGCGAAGAGGAAATTCCAAATCTTGGAATGGTACAAATGAAAGACGAGGAATCAGGTGAATTGATTCTGGTGAACACCGCTTCAAAAGCCGTACGCAACAATTATTCAAAATATCATCAAGAAAAAGTGGCATACTACAAGGACAGTTTTTCAAAATCAGGAGCAGGTTCCATCAATTGTAGGGTTGACGAAAGTTATGTCAAAACATTATTGGGCTATTTTAAACGCAGAGGTTAATCAAGAAAAAACGTATGGTCGATTGCAAATGACACCAATATAAAAATGAAAGTTACGAATTACGAATTACGATTTACACTTCTTGTTTCAGGTTTCAAGCTTCGCGCTTTCAGCTTGTTTTCTATGGCTTTTATGCTCTGCTCTTTCGTTTCATTTTCGCAAGTCACTTCTGCCATCGATTCTACAAAAATCAAAATAGGCGAGCAGATTACCTATAAAATCCAGGTTGAAGCTGACACTACCGATTTGGTTGTATTTCCTGAGGGACAATCATTCATTCCGTTGGAAATGATTGAATCCTATAAAATCGATACCACGAAAAATAGCGCGAAGTACAAGTTGGTCAAAATGTATGGATTGACCCAATTCGATTCTGGAAGCTATACGATTCCGCGGCAAAAAATCATCATAGGCAGCAAAACATTTTATACCGATTCGTTGAGTGTTGAGGTCAATAATATTTTGGTTGACACCACAAAGCAGGGTCTTTATGACATAAAACCTTATATTGAAGTTGAAAAAAGCAGTAGCAATTGGTGGATAACAGCGCTCATCATATTAGGTATTTTAGGTTTAATAGCATTTATCTTGTATTGGTTTATTTGGAGAAAAAAACCATTGACAGAAGAAGAAGAAAACGCCTTACTACCGCCTTATGAACGTGCAAAGTTGGCATTGAAAAAGTTGGATGAGAGCAATTACTTGCAACAATCAGAATTAAAAGGTTACTATTCTGAACTTACGTTTATCATCAGAAAATACCTAGATGAAAAAGTGTATGACAGAGCTTTGGAAAGCACAACCGATGAGCTAGTATCACGATTGAATCTCTTGAAAGACGGCAATCAAATTGAACTGAGCAAGGAAGACATTAGAAATATCGAAACGATTCTAAAACGTGCCGATTTGGTAAAATTTGCAAAATCAGCACCAGATATCGAATTGGCCAAAATAGACCGAAACACAATCGATATCGAAATTGATCATGTCAAAGAGGCGCTTCCAGAACCCACCGAAGAGGAAAAACTTCTCAACCAACAATACAAGGAAGAGCAAGAACGAAAAAAGAAACGTCGAAAAATCATTATCACAGTAGTTGTTGCAGTTTTGTTGCTCATGACCACGATTGCTGGATTTGTCATTAAATATGGTTATGATTTTGTAAAAGACACCATCGTTGGCAATGACAGTAAGGAACTCCTCGAAGGCGATTGGGTAAGCAGCGCCTATGGAATTCCGCCGATATACATCACGACTCCAGAGGTTTTGCAACGCATGGATTCACAGGAAATTGACAATATAAGTCAAGCCAAAACCACGATTTTTGGTTATGGCACCATTTTGAGCGACATCAACATAGCAGTCAGCACAAGCAAATATAATCTGCCCGACTCCACTAAAATTGATGTCGGCAGAGCTATTGAAGGCGGATTGACAATGTTTGAAAAAAATGGTGTCAAAAATATAATTACAAGACAAGAGCAATTCATTACGCCAAATGCTCAAGAAGGCATTAAAGTTTATGGTACAGCAGATTTTCCTCAACCATTAACAAATGACTATAAAAAGGGAAATTACGTCATCATGCTATTTGCGACTAAAGACGTCCTTCAAACCATAATGTTGGCATGGAAGGCAGATGATGTATATGCCGATGAAATCATGGAACGAATCTTGAATTCTGTCGAACTTAAAAAAGAGGAATGATGTTGGAAGGAATAGAATTTTTGAACAAGCAATTTTTTTGGTTCTTTCTTTTGTTGCCATTGGCGATCGTATGGTACTTATTCAAAAACAGGAAACAAACAGCAGAACTTCGTATGTCTACCTTAAAAGGCTTCAAGTTGACCAGCAGTTGGTTACCAAAAGCAAAACATGTATTGTTTGTATTTCGCTTATTGGCTTTAACACTTTTAATTACAGCGATGGCACGACCGCGCACTGTGGATGTGTCGTCCAAAACAAAGACAACAAGAGGAATTGATATCGTTATGGCCATTGATGTATCGGCAAGTATGTTGGCAAAAGATTTATTGCCTAACCGACTGGAAGCCTTAAAAAATGTTGCTGCCGATTTTATAAAAGGAAGACCCAATGACCGAATAGGCATTGTGGAATACGCAGGTGAAAGTTATACAAAAACACCCATTACCAGTGATAAAGCCATTGTGCTGCGCTCCTTGGAAGATGTCAAATACAACACCATTATTGAAGGTGGCACCGCCATAGGAATGGGCTTGGGAACATCTGTAAACCGTTTAAAAGACAGTAAAGCCAAAAGTAAGGTCATCATTTTACTTACGGATGGTGTCAACAATTCGGGACAAATCGACCCTAAAACGGCTAGCAATTTGGCTATTGAATATGGTATTAAAGTGTATACCATCGGATTGGGAACTAACGGGATGGCATTATCTCCAATAGGGATTCTGCCAAATGGAAGCTTTCAATACGGAAGAATTCAAGTGGAAATTGATGAAGCCTTGCTCAAGGAAATTGCAAACGCAACTGGTGGAAAATATTTTAGGGCTACCAACAATAAGAAATTGGAAGAAATCTATGATGAAATAAATAAGCTAGAAAAAACCGAAGTAGAAGAGTTCAAATTTTATAATTACGAAGAAAAGTACAGACCGCTTCTGCTTTTTGCTTTAGGCCTATTGTTTTTTGAATTTTTGTTACGTTCAACAGTGTTTAGGAGTTTTAATTAAAATAATTGAGATCAAATCATTAACTATAAATAATGCAATTAGACGAGAAAATATGGTTTTGGGTTTTAGGGATTATTCCGGTAATTATCCTTATTTTTTTGGTATTGCAATTTTGGAAGTATCGCGTACAAAAGAAATTTGCCCAGAAAGCACAGTTTAAAAAGTTAAGTCCAGACTCATCGCTTTTTAAATCCATTTTTAAAGTGATTGTGTTGTGTATGGCATTTGCATGCCTCACCATAGCTTTAGTCAACCCAAAAATCGGTACAAAACTTGAAACCGTGAAACGTGAAGGGGTTGATATCGTCTTTGCTGTTGATGTTTCCAAAAGTATGCTGGCGGAAGATGTTGCACCCAATCGGTTAGAGAAAGCAAAGCAACTAGTCACTCAAATCATCAATAATTTAGCCAGTGATAGGGTTGGAATTATCGCTTATGCTGGCAAAGCCTTTCCTCAGCTGCCTATAACCACAGATTATGGATCGGCCAAAATGTTCCTGCAAAGCATGAATACAGATATGCTATCATCTCAAGGAACGGCCATCAATGAGGCTATTAATTTAGCCAAAACCTATTATGACGATGACGATCAAACCAATCGTGTTTTGATCATAATTTCAGATGGGGAAGACCACAGCAACGTAGCGGCGAAAGTTGCAGAAGAAGCGAGTGATGAAGGCATCCGTATTTTTACCATTGGTGTAGGAGATGTCAAAGGAGGTCCGATTCCCGAGAAAAGAAACGGTGTCGTTCTCAATTATAAAAAGGATATGAATGGAGAAACCGTCATAACACGTCTCGACGAACAAACCTTA
>JBGTCT010000184.1:0-8631 GCA_041748695.1 Aquaticitalea sp. | reverse complement strand
TAGCGACGGGGCTCACCTCTTACCATTCCGAACAGAGAAGTTAAGCCCGTTTGCGCCGATGGTACTGCAGTTATGTGGGAGAGTAGGTCGTCGCCTTTTTTAGGGTCCCCAACATTCATTTGTTGGGGACCTTTTTTTATGTACCCGGTGCAAACCAGAATTCTACGCTCTTGATCTAATTAATGGTCTTCAGAATGGTAAAAAGAAAGCCTGACATAATCGTCAGGCTTTCTTTTTAAATAATAAAATATAAACTCAAGGATCTTATTTTATCAAACTTCTAGAAATCACGATTTTCTGTATTTCGGAGGTGCCTTCATAAATTTGCGTAATTTTTGCATCACGCATCAAACGTTCCACATGATATTCTTTCACAAAACCATTACCTCCATGAATCTGAACTGCTTCAACAGTATGTTGCATCGCTGTTTTTGAGGCAAATAATTTTGCCACAGCACTTGATACATCATAATTTTTACCGTGGTCTTTATCCCATGCGGATTTCATCACCAAATGACGAGCAGCTTCAATATCAACATACATATCAGCTAATTTGAATGCAATCGCCTGGTGATTGCAAATTTCTGTTCCAAAGGCTTTACGTTCTTTAGAATATTTCAAGGCCAATTCATAAGCACCGGAAGCAATTCCAAGGGCTTGCGCAGCTATGCCAATGCGTCCTCCTGACAAAGTTTTCATTGCAAATCGAAATCCAGAGCCGTCTTCACCAATTCTATTTTCTTTCGGTACTTTTACATCATTGAATTGAAGTGTATGTGTGTCGCTTCCCCTGATTCCTAATTTATCTTCCTTTGGCCCAATATCGAAACCAGGTGTTCCTTTTTCAACAATAAATGAATTGATGCCATGAGAGCCCTTATCTCTATCAGTTTGGGCAATCACCAAATAAACATCGGCACGACCGCCACTGGTAATCCAGTTTTTTGTGCCATTGATAAGATAATGGTCTCCCATATCAATAGCCGTTGTTTTTTGAGACGTGGCATCACTGCCTGCTTCAGGCTCACTCAAACAAAAGGCTCCAACAAATTCACCTGTTGCCAATTTTGTCAAATATTTCTGTTTTTGATCTTCACTGCCATACGCTTCAAGACCGTAACAAACCAAAGAGTTGTTTACCGAAACAATAACTGAAGCCGAGGCATCAATTTTAGACAATTCTTCCATAATCAACACATAAGAAATCGTATCCAACCCACTACCTCCGTATTTTGGATCTACCATAATTCCCATAAATCCGAGATCACCCATTTTTTTAACGAGATCTGTCGGAAATTTTTGAGCGTTATCACGTTCGATGACACCAGGTAATAATTCGGTTTGAGCAAAATCACGAGCTGCGTCGCGAATCATGATGTGTTCTTCTGTAAGGGTAAAATCCATAATTTAATTTGATTGTTGAAATGATAAAATGATTGCAAAGATAAGTCTTTCAGAACATTTTTTCAATTGGAATTGCTAATTTTACGGCTATGGATAAAAATTACTATAACGTTATCGGTGTGATGTCAGGCACTTCATTGGATGGAATTGATTTGGCATACGTCAAAATTGATTTTAATGGACAATGGCAATTCAGTATTCAGTTAGCTGAAACAATTCCATATAGTCTCGAATGGATTGAAAAGCTAAAATGTTTAGTAGCAATGTCAAATGAAGAATTGAGGCAATTAGATGAAGATTATACATCTTATTTAAGCAATGTCATCCATCACTTTATTGATAAAAATCAGATTAACAATCTAGATGCAGTCTGCTCCCATGGTCATACTGCCCTGCATCAGCCTAAAAATGGTTTAACATATCAGATTGGAAATCTTCCGAAGATTGCAAGGTTGTTAAATCAAACTGTGGTTTGCGATTTTAGGGTGCAAGATGTTGCGCTTGGAGGTCAGGGTGCTCCTTTGGTGCCCGTTGGTGACCAGCTATTATTTTCGGATTATGATTTTTGTTTGAATCTGGGTGGTTTCGCAAATATTTCAACAGAACTTAACGGAAATCGAATTGCCTATGACATATGCCCTGCAAATATAGTATTGAATCATTATACAAGTCAACTGGATTTGGATTACGATGACAAAGGCCAACTAGCTTCTTCAGGGAACAGTCACAATGAATTGCTTTCAAACTTAAATAAGCTAGAATTTTATCATCAGCACCACCCAAAATCATTGGGATTGGAATGGGTAAAAACAGAAATTTTTCCATTAATAGATTTTTTTCAGCTCTCAATAATTGACGTATTAAGTACTTTTATAGAACATATCTCTGATCAAATTTCGAAAGAAATCAACACTAAAAATGATACAGCAGTTCTAATTACGGGTGGTGGCGCATATAACGATTATCTAATTGACAGGTTGCTATCAAAAACCCATAATTCGATAATCATTCCAGAAAAATCAATTCTTGAATTTAAAGAAGCACTAATTTTTGCTTTGCTTGGGGTATTAAAACTTCGCAATGAGGTTAATTGCTTAAGCAGTGTAACTGGAGCATCAAACAATCACAGTTCGGGTAAAGTATATTATCCATAAAATTATTGAAAAATTAAACTTTATGGATTTATAGTTTTTTATATTTGTGACAGAATAAATGACTGCATGAAAGATTTACTTCAAAAGTACGAAGACAAAGAACCCGAAATCATATTCAATTGGAAAGACCCTGAAACCGACGCCGAAGGATGGGCCGTGATCAACTCCCTACGAGGAGGAGCGGCAGGTGGTGGAACTCGAATGCGAAAAGGTCTGGATATGAATGAGGTATTGTCGCTTGCTAAAACTATGGAAGTGAAATTCACGGTTTCAGGTCCTGCAATAGGAGGGGCAAAATCTGGAATCAACTTCGATCCGTATGATCCAAGGAAAAAGGGCGTTTTGGAGCGTTGGTATAAAGTGGTTTCGCCACTATTAAAAAGCTATTATGGTACTGGAGGCGATTTGAATGTTGATGAAATCCATGAAGTGATTCCTATTACCGAAGAAAGTGGTGTTTGGCATCCGCAGGAAGGGGTTTTTGAAGGACATTTTAAACCTACAATAGCTGATAAGATCAACCGCATTGGTCAGTTGAGACACGGCGTCATAAAAGTCATCGAAAACCCTAAATATTCTCCAGACGTACGTCTGAAATATACAGTTGCTGACATGATTACTGGCTATGGTGTGGCAGAAGCAACCAGACATTATTATGATATTCATGGCGATCGTATTGTTGGAAAACGAGCCATCGTGCAGGGGTTTGGTAATGTAGGTGCTGCCGCTGCATTCTATCTGGCTCAAATGGGAGTTAAAGTGGTTGGAATCATGGATATAGTAGGAGGTCTGATCAAGGAAGATGGATTTACACTTGACGAAATCACACATCTCTATCTTAATAAAACTGGAAATACTTTAATCAGTGACCAACTCGTTTCTTTTCAAGATTTAAATGAACGCTTTTGGTCCTTGCAGGCTGAAATATTTGCACCGTGTGCAGCCTCTAGATTAATCACTAAAAAGCATGTCGATCATATGATCAACTCTGGTTTGGAAGTCATTTCCTGTGGTGCCAATGTGCCTTTTGCCGATAAGGAAATTTTCTTTGGACCCATTATGGAATATACTGACAATAAAATAAGCTTAATTCCCGATTTTATTTCTAACTGTGGTATGGCGAGAGTATTTGCCTATTTCATGGAACAAAAAGTGCAAATGACGGATGAAGCTATTTTTAGCGATACGTCCAATAGGATTAAAGAAGCGATAGACAAAGTATATCAAAAAAATCAAAGTAAAACAGGAATAAGCGAGACAGCATTTGAAATAGCATTAAGTCAACTCATATAAATTATATTTAATGGAAACAATAATAATTTTAGTATTTATAATCGGCTATTTAGCCATTACTCTTGAGCACAACCTTAAAATAGATAAACTTATTCCAGCATTGGTCATGATGGCGATAAGTTGGGCTTTGATTTCTTTGGGTCTTGAATCTTTCCCACAATGGTTCGATTCGGCAAATCATGCACTTGTAGAAGGCTTTGGGTCTTTGCCTGAATCCGAAAAGATGCATATTATGGAAGAAAGTTTATTGCATCATTTAGGTAAGACAGCAGAGATTTTGATTTTCTTGCTTGGGGCAATGACCATTGTAGAAATCATTGATTATTTTGATGGATTTTCAACGATCAAAGGATTCATAAAAACCAAGAGTAAACGGCGCATCTTGTGGATATTTGCAATTTTGGCGTTTATATTATCTGCAATTATAGATAATCTTACGGCGACCATTGTACTAATTTCTATTCTCCAAAAAATTGTAAAAGAAAGGGATATGCGAATATGGTATGCCGGACTTATCATTATAGCTGCCAATGCAGGTGGAGCTTGGTCGCCAATTGGAGATGTTACAACTACCATGTTGTGGATCGCCAATAAAGTGTCGGTAGGTCATTTGTTTGTATATTTGTTTTTACCATCTTTGGTTTGTATGGCAGTCCCAACAATTATAGCTTCTTTTTTGCCAGTATTTAAAGGGAAATTGGATTTAGATTTAGATGGGGAAGATGGACCAAAAGGTCATTATAGTGCAGTCATGTTGTATCTTGGCCTTGGAGCCATCGTTTTTGTGCCTATTTTCAAAACAATTACACATTTACCACCCTATGTTGGCATGATGCTTTCTTTGGGAATTGTCGCTGTATTTGCAGAAATATTTAGTAAATCTAAATTCAGTATATCAGCTGTTGCTGATGATGAAAGTGAGGCCCATGCAATGCACAGTCCTGTACATAGTTCCTTAGCAAAAATAGAGTTGCCAAGCATACTTTTCTTTCTAGGTATATTATTGGCAGTTGCGGCACTGGAATCGTTGGGTTTATTATTTGATTTTGCAGTAATTTTGAAAGAATCCACACCAATGATCGGTACAGAATTGAATGGTACTGGTGTTTCCGATTTGGTAATTTTACTTCTGGGAGTCGCATCGGCAGTTATAGATAACGTTCCATTGGTAGCCGCGAGTTTAGGGATGTTTTCAGAACCAATTGATAATGAACTATGGCATTTTGTTGCATATTCTGCCGGAACAGGTGGAAGTATGTTAATTATAGGGTCCGCAGCAGGTGTTGTTGCAATGGGAATGGAAAAAATTGATTTCTTTTGGTATCTCAAAAAAATTTCCTGGTTGGCATTGGTTGGATTTTTGGCAGGAGCCATTACCTTTATGTTCACGCGAACAATAATGTAATCCATATACTTAAGTTATATTTTAGACGTTTATACACTAACCAAAACACTAATTAACATATGATATTACAAAGTAATATTCAAGAAGGTGCAGAAATTCTTCAGGATGAGGAATCTGTGCAAAAAACATTATCAATTATTGAATTGATAGGCAGTGGTGGCACGGCAGGCATGATCATAATAGCCATATTATTTGTATTATTTGTGGTTGCTATATACATTTATTTTGAAAGGCTTTTTGCAATCAAGGCGGCCTCAAAAATAGACGCCAATTTTATGAACCAAATAAAGGATCATGTCACAAATGGAAAAACGGATTCTGCTCAAATTTTGTGTGCACAGGTCAATACTCCGGTATCAAGACTGATCAACAAAGGAATCAGTAGAATAGGAAAGCCATTGGAAGATATAAATACAGCCATTGAGAACGCAGGCCGACTTGAAATTTATGGGTTGGAAAAAAATGTCAGTATACTTGCAACCATATCTGGAGTAGCTCCAATGATCGGTTTTCTTGGTACGGTAGTTGGAATGATTTTAGCAATATTTGAATTGGCCAATGCAGGAGGTACCATTCAAATGGATGTTCTTGCCAGTGGCTTGTATACAGCGATGACCACGACAGTAGCTGGACTTATTGTAGGAATTATAGCCTATATGGCTTATAATCATCTAGTGGTCAAAACAGATAAAGTTGTGTATCAAATGGAAGCGAATTCGTTGGAATTTTTAGATCACTTAAACGAGCCTATTTAATGAATTTAAGAGGAAGAAATAAAGTAACACCAGAATTCAATATGTCTTCAATGACAGATATTGTTTTTTTGTTATTGATATTTTTTATGATCGCTTCTACGTTAGTAACTACGAGTGCAATTGACATACTTTTGCCTAAGGCAAGTGGAAAAACAGAAAACAAAAAATCGATTGCCGTAAGTATAACAAAAGAGTTGAACTATTATATTGATCAAAAACTGGTTGGAGAAAGTGTTTTAGAGTATGAACTAAAAAACGCATTAATCAACAAGGAAGAACCAACGATTGTTTTAAGAGCCGAAAAATCAGTAGCTGTAGAAAATGTTGTGAAGGTTATGGATATTGCAAACAGAAATAAATTTAAGGTAATTTTAGCCGTAAGACCAGAATAATGAAATATTTAGAGACCAAACACGAACGCAATTCAGCAAAAATCACCACACTTATCGTGGCGATTTTGATATTGCTGTTATTTGTTGTGGGTCAAACCTATTTAGATCCACCTTTGGAATATGGGGTTGCCGTCAATTTTGGCACCTCTGATGTTGGAAGTGGTGATGTACAGCCTTTGGAACCCATTAAATCGGAACCAAGGGAAGTTGTCGAAAAACCAGAAGTCAAGGAAACGGAAGTAGAGGAAACAAAGGCAGAACCTACAAAATCTGAAAAACCAGCAGAAAAGGTCTTGACCGAAGATAATGCAGAGGCAATCGCAATAAAAAAACAAAAGGAAGCTGCAGATGCCAAAGCAAAAGCAGATGCTAAAGCCATAGCAGATGCCGAACGTGTTCAAAAGGAAAAACTGGCCGCAGAAGCAAAAAAACGTCAAGAAGAAGCCGATAAAAAGGCGAAACTTGATGCGCTAATTGGAGGCGTCAGTAAATCAGATGGCAGGACCACAGGAGGTGAAGGCCCAGATGGACAAGCAGGCGACAAAGGCCAATTGGATGGTGATCCGTATGCACCGAGCTACTTCGGACAACCTGGAACTGGAAGCGGAGGAAATGGCACAGGCTATGGATTAAATGGACGCGGAAGACCCACCAATGGTAAGGTCATTCCTGATTGTGATGAAGAAGGCCGTGTGGTCGTCGAAATTCATGTCAATAGGGATGGTCGGGTTGTAAAGGCAATTCCAGGAAAGAAAGGAACTACTGGCGATTTGTGTCTGTATGAAGCTGCACGAAAAACGGCATTGACCTATAAATGGCCAGCCGATTCTAAAGCCCCCGCAAATCAAATTGGGTTTGTAAAAATCGACTTTAGTGTAACGCAATAAATGACCTATCAAGATACAGTCAACTGGATGTTCAGGCAGTTACCAATGTATCAAAATCTAGGTAAAACTGCTTATAAAGCCAATTTAGACAATACCCTTCTTCTCGCGGAGTATCTCAATAATCCGGAAAATAATTTTAAAAGTATCCATGTAGCTGGTACCAATGGAAAGGGATCAACAAGTCATATGTTGGCCTCCATCCTTCAAGAAGCCGGCTATAAAGTGGGCTTGTACACGTCACCACATCTGAAAGATTTTAGGGAACGCATTAAAATTAACGGAAACGAAATCGGAGAAGGATTTGTAGTGGATTTTATGCACCTGCATCGATCCTTTTTTGAAACAAATTCACTGTCATTTTTCGAGATGACTGTTGGGTTGGCATTTGATTATTTTTCTAAAGAACAGGTTGATATTGCCGTAATTGAAGTTGGAATGGGAGGACGGCTCGATTCCACCAACATCATTACACCATTGATTTCCGTTATTACCAATATTGGTTTGGATCACACCCAATTTTTGGGCAACACTCTTGAAGCCATTGCAAAGGAGAAAGGAGGAATCATCAAGCCAACTGTTCCTGTGGTCATTGGCGAAACACAAACTGAAACACGACCGGTTTTTGAAATGTTGGCGCATTACAACTATTCCAAAATACATTTTGCAGATAAAGAAATTTCTGAATTATTTGATTGTGATTTAAAAGGGGATTATCAATTAAACAATATAAAGACAGTTCTACAAACTATTAAAATACTTCAAAACAAGGCTTTTAATGTTTCAGAAAATCACATTAAAAATGGTTTGCTCAATGTGGTAAAGAACACAGGATTAAAAGGTCGTTGGCAAACGCTTCAGGAGCAACCAAAAGTTATTTGCGACACCGCCCATAACAAGGAAGGCTTCGTCTATGTAGTAAAACAGCTTTTGAAGGAGAGCTTCCATAATTTGCACATGGTTTTTGGAGTTGTGAATGATAAAGATGTTGAATCGCTTTTTTCAATCTTACCAAAAGATGCGGCCTATTATTTCTGCAAACCCAATATACCGAGAGGATATGATGCTGAAGAGCTTTACCATAAATTCACAGCCAATGGATTCAAGGGAAATTATTTTTCAAATGTCGAAGAAGCCCTGAAAGAAGCGAAGCATTGCGCATCGATTGATGATTTGATTTACGTTGGTGGCAGTACCTTTGTAGTGGCAGAAATTATTTAATATTTTTTCAAAAAACCTTTTGCGATACCGAAAACTAATTTATATTTGCAGTCCGATAACGAAGGGCGATTAGCTCAGCTGGTTCAGAGCACCTCGTTTACACCGAGGGGGTCGGGGGTTCGA
>JBGTCT010000183.1:0-2850 GCA_041748695.1 Aquaticitalea sp. | reverse complement strand
CGTTTTATATTATAAACGCAAACTTGTCGTAAGTTTAACTATATACACTAATAAGTTTACTATCGAAATAAAACCGATAACTTTCCATTTATAAAAACTATACTTTACTCATTGAGTTAAATAATATTAATTATCACAGATTGTTTTCATCCAAATCGTTTACATCCAAATTTTGGACATACAACGGAAAAAGAAAATCCTTATGAATAGAAATCTTTTTTTTCCAAGAACTGTTAGCAGAGTTCAACGGATCGAAGTTGTTTTCTAAAAATGAAGGTAAAAATGACGAAACAAGCTTTTTTCTTGTAACCGCTAATATACCAAAAGGTATTGACCAAAATGTAACTTCAACATAATCAGTATCTTTAAGTTGAGAAATTACTCCAGTTTGACCAGCTTGTATAGTAAAACTTGTGCCATCAGACAGTTCTTGTTGAAAATTAACTTGAATAGTTACAAGTCGGCCAATTTTAAATCGAGTTGAAACTTTTTTATGACTCGTAAGTTCAGATTGTGGAGCAACATCGAACTGAAATAATTCCCAACTATCTCGTATTTGGTTTATACTTAACCTTTGGTCGCGTCTTTTATAATTCCGATATATGTCAGGAGCAAAACAAAATAATGGTAAAAGATCCTTTTTTTTTACAAAACATCGGGCAAATTCATCGTGATCTTTTTTATAATCTATAAATGTTACTAAATAATGATCTTCGTAGCTGTCACTAAGATCTACATTTTCAATCTTACCAACTTGCCCACAAAAAAGATGGCGTTTTGTAGGCTTGTCAATAACGTCAACACGTAAAGCTACATGGCATTCAATTCCAGTGTTAACAATAGAATCAAATGCGTCATTTCGTATTTTTTGTGGCTCTGCTTTCTCACGCAAACTTCTTTCTTCAGCCGTATCAGTAATAAATGGTTCTTGGTCTTGAGGCATAAAATTTTATTTATTAAATTTATAGTTTTTGTTAAAAAATTACTATATATATTTTTTTAGTACAAATAAATTTTGATCCAAATTATTGATATGTATTTTTATACACTTTATTCCTCAAAATTCATCTCTAATTCAAACCCATAAGTTTATTATATGATGACATAATTTCTCTATAGTCTAATTTTACCGTGTCTACTTTCAACCATTTTTTAATAGAATTTTGTCTTTCGTCGGTGTCATAATCAGCAAATATTTCTTCTAATGTAGTAAGAAGAGAAAATTCTTCAAAAAAATTTACCATAGAGTCGTATTTTTTTTGTTCAGCTTTTTGGTATGAAACCTTTTGTTTTCGCTTTAAAGAAAAAAGATTTACCAAATTTAAATCTTTTTTCCATCCAAAACATTTAATATTTTCTAACAGTCCAAGAGGAAAACAACTGCAGATAGTTAACAATGTTTTGTCTCCTTCTTCAACTTTAATTCGAAAAATATCAAAAACACAACGCATTGTTACTGTATTTGTTGTAAAATTTTTTGTCGAAAAAAATTCGATGGTTCTATGATATGCGATTGAATACATGACCTCATTTAGATTTTTATCCTTTTGCCCTCTTATCTTAATAGTCCTACTAAATAGTTTTGAACACCATACACTTTTTTTTCAATAAAAAACGCTTGATCATATCTTAAGGCATGAAAACACCACCCTAAGTACATTATAGCATAACGAAGCTTAATTCGTTCCATTTCCTCTGTTAGAGCAGTAACTGTGCGATTAATTATTGCGAGCGAGTCAGCTGTTTTATAATTTCGAAAATTTAAAAGACCTACCCCTATGACAAATTTTTCAAAATGGTCACCGTCAACATCAAGCATTTTTGATAGCCAAATCCCAAGTAGCCCTTCAAATTCTAACTCTATCTCTTTAGATTTTAAAAGATCTAACATTGTTTTACAGCCATGTGGATCTTCAGTTTTTGGATCTAAATTTACATCATGCATACCTGCATTATTATTTGTAAGCCAATTTACAAATCGTCCGGTAAAAATAGGATGCTGTTCTGAATTATCAGAAGAGCTAAATAATCGTACGGATTTTGGGTAAAAATACCTCTTGTTTAAGATGAAAATGTCTTTTAACGTAGCTACAGGTTCAGTAACTTTATTAGATTGAGCGCTAGGCCTGAAACGAGACTGGACAGCTTGAGTAGTTCTTCTAATGCCGTTAGCAAGAAAGTTTGTTCCTAGACGTAGAAAATTTAAACGACCAGAAGGTTGATTTGAAAACGTTTGTCTACAATTTCCAGGCTGAATATTCCTTGTTTCAGAAATGTTTGGATTTGTGTTTCTTTGTGGCAATGCATTGCCAACATTCATTATGTTGACCATTTTACTCCGATTTAATAAAATAATTTTATGTACTAAAATATAGTTTAACAAAGCAAAAGTGGGCAAAACTTTTGAAAACAAGCTTTACTTTTTTTTAGAACGAAGTTTAAATATTAACAACCAAAAGTAAGACAAAATGTTTTTGAAGCAAACTTAACATATTTTATACTTTTTCTAATCTATAAGAAAATAAAATTTTTCTTATAGACTAGAAAAAGTATATGTCTATTTAGTATATATTTATATATTTATTATATTATAGTATAGATAAATAATTAAAAGCTTTATTTATATATTGTGTTCAAGTACTTATAAAGATTATCTGAACCTTTGTTTCTTTGCTTTGCTAGTTGAACAAAGTCAAATTTGTTGCAAGCTTTGTTTGTTTTTCTTTTCCAAAAAATTATAAACATTTTTTTAAACTAAATATAATATTTGAAAATTAAACATTATTTCAATAATTTTTTGGTCGATAAAACAAAGTTTTATCTTGCTGCATTTTTGTCAATATTTCAACT